>NZ_JAHPTH010000030.1:0-2986 GCF_025514195.1 Acinetobacter sp. WU_MDCI_Abxd143
TTTATCATCACCAAAATCTTGTAATAACGCCAATGTACCCTTTAGGGCCACTGTAGAATTATCTTTAAATTTATATAATTCCTGAGTGCCAGTTAACTCTACATACTGTTCACACTCGTTACCCAAACGGTATTTGCTTTTTGCACCGTCCAGAAAAAAACAACTTTGTGTATCCCCTTTTTCACTAAAACCAACGCCTGATCTTATATAACCATTAAAATCAAATGCATTTGCTTGAGATATCCCTATTAATGCCATTGGTAATAATGACAATTTACTTAATACTTTCATGTATACGCTCCTATGTAAACGTTTACATAATATTAGCAATAGTTATACCAAGTCAATAAATAAACAATTTTTTATTAAAATTTAAAATAACTTATAATAATCTATTAAAATGATTTAAATTTTATGATTAATATTAAAAACAATATCAATTTTATTTAAAGAGGAAAAATATTTAAAATATTTAATGATAAAAAAAGGAGCATAATGCTCCATTTTTTATCACTTAAACTATCGAGCAGTATATCCACCATCAATAGTAAACATAGCACCTGTTGAGAATGTAGATTCATCTGATGCTAAAAATAGAATCATATTAGCAATATCAATCGGTTCACCCATTTTATTTAAAGGAGAACGTGCTTCTAAGCCTTTTTTAAATGCAACAGGATCTTCAACTTCTTTAAACATTTTATCGTAGTAGCTTGAATTGATAACACCAGGAGCAACGCTATTCACTCGAATACCTTCATTTGCATGATCCAATGCCATAGCACGGGTTAATGCCGCCACACCACCTTTCGCTGCTACATATGCAGCACGATCTGGAATACCAACTACTGAAATAGTAGAAGCTAGATTCACAATAGATCCACCACCGCGTCGAATTAATTCAGGAATTGCGAATTTTGAACAGAGGAATACACCTTTCAAGTTAACATCTATGACGCTATCCCAAAGATCTTCTTCAAGTGTAACAACTGTACCTAAAGTACCAAACCCTGCATTATTAACTAAAATATCCAAGCCACCAAAATGCTCTGCTCCAGCTTTAACCATAGCTTCAACATCAGAACTTTTGGCTACATCTGCTGCTACAGCAAAAGCATTTTCACCAATTTGATCAGCAACTTTTTTTGCATTTTCAAAGTCTCTATCAGCGACAATAACTTTTGCACCTTCTTTTGCAAAAAGTAAAGCTGTTGCTTCGCCAATCCCTGCGCCTGCACCTGTAATAAGTGCAATTTTGCCTTCAAGTCTCATATTATTTCCTAGAATGTCAAACTATGCAGTTGTTTAGTAACTGCTTCTTCAATACTTAATGCTGCTAACCATGAGGTGCGTGGATTTTCAGGTAATGGGTTATTGCTCAAACTGATATCTAAGTTCCCAAAAGATCCTATTGCTGAAACCTCATGAATATTCTTTTCGATAGTCGGATCTGCAATGAGCTCAACCGATGTATCATCAAATCCCAAACCTGATAATGCGACCGCTGCTGTCACATTGGCATTTTTAGGGAACTTAATTGCCGCTTCAGCAGCAGTACCCTTAAAAATACAAGTTGGTTCTTTAATCTGATCTAGATCAAACTCTTGCTCTGCTGGTGACCCTTTCCAAGCTTTTGGAGGTTTTCTACCGCGATATTCAACCGTATTTAATCCCGCAGATTTAGCAGAACGTAATGCATCCAGACCGCCTACGGCACCAGAAACCAAAATTAATCTAGCATCGCCTTGCTTAGCAGCGGACTGTAATTGGTCATTAATCACCGTATCTGCTAGAACACCAATTGATGCGATTACAACATCAATTCCTGCTTGTAAGAGTGATGGAACGTGATGAATAACTGCTGAATGCCCTGCACATTCAATAACAAGGTCGGGTTGCCACTGAATTAAATCTTGAACATTAGTTTCAATGTTTATTGGATTAAATTCAGTCAATACATCATTGTCAGGAGTGGAATTCAGCAGTAAACATAATTCAAGATTTTCTGAATGTGTTTGTAGTGAATGGACAACATATTTACCCATTGCGCCAAAGCCAATAACACCAACACGTTTTATGTGACTCATACTCATTACATAGACTCCCAGAACTTATTTACAATCTCAGCATAAGCAGCAGGTTTAACCTTTGGTGTGAAGTGACCACCACTTAGCTCAACTAATTGAGCATTGCTAATTGCTTGAAAAAGTTGCTTTGAATGTAAAAATGGAATGACATAATCATCATTCGCGCCAATGACTAAAGCTGAATGTTGTATTGAATTGAGTTCCTCTAATCTTGAATAAGACAACAACATATCAATACGCTTTAAAATCATTTCTTTATTAGGGGAATCAGTTGATACCACACCACTTTCCTTTTTAAAGTGATATTCGTAGTATTCCGATGGATATGCGATATAACGAGTTAGCTCGTTATAGGCATGTTCCCCCATTACAGCTAAGGTTTCTTTTCGATAAGTAAAGAAATCAATAAATCGTTGGTCTGGTTTTGCCCAACCACTACTTAAAACTATACTCTTTACTCGATCTGCATAATCCAGAGCTAGGCACTGAGTAACCAAGCTTCCGGTAGAATGTCCTAAAATATGAGCCGAAGGAATTTTGTAATGATCTAAAATCTCTATCACTGCTTCTGCAATTCCAGAAATATTAGGATCACCAATAATTGGGCTTTGACCAACACCCGGATGATCAAGAGTAATGATTTGGTAACGCCCTAATAACTCTTTTTTTACTTCATCCCAAAATGAAGCACGGCCGCCCAAACCAGAAATTAGAACTACTGGTTTGCCACTACCTTCAATGGTATGAAATACATTAATACTCATATTCTCTACTCACGTATTTTTAGTGTATGCAAATACACCCTTGTCCGTGCCTTCGATCTGTTCAATATTTTCAGGTCGTTCAAATGGCTCTGGAGTTGGATCTCCCTCTTTACGTGGACGACCGATGTCCCGGAA
>NZ_JAHPTH010000031.1:0-2973 GCF_025514195.1 Acinetobacter sp. WU_MDCI_Abxd143
CTCTAAACTGAAATGTTGAAGTTACTAACTTGTAGGTAACATCGACTGTTTGGGGTTGTATAGTCAAGTAATTAAGTGCATGTGGTGGATGCCTTGGCAGTCAGAGGCGATGAAAGACGTGATAGCCTGCGAAAAGCTCCGGGGAGGCGGCAAATATCCTTTGATCCGGAGATTTCTGAATGGGGGAACCCACCTACTTTAAGGTAGGTATTGCAACATGAATACATAGTGTTGCAAGGCGAACGAGGGGAAGTGAAACATCTCAGTACCCTTAGGAAAAGAAATCAATTGAGATTCCCTCAGTAGCGGCGAGCGAACGGGGATCAGCCCATTAAGTTATGTGTGTTTTAGTGGAACGCTCTGGGAAGTGCGAACGTAGAGGGTGATATTCCCGTACACGAAAGGGCACACATAATGATGACGAGTAGGGCGAGGCACGTGAAACCTTGTCTGAATATGGGGGGACCATCCTCCAAGGCTAAATACTCCTGACTGACCGATAGTGAACCAGTACCGTGAGGGAAAGGCGAAAAGAACCCCTGTGAGGGGAGTGAAATAGATCCTGAAACCGCATGCATACAAGCAGTGGGAGCACCTTCGTGGTGTGACTGCGTACCTTTTGTATAATGGGTCAGCGACTTATATTCAGTAGCGAGGTTAACCGTATAGGGGAGCCGTAGAGAAATCGAGTCTTAATAGGGCGTTTAGTTGCTGGGTATAGACCCGAAACCAGGCGATCTATCCATGAGCAGGTTGAAGGTTGGGTAACACTAACTGGAGGACCGAACCCACTGTCGTTGAAAAGCCAGGGGATGACTTGTGGATAGGGGTGAAAGGCTAATCAAGCCTGGTGATAGCTGGTTCTCCCCGAAAGCTATTTAGGTAGCGCCTCGGACGAATACCATAGGGGGTAGAGCACTGTTTCGGCTAGGGGGTCATCCCGACTTACCAAACCGATGCAAACTCCGAATACCTATGAGTACTATCCGGGAGACAGACTGCGGGTGCTAACGTCCGTAGTCAAGAGGAAAACAATCCAGACCGCCAGCTAAGGCCCCAAAATCATAGTTAAGTGGGAAACGATGTGGGAAGGCATAGACAGCTAGGAGGTTGGCTTAGAAGCAGCCACCCTTTAAAGAAAGCGTAATAGCTCACTAGTCGAGTCGGCCTGCGCGGAAGATGTAACGGGGCTAAAACTATGTGCCGAAGCTGCGGATTTGACATTAGTCAAGTGGTAGGGGAGCGTTCTGTAAGCCGATGAAGGTGTATTGAGAAGTATGCTGGAGGTATCAGAAGTGCGAATGCTGACGTGAGTAACGACAAAACGGGTGAAAAACCCGTTCGCCGAAAGACCAAGGGTTCCAGTCCAACGTTAATCGGGGCTGGGTGAGTCGACCCCTAAGGCGAGGCCGAAAGGCGTAGTCGATGGGAAATTGGTTAATATTCCAATACTTCTGTGTAATGCGATGAGAGGACGGAGAAGGTTAAGTCAGCCTGGCGTTGGTTGTCCAGGTGGAAGGATGTAGGTATGTATCTTAGGCAAATCCGGGGTACTCTATACTGAGATCCGATAGCAAGCTGTACTTGTACAGTGAAGTGGCTGATACCATGCTTCCAGGAAAAGTCTCTAAGCTTCAGTTACACAGGAATCGTACCCGAAACCGACACAGGTGGTCAGGTCGAGTAGACCAAGGCGCTTGAGAGAACTCTGCTGAAGGAACTAGGCAAAATGGTACCGTAACTTCGGGAGAAGGTACGCTGTTGTTGGTGATGGAACTTGCTTCCTGAGCTGACGACAGCCGCAGAAACCAGGCCGCTGCAACTGTTTATTAAAAACATAGCACTCTGCAAACACGAAAGTGGACGTATAGGGTGTGATGCCTGCCCGGTGCTGGAAGGTTAATTGATGGGGTTAGCGTAAGCGAAGCTCTTGATCGAAGCCCCAGTAAACGGCGGCCGTAACTATAACGGTCCTAAGGTAGCGAAATTCCTTGTCGGGTAAGTTCCGACCTGCACGAATGGCATAATGATGGCGGCGCTGTCTCCAGCAGAGGCTCAGTGAAATCGAAATCGCTGTGAAGATGCAGTGTACCCGCGGCTAGACGGAAAGACCCCGTGAACCTTTACTGCAGCTTGACACTGAACTTTGACCTTACTTGTGTAGGATAGGTGGGAGGCTTTGAAGTTGGAACGCTAGTTCCAATGGAGCCGTCCTTGAAATACCACCCTGGTAATGTTGAGGTTCTAACTCTGTCCCGTTATCCGGGACGAGGACCGTGTCTGGTGGGTAGTTTGACTGGGGCGGTCTCCTCCTAAAGAGTAACGGAGGAGTACGAAGGTGCGCTCAGCGTGGTCGGAAATCACGCGTAGAGTATAAAGGCAAAAGCGCGCTTAACTGCGAGACCCACAAGTCGAGCAGGTACGAAAGTAGGTCTTAGTGATCCGGTGGTTCTGTATGGAAGGGCCATCGCTCAACGGATAAAAGGTACTCTGGGGATAACAGGCTGATACCGCCCAAGAGTTCATATCGACGGCGGTGTTTGGCACCTCGATGTCGGCTCATCTCATCCTGGGGCTGAAGCAGGTCCCAAGGGTATGGCTGTTCGCCATTTAAAGAGGTACGCGAGCTGGGTTTAGAACGTCGTGAGACAGTTCGGTCCCTATCTACCGTGGGCGCTGGAAATTTGAGAGGATCTGCTCCTAGTACGAGAGGACCAGAGTGGACGAACCTCTGGTGTACCGGTTGTGACGCCAGTCGCATCGCCGGGTAGCTATGTTCGGAAGGGATAACCGCTGAAAGCATCTAAGCGGGAAGCCTACCTCAAGATAAGATTTCCCTAGGAATTTATTCCTCTAAAGAGCCGTTCGAGACTAGGACGTTGATAGGTTGGATGTGGAAGCATAGTGATATGTGAAGCTGACCAATACTAATTGCTCGTGAGGCTTGACTATACAACACCCAAGCAGTTGTAT
>NZ_JAHPTH010000032.1:0-1816 GCF_025514195.1 Acinetobacter sp. WU_MDCI_Abxd143
TTGTTTAGTTACTACTTTTAAATAGATTACAAATGCTGTTCAGATTGACGGAACTCATGGTATTCATCCTGACGCTCGTCAGTGATGTATTCCGGAATCGGGAAATCCCACCATCCCGGCACCCATGGACCTGCTGCATCACGGTCTGTCGGGATTTCAATTAATACCGGTTCATTACTATCTAAAGCTGCCTGTAAAACTGGCTCTAACTCTTCAGCACTCTCTACACGCCACGAACGTAAACCAAAGGATTCACCCATAAGCTTATAGTCAGGTGAGTATGGTTCTCCGTCAGGAGTATTAAACTCTGTACCTACATGGCGACTCATCAACTTACGCTGACCACCCCGGATCGACATATATCCTGCATTGTTCTGAATAATGAACACCACTGGAATATTATTGGTTTTACAGATTGCAATCTCTTGCGAGGTCATTAAGAAATCACCGTCACCTAAAATACAGACTACAGGTTGATCCGGTGCTGCCAGTTTTGCACCAATTGCTGCTGGAACTGCCCAACCCATTGATGAGAAGCCACCAGAAGTTAAATGGGTACGCGGTTCATAAACAGGGAAAGTCTGTTTAACTGCACCTTGAGTGTTACCAGAACCAACAACTACAATCGTGTTGCGTGGGAAGATCTTACGTAATGCACCAAGTGGGCGTTGCGAAGTAAATGGGAAACGGTTCGAATCACGACGGGTTGCTAACTTGGATTCCCATTCATCCTGTGCTTCTTTCAAAGCCTGCATGTATTCACTACGTTCTACCGTATCTTCTTTCATATTCTCAAGAATATGAGCCAAGGCATAACGGGCATCCGATACAATTCCGACTGTCACCGGATAGTTCTTGCCAATCTCATGCGGATCAATATCAATATGAATCAGCTTAGATGGTGGAATAGCAAAGGTGACGCCTTTGGCATAGCTTGATGATGACCAGTCAGTGAAACGGCAACCAACAGCAATGATGACATCAGCAGTTGATGCGATTTTATTACCGCATAGGGTACCTGTTTGACCTACACTACCTGCAAAGAGTTTATGATCTTCAGGGAAACCACTTTTACCATTCCAGGTTGTTACAACAGGGATTTGCAGATGTTCAGCCAGTGCAAGAACTTCATTCCATGCTTCACCAGTAATTACACCGCCACCAATAACCATAACAGGACGTTTGGCATCACGTAATACATCTGCTGCAGCTGCAACAGCTTCCGGATCCGGATAAACTTTGCCGACAGGTAAACGCTCACTCAGTGGATGAAGCGCAACTTCAGCAGCTTCAGCCTGAACGTCCATTGGAATTTCAATATGAACCGGGCCAGGACGTCCGGTAGTCATCGCACTCCATGCACGGTGCATGGCAAAAGGTAATTCTTCAACACGGGTGACAACCCAGTGACGTTTAGATACGGCTTCAGCGATTTTAGGGAAATCATTATCTGTATAACGTTCCAGCTCCTGAAGAAGGCCATGGCCACGCATATGTGTTGGTGGTCCACCCGTAATTAGCATGACACTGGTTGAGTCCGTAAATGCTGTTGCCATACCAATAACTGTATTACTTGCCCCAGCACCGATTGAAGTAAACGCGGCCATTGGTTTACCAGCAACACGGTAATAACCATCAGCCAAGTGCACGGCACTTTGTTCATGGAAAACCTGAATAAACTTGATCTTTGATTCTTCCTCAAGGAATGCATCAGTTTGGGTCCAGATACCGTGTCCAGGAATACCGGCTACATATTCAACGCCATAATTCTTTAGGGTTTGGGCAACAATCTGACTACCCGTTAATCTCTTCTTCA
>NZ_JAHPTH010000033.1:0-1617 GCF_025514195.1 Acinetobacter sp. WU_MDCI_Abxd143
TAATACCTAGAGATAGTGGACGTTACTCGCAGAATAAGCACCGGCTAACTCTGTGCCAGCAGCCGCGGTAATACAGAGGGTGCAAGCGTTAATCGGATTTACTGGGCGTAAAGCGCGCGTAGGCGGCTAATTAAGTCAAATGTGAAATCCCCGAGCTTAACTTGGGAATTGCATTCGATACTGGTTAGCTAGAGTGTGGGAGAGGATGGTAGAATTCCAGGTGTAGCGGTGAAATGCGTAGAGATCTGGAGGAATACCGATGGCGAAGGCAGCCATCTGGCCTAACACTGACGCTGAGGTGCGAAAGCATGGGGAGCAAACAGGATTAGATACCCTGGTAGTCCATGCCGTAAACGATGTCTACTAGCCGTTGGGGCCTTTGAGGCTTTAGTGGCGCAGCTAACGCGATAAGTAGACCGCCTGGGGAGTACGGTCGCAAGACTAAAACTCAAATGAATTGACGGGGGCCCGCACAAGCGGTGGAGCATGTGGTTTAATTCGATGCAACGCGAAGAACCTTACCTGGCCTTGACATAGTAAGAACTTTCCAGAGATGGATTGGTGCCTTCGGGAACTTACATACAGGTGCTGCATGGCTGTCGTCAGCTCGTGTCGTGAGATGTTGGGTTAAGTCCCGCAACGAGCGCAACCCTTTTCCTTATTTGCCAGCGAGTAATGTCGGGAACTTTAAGGATACTGCCAGTGACAAACTGGAGGAAGGCGGGGACGACGTCAAGTCATCATGGCCCTTACGGCCAGGGCTACACACGTGCTACAATGGTCGGTACAAAGGGTTGCTACCTAGCGATAGGATGCTAATCTCAAAAAGCCGATCGTAGTCCGGATTGGAGTCTGCAACTCGACTCCATGAAGTCGGAATCGCTAGTAATCGCGGATCAGAATGCCGCGGTGAATACGTTCCCGGGCCTTGTACACACCGCCCGTCACACCATGGGAGTTTGTTGCACCAGAAGTAGCTAGCCTAACTGCAAAGAGGGCGGTTACCACGGTGTGGCCGATGACTGGGGTGAAGTCGTAACAAGGTAGCCGTAGGGGAACCTGCGGCTGGATCACCTCCTTAACGAAAGATTGACGATTGGTAAGAATCCACAACAAGTTGTTCTTCATAGATGTATCTGAGGGTCTGTAGCTCAGTTGGTTAGAGCACACGCTTGATAAGCGTGGGGTCACAAGTTCAAGTCTTGTCAGACCCACCATGACTTTGACTGGTTGAAGTTATAGATAAAAGATACATGACTGATGATGTAAGCTGGGGACTTAGCTTAGTTGGTAGAGCGCCTGCTTTGCACGCAGGAGGTCAGGAGTTCGACTCTCCTAGTCTCCACCAGAACTTAAGAGAAGTTCGGATTACAGAAATTAGTAAATAGAGATTTAGATCTTGGTTTATTAACTTCTGTGATTTAAGTATCACGGTATTAAGCATGACCTGACGAAGGCATGTTTATTCATTAACAGATTGGCAAAATTGAGTCTGAAATAAATTGTTCACTCAAGAGTTTAGATTAAGCAATTAATCTGAATGAATTGAGAACTAGCAAATTAACTGAATCAAGCGTTTTGGTATATGAATTTAGATTGAAGCTGTACAGTGTTTAA
>NZ_JAHPTH010000034.1:0-1598 GCF_025514195.1 Acinetobacter sp. WU_MDCI_Abxd143
ATATCGGCCATTTTTTCAGCCATCATAATGATCGGTGCATTCAAATTACCACTCGGGATCTCAGGCATGATCGATGCATCCACAATCCGCACATTGTCTAAGGTGTGAACACGACCAAACTCATCCACCACACTCATCTCATCGTGCCCCATACGGCATGTACAGCACGGATGATAGTTGGTACCTGCATTGTCTCTTAGCATTGCCAGAATTTCTTCATCTGTCTGTACATTCGGTCCCGGTGTAACTTCTTCACCACGTAAGTGATCCCATGCCTTTTGCGATACAACATTACGGATTGCCTTAACCGCATCAATGGCATCACGTCTGTCCTCTTCTGTACTTAAAAAGTTAAATCGGAATTTTGGTGCTGCAAACGGATCGGCACTTCCTAACCATACCCGACCGGTACTCGTCGGACGCATAAGGCTAAAGAAATACTGGAAGCCATTTTCCAGTTGGACGCTACCGTGCTGGAATTCACCTAATAATGGAATGAACTCAAACTGCACGTTAGGCACTTTAATGTCATCTCGAGTTCGAATAAATGCACCTACCTCGAAGAAGTTAGTTGCACCCAAACCTTTCTTGAAGAACTGCCACTGAGCGCCCAGCTTTGCTTTACCAAACAAAGTTAGCTCTTTGGCAATCGAAACATTTTGGGTTGCACGGTATTGAACCGGTGCAGCCACATGGTCTTTAAGTCCTTGGCCTACACCAGGCAAGTCAGCAACACATTCAATTCCATGTTCTTTCAAATGGGCTTTGTCACCAATACCTGAAAGCATCAGGATGTGTGGAGTATGCAAGGCACCAGCAGATAAAATAATCTCACGCTTAATCTCAATGACCTGAGGCATACCATGCCAATGGAAATGGATGCGTACAGCTTTCTTCTTATCGAACTCAATACGGGTCACTTGTGACTTGTCACACACATGCAAACGGCTGATATCCTTATTTTCATGGATATAAGCACGTGATGTATTCCAGCGTAAACCTTTATGGATATTACGTTGGGTAATATGAACGCCTTCTTGCTTGTAACCATTATGGTCATCTACACGTTCATAACCTGCCTGTACACCCGCTTCAAGAAAGGCTTGATACAGTGGGTTATTTGCTTTACAGGTTTCAATTTTCATTGGACCTGAGTCACCACGGTATTCATCACCGCCTTTATCGAAAGATTCAGCTTTTTTGAAATAAGGTAGGCAGTCTTTATAACTCCAGCCTTTAGCACCTAAAGCTTCCCAGTTATCGTAATCCCATGGATTACCACGAACCCAGTTCATGCCGTTGATTGATGAAGAACCACCGAGTACTCGACCGCGGGCTTCATAAATCTTACGGTTATTTAACTCTGGTTCTTCTTCAGAATGCATGTACCAGTTGAAACGGTCATCTGTAAGAGGGAAACCTAAGGCAGCTGGCATGCGAATATATAAACTATCGTCAACCGGACCTGCTTCAAGAAGCAGGACATTGACATCTTTATCTTCAGCTAAACGTGCAGCGATAACGCTTCCTGCTGATCCTGAACCAACCACAACATAGTCATATGCTGATTGTACTGTTCTTCCGTATATGTCGCGCAT
>NZ_JAHPTH010000035.1:0-1451 GCF_025514195.1 Acinetobacter sp. WU_MDCI_Abxd143
CGGAGTTGATTTACCAGAAAGATGAACGAGAAGAAGCTTCAAATGAACAAGAGTGGTATTCAGCTGGTGTACGACCGATATATGCATTGAATGATCAATTTAAGTTAGTAGGAGAATTAGGTTTTGATGCCATTAAACGTGATAAGACCGCGACTTTAACTAAATTAACCTTTGCACCAACATGGTCACCAAAAGGAAAAGGATTTTGGGATAGGCCAGAATTCCGTTTGTATTACACCTATGCGATTTGGAACAAGGAAGCCCAAGAGCGTGCTGATTTGAACAATGCAGGTTCTACATTATCGTCAACGGGTAATTTTGGTACATCACGTAATGGCAGCAATTTCGGATTACAAGTAGAGTATTGGTGGTAATAGCTAAAACAATAAAAGAAAAGGCTCGTAAGAGCCTTGCGATAAATTACTCAAAATTCTTAAGCTCCACCCCATATCGTTTTTGAGGTATCTGCTAGAAGGTATTCTTTAATTTCAAATGGAATTGATGAATCATTTATCTCTAGAACAGTAGTAGCTTGAAGATGATGCTTTTTAAGAGGCCCTGTGTCGATTAATTGGAATGCCATTTTGGTGGCAAAAGGTTGCCTAAAAGATGTAGAAGCAATACCTGACAGAATACCGTAAAGAAACCTAATAGGACGTCTATGCTGTGTAGTTAATATAGAAAAAGTCATTTCATTATATTGCTTTTCTTCCATATCAATCATAAAGACTCTATCTCCAAGCATAAAGCAGAAGCCATCATATCGAAATTTGAAAGCATTTTTTTTAGGGTTATCTAAGTGAGGGAAGTGTTCAATAGTTACATATTGAACTAGTGCATCTTTGCGATATAAGTAAGTTAAAGAACGAAGAATTTTACCTTTATAAATAGATGAATAATGATATCTATAATAAACACCTAAATATTCCTCCATGAGTTCTGGTGTTGCTCTAGCAAGGTGTAAAAAATCATTGAACTGGTTTGAGTATCGAAGGGTTGTTGGTATTTCATTTTCTAATCCCTCATATAAGCATTTAAAGTCTTTAGGATTTATTAAAAGATCTTTAGCTTCAATCATAAAATAGCGGGCAATTTTTTGAAGAACTTTTTGAGAAGGAATATGTTGACCAGCTAGATATTTGTTAAATTGCTGCCTGTTTACATCAATTTTCCGACACATATCTGCGACAGAACGACAAGATGAAATTAATGTAATTAAATTTTGTTGAATATGATTGATGAGCTCGCTTCTTCCATGAGCAGTTACCTTTGTTCTTTCCTGAACATTATTCATAAGAATCACCATATTACATAAAATTAAATATTCAGTTTTCTATAAATCAAAAAGATTTTTTAATAAAAGTAGCAACTGATTTGTTTAGTTACTACTTTTAAATAGATTACAAATGCTGTTCAGATTGACGGAACTCATGGTATTCATCCTGACGCTC
>NZ_JAHPTH010000036.1:0-1408 GCF_025514195.1 Acinetobacter sp. WU_MDCI_Abxd143
TACACCACACCTTTATCTTCAGTATTCTCTGCCATGGTCGGCTCCTTAATCTTTATTATGTAAACGTTTACATTTTTACCTAAATTTTAGCGCGCATGTGGAGTAGTAATGCTCACTTGTTTTGGTTTCATATGCACTATCGTTAAGAATATAAATGCAAGTACTGGAAGTACCATCGCTATGCGTAGCGAATAGTCTGTAGAAACAGATCCAATAATGATAGGGGCAATTAAAAATCCTGTATAACCTAATGTACCATTTAGAGCATAACCAACAGCAGGTGATTCCGGGAATACTTTACCTGCTCGACTATAAAATACAGGAATCATATTACCCAAACCTAGACCTACTACTAAGAATCCTAAAATAGAAACTGTAGGAGTAGGGAAGATAATTGCTAATAGTAAACCAATTGCACCCGCAAGACCTGAAGTAATAAGAACCTTTGATTCACCAAATTTATTAATAAAGTAATCGCCAGATAAACGTGTAAGTGCCATAGCCAAACTAAAACCAGCAAAACCTAGGGCAGCAATATTCGTTGAAACATGACTGATATCTGTCAAATATAATGAGCTCCAATCAATTAGAGTTCGTTCAATAAATAAGGCGAGGAAAGTTAAAAATGCAAGATAGAGTAGAGTACGATTTGGTAATCTAAATTTCACTTTTCCTTCATTAGCTTGGACTTCGGGACGAATATCTACTAAGAAAAAGGCTGAGATTATAGTTGCAACGAATACGAGCACTCCAGCTAAGGTTAAACAGTAAGTTGCCCCTAATTTATCTGAAAGTAAAACAGCAACAGTCGAAGCACCAATTAATCCACCTATGCTAAATAAAGCATGGAAAGAGGGCATAAGTACTTTTTTTCTTTCAATCTCGATTACACATGCATGACTATTCATTGCTACATCATAGATACTGTTTATAACTCCGAGCAGTAAAATACTAGCAACAAAAGTCGTATACGATGGTGCATATGCACATAAAGGAATAGTGAAAGATAAAAGAATCCCTCCTAACACCAAAGTATTCCGCGTACCAATTTTAGTGGCCAAGATACCAGCTATGTACATAGTAATCATTGTACCAGCGGCAAAACCACTTAGTGCAAAACCAAGCTGTTGGTCAGTTAATGTAAGATTTCGTTTAAGTTCTGGAATATTGGTAGCCCAGATAGCAAGTACCACACCATTAATAAAAAACATAAGGGATGTAGCTAACCTTGCTCTTAAAAGTAAACTTTTATATAGCATTTTTCTCTCCTTGAAATTTATGCCACTTTAAAATAATCAGTATCTGATATTAAAGATTTAGTACCTTTTATGATATCGGCCATTTTTTCAGCCATCATAATGATCGGTGCATTCAAATTACCACTCGGGATCTCAGGCATGATCGATGC
>NZ_JAHPTH010000037.1:0-1224 GCF_025514195.1 Acinetobacter sp. WU_MDCI_Abxd143
TTCCGGGACATCGGTCGTCCACGTAAAGAGGGAGATCCAACTCCAGAGCCATTTGAACGACCTGAAAATATTGAACAAATTGAAGGAACTGATAAAGGAGTATTTGCCTATACGAAAAATTGAATTAATTCCAAAACGACAGACCTCTTAGAAATTTAAGTTTCTACCCATTTATTAAATTTCTAAGATCGATCTAAGTAGCTAGTATCGGATATGATGGGAAATATTCATACATAAGTTACTTAGATCATTTTTTTAAATACGTTATTAGAGGTAATAAGCTATGATCTATGAACTAAGACATTATAAATTCACACCTGAAAATTGGTCGAAATACTTAAAACTATTTAATGATAAATGCTTACCAATCCGTTTAGATAATTATGGGATTCTTAAAGGTAAATGGAATATTGAGCAAGATGGATATATTCACTTTTATCATTTATGGCAATATGAATCATTAGAACATAGACACCTATTAAGGCAAGAATTGGCTAAAATACAGAGCTGGCAAGAAGATTTCATTCAATATGCTGCACCACTTATTCACGAACAAGATTTAAAAGTTTTAAACCTTACTGATCGAAATAATAACTTTAATTTCCAAAGAAATCTCAATATTTATGAAATCGACTGCAAAGTAAGTACATTAAAAAATGTAATTAACAGTGTTGCAGAAAATAACAAGGATAATATTCAATTGAATATAGTTGAGTTTCCTAATCCGAATGAGATTATTTTATTTTCAGAAAGCCAAAAAAATATAGAAAATTTAAATATAAAGAATATTAAACATACAACATTAAAAATGATATAAAAAAAGGCTCTTATGAGCCTTTCTTCTTAGTTATTACCACCAATACTCTACTTGCAATCCGAAATTGCTACCATTACGTGATGTCCCGAAATTACCCGTTGAAGATAATGTAGAACCTGCATTGTTCAGATCAGCTCGCTCTTGGGCTTCCTTGTTCCAAATCGCATAGGTGTAATACAAACGGAATTCTGGTCTATCCCAAAATCCTTTTCCTTTTGGTGACCATGTTGGTGCAAAGGTTAACTTAGTTAAAGTCGCGGTCTTATCACGTTTAACTGCATCAAAACCCAACTCTCCTACTAACTTAAATTGATCATTCAATGCATATACCGGTCGTACACCAGCTGAATACCACTCTTGTTCATTTGAAGCTTCTTCTCGTTCATCTTTCTGGTAAATCAACTCCG
>NZ_JAHPTH010000038.1:0-698 GCF_025514195.1 Acinetobacter sp. WU_MDCI_Abxd143
CGGTCGTACACCAGCTGAATACCACTCTTGTTCATTTGAAGCTTCTTCTCGTTCATCTTTCTGGTAAATCAACTCCGCTTGGGCGCTAAAGTTTTCAGTAATTTGCCCATCAATAAATTCGACTACACGCCAGCTTTTATCCTTACTCGATAAGCTTGTATCACCGGTATAACTTAAGCCAGTTCCTGGACCATAACCATATTGAAAGGCCAAGGTATTGTTGAGTTTACCTAGCTTTTGTTTATGCTGAACGCTAAATGAAGTACCTGAATGGCTATCTGGTTCATCTATTTTTGGGATATAGCTTACCCCTACACTTAGTGTTCCATTTGGGTTGGTATTAAATCCACTTACAGTAATATCATGGCGGTTTACTGGTTTATCCTGAAATACATCATCCTTACGAGAGAAAACATATGAATAGTACAAGTCGTTATATTTAAAATTATCTATACCAAATCCTGTCGCACTCTGATTCCAGTAATAAAAGTCTGAAATATGAATATCATTACGGTTGTAGAAACGACGACCTGCCCAAACATTTGCACCATTTAAGTAGCTGATATTATTCCACATGAGATAGGCTTCAGCCCATTTGGCATAATTGTGGCCAGAAAAATCTTTATCATCACCAAAATCTTGTAATAACGCCAATGTACCCTTTAGGGCCACTGTAGAATTATCTTTAAATTTATATA
>NZ_JAHPTH010000039.1:0-630 GCF_025514195.1 Acinetobacter sp. WU_MDCI_Abxd143
TTATGCAGTTACTTTCGCAACAACACCAGCACCTACAGTACGACCACCTTCACGGATCGCAAAACGTAGACCTGGGTCCATTGCGATTGGGTGGATTAATTCTACTGACATTTCAACGTTGTCGCCTGGCATAACCATTTCAACGCCGTCTTGTAATTGGATTGCACCAGTTACGTCAGTTGTACGGAAGTAGAACTG
Organism: Acinetobacter sp. WU_MDCI_Abxd143; assembly: GCF_025514195.1. NCBI lineage: Bacteria > Pseudomonadati > Pseudomonadota > Gammaproteobacteria > Moraxellales > Moraxellaceae > Acinetobacter > Acinetobacter sp. WU_MDCI_Abxd143. Next base: position 199 of record NZ_JAHPTH010000039.1, read on the forward strand.
TGGACGGTAACCATTTAAGAATGGAGTGTGACGACCACCTTCTTCTTTAGAAAGTACGTATACTTCTGCGTCGAATTTAGTGTGCGGCTTGATTGTACCTGGTTTAGCAAGTACTTGACCACGTTGTACATCTTCACGCTTAGTACCACGAAGTAAGATACCACAGTTCTCACCTGCACGGCCTTCGTCAAGAAGTTTACGGAACATTTCTACGCCAGTTACAGTTGTTTTAACTGTATCTTTAATACCAACGATCTCTACTTCTTCACCAACTTTAACGATACCAGCTTCTACACGGCCTGTTACTACAGTACCACGACCAGAAATTGAGAATACGTCTTCGATTGGCATTAAGAATGCTTTGTCGATAGCACGTTCTGGTTCTGGGATGTAAGAGTCAAGCGCCTCAACAAGAGCAAGAACTGAAGGCTC
>NZ_JAHPTH010000003.1:0-402792 GCF_025514195.1 Acinetobacter sp. WU_MDCI_Abxd143
TCTGTAGCTCTGTAGCTCTGTAGCTCTGTAGCTCTGTAGCTCTGTAGCTCTGTAGCTCTGTAGCTCTGTAGCTCTGTTTCTGGAGATCATTTTTTCTTAAAGTAAAATTTCTTACACCAAATAGTAATTATAACAACTTAAATAAAAAATGATTTCTCTTGGTTTTGAGTATTCTATTGCTGTTCTCCAGCTTAGGCTTCGGAAGTATAATTTGATTTGAAAACATTTGGGTTGATGGAATTTTTAAAAAATAGTTGAAACTTGCTTAAATGATAAAATTTTATTTTAATATTTCTATGTACTCTACTACTTGATTTAAAAACAAAAGATATTTTATATCGTGAATTTTATATCCTATTAGATTGATAATAGTAATATATTTTATATTTATTTGGATAACGGTGATGTAAGTCGCATTTTAAGTGAATTTAGCAAATTATTTATATTTTCTTATGTTGCAACATAGTGAATTAAAAACAAGTTATAGTTTAATTAATTATTAAATAATATTATATTTTGAATATTTTTATTTCAAAATTTTTCTTAAATTTATATAAATATCAATATCTTGAATGGTGTTTTGGCTTTTTAAAAGATATTAATACTTTGTTTAAAAATATAGTTTTAAAAAATTTTAACTATTACATTATTTAAAATAATTAATGTGATTTATATCACGTGAAAATTAATAATTTCTATTAACTTTAAATTATTAATTGTTTTTAAATTAAAAATATTGTATCAAATAGATATAAACTATTTTATAAATAGGTATATAAAATGAAAAATAATATTTTTAAACTTCTTATTTTGATGGTGCTTTCCACTTCCCCATTATTTTGTTATGCAAATAACACAATAATGATAAGAGGAAATATTGTTGAGGATACATGTTCAAGAGAACATAGCGAGATAGAATGTGTTGAGGTAAATAATTTAAATATTAAACTTGATAGTGAATATTTAAATAAAGATAGTCTTTTTAAATTAGCTCAACATACTGAGAAAATGGACACAAGCATTGAGAGCATAAGTTCTAACCACAAAGTCGTGCTTATTAATTACCATTAATATCTAAACTTATTTCTGCAGTAAGTTTGATGAAAGAGTGATTTGTCCAATTGATCGCATTTTTTGATCAATTAATTGATGAGTCACTCTTCTTTCATAAAAAATGACTATTTGTATATTTTTTCTGTATACATATGCATAATTTATTCTATATAATTGTATTCTAAGAATTTAAGCTTATTTTTCACATAATTTGTTTAATTCTTTTTTATTTACATCGTGTTCTTATGTAACTTGCTTCTCTTCATAGCTTTTCTTTTTCATAAAATAAAAAAACTTTCATAAACAATGATGTAGACCATTAATGGTTGGCCTGAACTTCAAATAAAAACGTGATTTAATTAAAATTATGAAAAAATAATGTGATCTAGTTTGCATTTTGTTTAAGAAGTGTTAAGATCGCCGCATTACTTTTCAAGATGTCAAACACTGGAAAAGTAAGGAATTAAAACTTTTATCCAGACTTTTGAGAAAACACTATGAAAAAACTTGCTTTGATCGCTGCTCTTTCGGTTGTAGGGATTGCGAATGCTCAAGCTGCTGATGGTACAATTACAATTAATGGTTTAGTTACAGACAAAACTTGTGACATCGTTACCCCTGCTGGTAAAGACTTCACAGTTACTCTTCCAACTGTTTCTAAACAAACTTTAGCTGTTGCTGGGGATGTTGCTGGTCGTACTCCTTTCCAAATCAACTTAGCTAACTGTTCACAAGGTAAAGTAGCTACTTACTTCGAACCAGGTGCAACTGTTGACTTCAATACTGGTCGTTTACTTAACCAAGACGCTACTGGTGCTAAAAACGTTAACGTTCAACTTTTAGGTAGCAACAACAACTTCATCCCAGTACTTGCTGCGGGTGCAAACGGTGCTCAAGCTAACTCTCAGTGGGTTGACGTAGCTGAAGGCGCAAGTGCTGACCTTAACTACTATGCTGAATACTATGCAACTGGCGCTTCTACTGCTGGTAAAGTAACAACTTCTGTTCAATACACAATTATCTATCAATAATTAATTGATAGCAGGGTTTCTGTGTCCGCATGGAAACCCTGTTTTGTGTAACGCTTTCCTGAATCTTTCTTGGTTGAGAACTCGAAAATGAAATTGAACAGTTATAATTTTTTGTTAGGTTTGGCATTTGCTTCAGCAGTTGTCGCACCTGCTACTCAAGCAGAAATTGTAATTCATGGCACTCGTGTAATTTACCCGTCAGATGCTAGAGAAGTTACGCTACAGGTTAGCAATAACGGTTCAAAGCCAGCACTTGTCCAAGCTTGGATTGACGAAGGTGACCCAAAAAGTACACCAGACCAATCAAAAGTTCCTTTTATGATTGCTCCTCCAATTTCTCGTGTTGAAGCAACAAAAAGTCAGACTCTTCGTATTACAGCTTTACCAAATGCTTCTCAGTTAAATCAGAAGCAAGAAACGGTTTTATGGTTGAATATTTTAGATATTCCTCCAAGACCTACTTCAAAAAGTGAAGATACGACACCTGATAACTTCTTACAACTTGCAATTCGTTCACGGATTAAATTCTTCTATCGTCCTTCATCGATTAAAGAAGACGCGAATTTAGCATCAGATAAGCTTCAATGGGTTAAATCTGGTCAAAGTTTAACGGTAAAAAACCCTACTCCTTTTCATATCACTATGACTTCTGTTTACCAAAAGGCAGGTGATAAAAAAGTTGATTTATTACCTCAAGGGCTAATGATTAAGCCTTTTTCTGAAGCGTCAGTTCAACTTAAGAATGGCAATCTTCAAGATATGAGTTTTATTAATGTCAATGACTACGGTGGGCGCGTTGAGCACCCGATAAAACTCCAGTAATCAGATTTATCTTTTTAATAAATTTAAGCACCTATATGTGTAGGCGGACTTAGCTATGCCAAAAAAAAGGCAAGAATCTTATAAATTATTAAAACGCCATATTTGTTACTACTTGGCTTCTGGTGTTGTCACAATGACAATGCCTGTATTCGTGCATGCAGAAGAAACAACTACGAGTGCTCCAGTAGAGGCTGAATTTGATTCTGCTTTTTTAATTGGAGATGCTCAAAAAGTTGACATTTCTCGCTTTAAATATGGCAACCCTGTTTTACCGGGCGAATATAACGTTGATCTATATGTAAATGGTCAATGGTTTGGTAAACGTCGTATGGTCTTTAAAGCATTAGACCCTAATAAAAATGCAGAAACGTGTTTTACAGGAATGAACCTGCTTGAGTACGGCGTTAAACAAGACGTTTTGTCTAAGCACACTACCCTTCAAAAAGAAAATAATAGTTGTTATAAAATTGAAGAGTGGGTTGAAAATGCATTTTATGAATTTGATACATCTCGTTTACGTGTAGATATTTCTATTCCGCAAGTCGCTTTGCAAAAAAATGCGCAAGGCTATGTCGACCCAAGTGTATGGGATCGTGGTATTAATGCTGGTTTTCTATCTTATAGTGGTAGTGCCTATAAAACATTTAATCAGTCTAGTGACCGAAGCGAAACAACAAACGCATTTATGGGCGTTACAGCTGGTTTAAATATTGCTGGTTGGCAATTACGTCATAATGGTCAATGGCAATGGCAAGATACCCCTGCTGAAAATCAATCAAAATCGGATTATCAAGAAACAAGTACATACTTACAAAGAGCTTTCCCTAAATACCGTGGTGTTTTAACGCTTGGTGATAGTTTTACCAACGGCGAAGTATTTGACTCTATTGGTTATCGTGGTATCGATTTCTCAAGTGATGACCGAATGCTACCAAATAGTATGTTAGGTTACGCCCCGCGTATTCGTGGTAACGCAAAAACCAATGCAAAAGTTGAAGTTCGTCAACAAGGCCAACTTATCTATCAAACAACTGTTGCACCAGGTAATTTTGAGATTAATGACCTTTACCCTACTGGTTTTGGTGGTGAAATTGAAGTTTCTATTATTGAAGCAAATGGCCAAGTACAAAAATTTTCGGTTCCCTATGCTTCAGTTGTACAGATGCTCCGTCCAGGCGTAAACCGTTATTCTTTAACCGTAGGTCAGTTCCGAGATCAGGATATCGATATTACTCCTTGGGTTATTCAAGGCAAATATCAACAAGGGATTAACAACTACCTAACAGGTTACACAGGTATCCAAGCAACGGAAAACTATGCTGCTGTCTTATTAGGTGCTGCTTTTGCTACACCAATTGGTGCTGTTGCGTTAGATGTTACACACTCTGAAGCCGACTTTGAAAAACAGTCATCACAATCTGGGCAAAGTTTCCGTTTAAGCTATAGTAAGTTAATTTCTCCGACTAACACAAACTTAACTCTTGCTGCATATCGTTACTCAACAGAAAACTTCTATAAATTACGTGATGCTCTGCTTATTCGCGATTTAGAAGAAAAAGGCGTAAACACTTATGCGGCTGCGGGTCATCAGCGTAGTGAATTCCAAATTACTTTAAACCAAGGTCTTCCTGAAGGTTGGGGTAACTTCTATGTAGTGGGTTCATGGGTTGATTATTGGAATCGTAGTGAAAGTACTAAGCAGTACCAAATTGGTTATAGCAATAACTACCATGGTTTAACTTATGGTTTGTCTGCAATTAACCGTAAGGTTGAGTACGGTTCAAATGATGCATCGCATGATACTGAATATTTAATGACGCTTTCATTCCCAATTAACTTTAAGAAAAATTCAGTTAACGTTAACGTGACAGCTTCTGAAGATAGCCGTACTGTTGGCGCAAGTGGAATGGTTGGTGATCGCTTTAGTTACGGCGCTTCTGTGTCACATCAAGACTATGCGAACCCTACATTTAACGCAAATGGTCGTTATCGTACTAATTATGCAACTGTGGGTGGTTCTTATAGTGTGGCTGATTCTTATCAACAAGCTATGGTTAGCTTAAGTGGTAGTGTGGTTGCTCATTCTGACGGTATTTTATTTGGACCTGAGCAAGGCCAAACAATGGTACTTGTGCATGCTCCTGAAGCAGCTGGAGCAAAAGTTAATAATACCGTTGGTTTAAGTGTAAATAAGGCTGGTTATGCGGTTATCCCGTATGTAACACCTTATCGCCTAAACGATATTACGCTTGACCCACAAGAGATGTCGAGCCAAGTAGAGCTTGAAGAAACAAGTCAACGTATTGCACCTTTTGCTGGCGCAATTGCTAAAGTAGATTTTGCGACTAAGACAGGTTATGCGGTTTACATTAATAGTAAAACTGCTGATGGCAACAGTTTACCGTTTGCAGCTCAAGTCTTTAATCAAAAAGATGAAGCTGTAGGTATTGTTGCACAAGGTAGTATGATCTACTTACGTACCCCACTTGCTCAAGATCGTCTCTATGTGAAATGGGGCGACGAAAGCAATGAGCGTTGTTCGGTTGAGTACAACATCAGTAATCAGTTGCAAAATAAGCAACAAAGCATGGTAATGACTGAGGCTGTCTGCAAATGAAAAGAATATTATTAACGGGTTTTTTATTTACGGCTGGCCTCGGGGTGTATGGCGAAGCTAATGCTTACTGTACTTTAGGGAATAAGAATTATAGAGCCTCATTTAGCTCGGTTGATATTTCCATGGCTGTAGGTCGCGTTGTGGTCCGACCAAGTGACCCAGTTGGAAAAATTTTAAGAAAAGCAACTTTTCCAATTACTGACAATGGTTCAACAGCAATATGTACGTCATATAGTGATACTATTACTGCTGCACTTACTCAAGGCTATGCATTAAGCCCACTAGGGAATAATATCTATTCAACAAATATTCCTGGAATTGGTATTCGTTTATACCGTGAAGCGGAAAATGCAACTAACTTTTCTGGCTATTATCCGTATACCCGTAGTTTAACACCAGGTGTGCAATATAATCTTGCTTCGGGATATTTTGTTGTCGAAATTGTGAAAACTGCTGCACAGACTGGTTCGGGTGCATTAGTACCTGGTTTATATAGTCGATACTATGTAAGTGGTTATATGAACCGCCCTTTTTTAACCAGTACAGTTAATGGTGATGCAATTACGATCGCCTCTTCTTCATGTGAAATTCAAGGTAACATCAATAAAGTTGTACAGCTCCCTACTGTTACAAAGGCTGGTTTTAAAGGCGTTGGCTCAACTCAAGGCGAACAAACCTTCGATATGAACATCTTATGTAATGGGGGTATCAACCCAACGGGTTACGAAGAGAAAAATCTCATTAGCTTAACTTACGACTTTACCCAAGACGGAACAAACAATCAGGTTTTAGCGAATACTGCTCCAACATCTGAGAAAGCAAACGGCGTAGGAGTGCAGTTACTCTGGAACTATCAAAATAAAAATCAGGTCATCAAAAAAGGTGACAAATTAGCATTAGGTACATTGTCTTCTAATCAGACACTTCAATATAACGTACCGATGACTGCCCGCTACTATCAAACTGCAACAAATGTGACTGCTGGTAAAGTGCGTGCAATGGCTACTGTAACTATTGAATATGATTAATCATATTCAATAGTTTTTAAACTTAATAATTTCAAATATTTAGATATTAATAATAAATTTTACTTTAACACTACTTTCTAAAAATTTAACACTTAACTTGATAGGAATATTTATGAAAAAATAGGTATAGTTGCTGTTAGTGCAGTGACATTATGTTGGGCTATGTATGAGGTATCTTCTGACAATACGAATACAGTACCGCGTAACGAATCTAGCCAAAAAGTAGCATCTAAAAGCATTTCATCCACTACAAAGAATGAAAAGTTAGCGTCTCAAACTCTCTTGGCTCAAACTACCTCCCTTAATTCCTCTGCCCCAGTCTGTAAATATAATTTTGACGTGACTCAAGAAGATTATGATCTTTGGAATAATGAACACCCTGAATATTTTCCTAGGGATGTATTTCCATTCATAAATGGGCAAAAATTTGGTTTTAAAGTGGAGCCTAGGTCAGAAAGTGAATATGGCGATTTGAATTATGTAGCTCTAAGTAAAGTTGGTCTTAATTTGGCTAATGACATTGGAGATTTCACATTACCTCATACAGGTATTATTGCATTTGAAATGGAGCTTAAGCTTCCAACATCAGCCCTTGGGAATTCATCACTTGGTAATTCTACTTATTACTCCTCTGGCATTGGATTTAGTGGTGTAACAAATAATGGTTATACAATTAGATCAAATTATCATTTTGATATTGGTGCTCATGATTTTGAATTTGGTGAAAATCCTCCCCGTTTATATCATAGCGTATCATCTGAGATGGGAGATTATGAGTTTTTTGATAATTACTTTAAAAACAAGCAAATGACAGATAATACAAATGAATATCAACGCCTAGGTGTTTACATTAATCAGGATACGAACCAAGTGGGGTTTATTTCCAATGACGTTGATGAAGGATATCAATTTAAATTACCGGGCGCGCTACAGAAAATAGCTTTCTCAATGAATGGGAATATAAATATTCTTTCTACGGATTTATTTGGGCAAGAATTGTCAAATGAACTGATTACTAACCGTAATGCGCTACAGTTTAACTACCCTCAAGGCACAACAGACATGTGTGGTAATGCTATTTAAGATATAAAACTGTTAATCGTAAAAAAGGGCTGAATCACAGCCCTTTTTGATTTCATTTAGAAATGAATGACAGTACGAATTGATTTACCTTCGTGCATTAAATCAAAAGCGGTATTAATGTCTTGTAAAGGCATGGTATGCGTTACAAAAGGCTCAAGTTGAATTTCACCTTTCATAGCATCTTCGACCATTTTAGGAAGTTGTGAACGGCCTTTTACACCACCAAAAGCAGTACCTAACCATTTACGGCCTGTCACTAGCTGGAATGGACGAGTCGAAATTTCTTGACCTGCACCAGCAACACCGATAATGACAGATTGTCCCCAACCACGATGTGCGCACTCTAGAGCCGAGCGCATAACATTGACGTTACCGATACATTCAAATGAATGATCTACGCCCCATCCTGTCATTTCTACAATCACTTGCTGAATAGGTTGGTCATAATCTTTTGGATTTAAGAAATCTGTAGCACCAAACTGCTTAGCAAGTTCAAATTTATCTGGGTTGGTATCTACGACAATAATGCGTCCTGCTTTCGCTTGACGTGCACCTTGTACAACAGCTAAACCAATACCGCCTAGACCAAATACAGCAACTGAATCACCTTCTTGTACTTTTGCTGTGTTATGTACAGCGCCAATACCAGTAGTCACCCCACATCCCAGTAAACAAACTTGTTCGTGATTCGCTTCAGGATTGATTTTAGCCAAAGAGACTTCTGCAACTACCGTATATTCACTAAAGGTTGAACAACCCATGTAGTGGTAAATTGGTTCGCCGTTATATGAAAAACGTGTGGTGCCATCTGGCATTACACCCTTACCTTGAGTAGCACGTACCGCAACACACAGGTTAGTTTTTCCAGATTTACAGAATAAGCATTCTTTACATTCAGCTGTATAAAGTGGAATCACGTGATCACCGGGTTGAACGCTTGTTACGCCCTCACCCACTTCAACAACAACACCTGCACCTTCATGACCTAAGATGGCAGGAAAAACACCTTCTGGGTCATCGCCAGATAATGTAAAAGCATCGGTATGACAAACGCCCGTATGGGTAATTTTTATTAAAACTTCACCCGCTTGAGGTGGTGCAACATCAACTTCAACAATTTCTAAAGGTTTTCCTGGGGCAAAGGCGACAGCTGCACGAGATTTCATCTTTGGGTTTCCTTTAAATCATTCGGTATTTATAGTCGAGCAAAATAGATTATGTAACAGTAATACAAGAGCTTAATTTTGCTTAAATTAAAATTGGCTTTCATGACAATCCATCACAGCATAGCTAGTCAGATACATCTAAGCAAGCCTACATTTAAAAAAGAAGAAAACCTCTTACTTGAAGAGGTTTCTTATCAAATCATTAGCTTATAAGCAGCGTGTTTTTACTTAGAGGTAAATATCTGGTGGATATGGTGTGTTATCACTAATTGGAGAATAAAGCGTATTTTCAACAAAGAAGCCATTTGGGGCTTGAGTGGTATCAATCGTAATTGAATCGAACATGACTTGCGGATAGGCCCAGATAAATTGCTTCATTAAACCGAGAGGAACATTGTTTTTCATATCACCAAAAATTCTTTGCCAGATAGGTGTGCGATAAGGTTTGTTTTTGTCGAACCCATAGATATAAGCAATAGATTCATCAGGAACAAATCCAGATAAATAAATGACTTTATTGGCAGGATAGCCTAGCCCTTGTATAGGTATTTGGGAAACTGCCTGATGTGACAAGTCTAAGCGAGCTTCTAGCAACCAGTCATAAGCTTCTGTCATCATGTAATCAAAATTAGGATATGAATAGTGTTGGCTTGGATAGTTAATATAAGTTGCTAGTGTCTGAATTGGAGATTGAATAGAAGGAAAGAAAATAAGTGGGCTAACTTTGGCACTGGAATATTTTGCTTTGATCACGGTACGAATGTTTTGACAGGTTTGTCCTAATTTATTTCTAAGCCATGTTTTAAACTCATCATATGGCGTTCCTGTTTTATTCATTGCTTCGTAAATAGTGCCAAGATCCGGCGCATATAAACCCGTATCTGCATTAAATGCCAGTTTAGTTGGATAGTCATATACACAAGGTAGATTTGTACCCGTGTTATACCACCACCAAGGTTCACCAATCTGCATGTTTACATCACATCCCCCTGCAACCATTGCATCTGCAAACTCAATAAAGACTTTATGTAGATAGGCCAAAGCATTTTGATGGCTTAAACTAAAGAAATAGCTAGGTGGCTCATAACCTGTCCGACCTAAGTTATTATTCCAGTCACGCTGTGCCCAATATTCATTGCCCCCCAAGGAATACATTTCAAAGCTAACCCCAAAGATGGGCTGCATACTGGCGTTATGTAAAGCCTGAGCATATTTCTCATGCCACTTACGCGTACATGAGTTAACGACCGCCTCACCTGTTACCAATGTATCTGGTATTTGCCATTTATTAATATCGCTTTTCCATGTCATTTCAGGATAATGCGACATTCCACAATAGTGATTAACCAAACCTTGATATCCCAAAGCCACCATATTGTTGACTAGGCGCTGGGGGTTTAAATCATAGTGGTCATCATAACTTGTACAGATGCCATAATTGTGCTGAGGGACAACCACACGGCTCAAATTTAACTTTGCATTTGTTCCAGTCACGACTGAGTTGGTCAGACGGATGTAGCCATCTTTTGGTTGACTTAAAGGCGTGGCGGATTGGCTATTATAGTCACTGGTAAATCCAGAGAATGAAATTCGCTGAATGTTGGTTACCGGAAAGCTATCTGTAGCCGAAAAACCTGCTCTTACTGTATCCCAGTTAATACGGATGTGCGCCGTTCGCGATGAAGGATTATTTGCGTAATTAAATAGGACAATATATGCAATTTTATCTACACCATTATCTTTATAGTACACCGTTAAAGTCGGCGTTAAACTCGGATTGTTTAGCACTGGCATAGAGGCAGATAATTCAATATCGAAATCCCAAACTACCCCTGCATAGCTATATTTGGTTTCATACGCTAAAAACTTATGGTCTTTAGTATCGGAAGAATCCCAACTAATTCCTACCAAGTCATTTGCCATACGTGATCTAAAAGATGCCTCAAATCCATTCCCATAATTCGTAATAGCAAAAGACATGGTTTGTGGTCCGTCTATTCTCCAGTAAATAGGACTAAACCGATCAATAAGGGTATTTTGAGTGATTGGATGAGGTGATGAATTAGAATTATTTTGCACATTTTGTCGATTAGTTATCATGTCTACATTCTCTTAATGCATTAAGAGGTTTTATCTTAAATAATAATTTTTATTGCATTGTTCAGATAAGTAACAATGGAGTTTAATTTATTTACAGTGATTATTTTTTAGAAAGTTCAAAATGATCTTAAACAAGAAAACTTAATATTACCTAAAATATTTTTTGTACTGAGGAGATAATAAATGGCAAATTTTATACATCCTATAAACTTTAAGGTTTTGTATGTATTTACTCCTCTTGTATTTGTATTAACAGGTTGCAGTGAAACTTTACACTCTCAGACATCCTTATCAGTGAAACCTTCTTCAGAAAATATTGCTTATCCAGAGATCGATCCAGTTTTAGGAGAAAAGTTACAACCTAATGAGGAGCTCATCGCCCACAATATAGCCCAAGTGATTGAAAAGTCGATCCGTGAACAATATAGTGCTGGAAATGCTTTACGTGATGCACATCCTAAAGCGCATGGCTGTGTGCGAGCTGAATTTCATGTCTCAAAAAATATACCCACTCAATTGACTAAAGGGATATTTATTCCAGATCAAACTTATCAAGCATGGATTCGCTTTTCAAATGCTTCAAATGACGCCTCTAATGCGGACATTAATAAAGATGCACGTGGTATAGTAATAAAAATTCTAGGTGTGACTGGACAAAAAATTTTAGAAAGTGAAAAGCAAGCAACCACTCAAGATTTTATTATGATTAATCATCCGGTCTTTTTTGCCAATGATGCTAAACGATATCTTTCTTTCATGAATGATGTGAATAGCCATAATATGATCAGAAAACTCCATATTCCGATTGCCCTAGGTTTTAAAGGAACCATGAATGCACTCGGAGCACGTAATTCGCAAATCGCAAACCCATTATATGCACGGTACTGGTCTATGGTTCCCTATCAGTTAGGGCTGGATAATGATCGAAAAGCAGTTAAATATTCAGTTCGTGCCTGTTCAATGCAACCAAACAATCTACCTAAAAATCCTAGTCATAATTATTTAAGGGAAGCTTTAAAGAACACTTTACAAAGTACAGATGCTTGTATGGAATTTCTTATTCAGCCACGGACCTCAAGCAAAATGTTAGTAGAAGATTCAATGACAGAGTGGGATGAGAAAGCAGCTCCTTTCTATCAAGTGGCGACTATCCATATTCCAAAGCAGAATTTTGATACAGCTGAACAAAATAAGTTTTGTGAAAATCTATCTTTTACGCCGTGGCACGCTTTACCGGAACATAGACCATTAGGTGCAGTAAATAGAATGCGTAAAGTCATTTATGAAAATATCAGTAGAGTTCGGCATGATATGAATTCAGCACCTAGGCAAGAACCTTAAATACTTTATCCACTAATGCCCTTGCTTGTATCTATAGTGATACGATCAATGAAATCTGCCAACCATAAAATAAACTCATCTTCACTTTTATGTCTTGGAATCAAGCTCACGTCTAATCTAATGGGTAATTCATTTTTAACACTAATTACAGTGCCTTCAAAATTCACAAAGTTATATAAAAATTTTAATTCTGTACCTGCAATAGCTTTTTTGATTTCTAGAATAAGATTGTTTAAGTTCTTCAAATGATTGTTTGAATATTTATTTTTAATATTTTTATTAATTTTTTCTGCTAATAGTAAATATTTTGGCATTTCTACCTCCTTATTAATTATTTATAAGTATAAGTTTAAAGTTATAAAAATAAGTTTTTAATTTTTATTAAATTGTTTCTAGTTTTTTAATTTTAATTCACAAGTTGTGCCTAGTATAACTATTTATTGTTTTAAAATGTGATTTGGTTTGTTTTTTTATTCTGATTAAATTAGTAGGTATTTAATATTGACTAAAATGCTCGGATTTTAAATTTATATTAAATAGGCTCAATATATTTAATTTATTAAGCCTATTTAATTTTTAATATTTACTTAAGGCTAAAAATTACTCTTTTTGAACCTTAAGTAAGTTTCTGGAAAATTTTCATTTTATGAATTTTTCCACATTTCCTGCATTCTTTAATTTCATTATGAGTCATATCAAAGTCATATTCCCATACATGAATACAGAAAATTTGTCTAAAATTTTGGAGCATAGACACCTCCTTATAAAAAACCGACTCAGTGGCAAGTTCTTTATCAATGTACTTAGCTTATTTTGATGAGTTTTCCTCTTTAGCTTTATCCTCCTTGTGTTTACAGCAGTATCCGAAAACAGCACCAGCACCAAAGAAAAACATAGCTTTAAACATACTTATCTCCAAAAGATAGTTAAGTAAATTTAAAACTAACATTGAAGGATGTATCTGTTTTTAGGCCAATGAGCCTGTTTCTGTGCGTTATGCAAACTTTTGTGAAAAGATATAACAATATATTTTTTAGGAATAAGAAACTCTACATTAAAAAACCGCCCCAGTAGGCGGTTGCTGAATTTACAGCGACATATAGAAGTGTAGTGGACGATCACTTCTATATTTCTTATGTACTTATTTTTCTTCTTTTATAATTTTAGTAAAAGCATCTGATTTGAAGTAATTGATAATCATCTCTCCATCATCTCGAGTCGAAGTGGAAGTCGATACTTTGGATAGATCGTCATAATTAAATTTAAAATCTGGAGGTATAAATTTTGAGATTGGTGGAAGCTTCGTCTCTCCTCCTATCGTAATTCTTTCAATGAAACCTGCGAGCCAAAGTATATATTCATCCTTATTTTTATATTTCGGCATAAGGCTCATGTCTAACTTTATGGCACATTCCTCTAAAGGCTTAGTTAGGCATTCTTCAAAATCTATAAAATTGTATTTAAGTTTAAACTTGGTGCCTTTAATTTCATTACGAATTGCACCCACGAGTTGATTTAAGTTTTCTGCCGAGCTTTCTGAAAATAAATTTTTGTCCTCAATTTTTTTATACACGTTCTCAGCGATGATTAAATATTGTGGCATCTCTATTTTCTCCCTTTTATTGTTAAGCTACTCACTCAGCCTTTTAAGGAAGTATGATAGATATCATGTTTTCTAATGTAATTGTTGTGCTGCCAATTGTAATTAATGTGTTTTTGTGAAACTTGCAAGCATAACCATCCGAAAAAATTAAATTTAATGCAAAATAAGTCTCATTTTTTAATAAGAATTTACTTTAATCAAAAAGTATTTTTAGTTCATTTAAAGTGGGAAGTTGGTTATAGGACTCATCAGCCGCTATTGTGTTTGCCCAATTGGTTTTTGAAACCATACAAAAATTAAGTTTCTTTAGCACAGTAATATCTTGATCTAATAGCCCTAGTGGAATCCACATAAAGTCGGTACTGCCCACTAAGTTAGGTACTGGTGATCCGCATTTGCTACAAAATGAAGAAGTGAAGCCGGTTTCTTTTTTATAGGTGCGGACAAGTTCTAAACCTGATAACCATTCAAATCTATTCTTATTCACTAACGTTGCTGCGTTTGATCCCGTTCCGGTTTGTTTACGGCAGAGACTACAGTGGCAATGATAAACCGTGTTTATTTCATTGCGAATAGAAAATTTGATCTCATTACATAGACAAGAACCTACATGGCTCATCTCGAGTATCCTTTGAAAAATAATGTTGAATATAGCATTAGGCTTAAAAAGGGATAAATTTATCTTTATATTTTTAAATAGATATGTTTTCTTAGAATTACCTATAAATATAAGAAATTGCTAGAGTTGAGACTTGGCAGAATATATTTATAGCGTTTAATATGAATTTTGACATAAAAATTGAATATAAAAATGCTGTGATGTGCTTATCTTGGATGCGACTTTAAAAGCTTACATGATTAATCAACTGTATCAGCAGTATAGTAATATGGCATTAAATGCTTGGGGCTTTACAAATACACCTTCGTATAACGGTACATACGACCCTGATGAGAATGATACAGTGACGAATAGCTTTAATTGGTTAAATGATGAGCATGCAGCAGAAAAAACTAAACAAGGATTAACTGCTTTTGTCGCACTAGATGATGCCTTTATCAGTATCGCTTCTCGTATGTACCTCATTAGAAATGCAAAAGAAAAGATCGATTTACAATACTATATCTGGACCAATGATTTTGTTGGAAACTTAATGCTGCATGAGTTGCTAACGGCGGCAGATCGTGGCGTAAAAATCCGTTTACTCATCGATGATCAAAACGGAATAAAGCTTGATGGCGTTCTCAGGAGTCTTCTGCACCACCCTAATTTTGAAATTCGATTATTTAATCCATATAAATTTAGATATTTAAGAATCTTGGACTATATTTTTCGATTCAAAAAAGTAAACCATCGCATGCATAATAAATTAATTATTGCAGATGGCATGATTGCTGTAACAGGCGGTAGAAATATCAGCAGTGAATATTTTGATGCAAGTAGTAAGTTTCAGTTTACAGATTTAGATATTTTATTTTATGGACATACAGTACAGCATGCTCAAGTCGTATTTAATGATTTTTGGCAAAGTGATTTAAGTCAAAATGCTACCGAGCTCATAGGAACATGTGCTGTCCACCACTTACAATCACTCAGGCAGCATTATCATGATCTACTTCATGAAAGTGAAAATCATATTCAAACTGAAGATAAACTTTCTGATGCACAAACTTATTTAAAAGAGCTCTTACAAAATTATCCAATTCAATGGTCAAAAGCATATTTCGTTGCAGATTCACCTAAAAAAATCTTAGGGTCAGCCTCTAAAGAAGAGATGCTTTATGGGCAAGTTATGGCCATTATGGGTGAACCTGAGCAGCATATCGAATTAGCCTCGGCTTATTTTGTGCCGACTCAGCAAGGAACTTATTATTTAAAACAGTTAAAAGTACAGGGGGTTAAAGTCAGGGTTTTAACTAACTCTTTTGCTGCAAACGATGTAGCAATTGTGCATGCTTTTTATAGTCAATATCGAGTCGAGATGCTCAAAAGTGGTGTAGAGCTATTTGAGTTTAAGCCATTTTTAGAACGTAGACGCCGAACATGGTATGAAGTAGTTACAGGAAGTGTAATCCCTGCAAAAGGTAAAAATAAATCGAGCTTACATGCCAAATTTTTTGACGTAGACGGTAAAGTATTCATTGGTTCATTTAACTTTGATCCACGTTCAACCTATTTAAATACTGAGGTTGGCCTTGTTATTGAGTCGAGTCAATTACAAGCTCAAGTTTCAGTCATGCTTGATCAGCATTTACCACAAGTTGCCTACCAGCTTAAGTTAAATAATGAAGGAAAGATCATTTGGTTAGATTATCAGGCGGATGGAAAAGTTATTGAATACAACAAAGACCCAGATACGAGCCTTTTTCAACGTTCCATGGTTAAAGCAGTTTCATATTTGCCAATTGAATGGATGATGTAAAAGCGTTTTAGCTTTACTTATAAAATCCCAATTTCTTTAAAAAATTTTCGATAAGCATCTGCTTTTTTTTCTAGGGCCAATGGATAGGCTCTAGAAGACGATGGTAGACGGTATAAATTGATGTTACGTCCCGCAAAGTAAGTCGAAGTAGACATTCCAATAAGCGGTTTTTCGGTGTGTTCTGGTAAAACTGAAATTAAGGTGTCAGTTGCTTTATCGCCAGTGGTCATAATAGTCTGACATAGAGGAATCTGCTGAAGCAAAACAGCAAGATCTGTCGGCGTTACGATTTCAAGAAATTTATCAGCAGCATTCCCCTTCAACCTTTTAATTTGGTAAGCCGTATCAAAGATTGCAATACCGGTTTCAATCAAGAAATTTCGAATACGTTCTTCATTAAAATTTTTTTGGCTTTCACTTAAAAAGTAAGTTTTATCTTGGAAAAAGATCAAACCAAAAATACGCCACATGTCATTTTGGAAATTTGGATAATAAAAATCCATCTTCCATTTATTACGTGGTGGTGGAAAACTGCCTAACATGAGTAAACGAGCATTTTCAGGTAAAAAAGGTTCAAGTGGATGTGTTTCTATCTCAATTATCATAAAAAATCAGTAGTTACTTAAAAATCTTATTAACAAATTAACCTATTTTTTAGTTAATCACGAGTCATGAAATGCAATTTCTCTTCATTAAAGCGTTAAAGGATGTCACAAAAGTGAGCATTGGGGAAGAATGCTTATTTTAAAAATATTTTTTGTTCTTAAGTAAGTCTATTAAGGCGAGATATATTTATACTTCGCCTCAATCACTTAGAAATATTAAAAAGATACTCACACAAAACTATTAAGAATTAAGGACTTTAAAAACTTTACCCGTTCTTGGATGAGCAAAAGTATTATCCTGATCTAAATTAATGACTTTATCCGAAATCACAATTTTAGAAAGTGGTAACCAATTCTGCTCTTGTTCAGCTTGGACAAAATTTTTTTCATAAATATTTTCATAAATTTGTTCAACAACGATTTCCATACCACACATACTTTTGGCACTTACTTCTTTTAAAATATGGCGCTTTGACATTCTAGTCTCCATTTTTTTATTATCCGCATCGATAATAATAAGGACTTCACTGATACAATATGTAAATTTTAATAATGAAAGTGTTTTTTTTGTTTTAATCATATTTTTGTAATAATTAAATGAATAGTTGAGTAATTATTTAATTTAAAGTTTATTTTTAAGTTAAACTATTAAAATTAAATATTGCTGATAAATTTTTACTTTTAATAAAAATTAAAGGGTTCATTAACTGAACCCTTTTTTATTTAATTCTAAACTTGTACTGCATTATCAAGCGAACTATCGTTTTTATTTTTAGCAGTGTCTTTACTCATCAATGTGTCAGTATCACTATCTGTGTTAAAGCTCTTACTGTTCTTTTGCTTTTTCTTGTACATACACATGCCAATCGCAATACCGGTTCCCAACACTATAATTGATTTTAACATTTTGCACCTCTTTGATTAACGGAGTAACTTTTGAGCAATTAGCTTAAATTAATAGCATAAAATTTGTTATTTAAAGGCTTTCATTTGCTCCGCTTTTGTAAGGTGTTTATTTTTTATGTTAATTGAAGAGTAGAATATTCTGAAAAAATAAATTTTGATACAAAGCAAAAAGCCTATTCTAAAAAAAGAACAGGCTTTTTACTGTATTTCAGGATTAAGCAGTATTATGAATTGCTCTAAGCAATCTTATTATCTTTAAATACAATACAAATGTATTTAATGCTGAACTTTTAGTCAAGATGGGATTGAGGGGTTTTACCAATAATTAGTGATTATTGTGATGACTATCACGTTTATTTGATTGGGATAAGAAAAAACCCATTTCTACTTCTCATAAAGAAATGGGCGATGTGAAAACCACAAAAGACCTGAAATACCAAATGTTCTTACATTCAGTAAGGTTGAGTGTAGTGAATATACCGAATGGTTGACAATTAAACTATTTGTATTTTTTTTAGTCATTTCGGCCAATAAAAAAATAGTTATGATTCTGTAGATTAACTCTGTTTAGTCATTCATTATTGACCCAAAACTCTATAAAGCACCCTCACCCAATTATTAAGACATATATTTTCAATCAGTGTTTTAGAATAACCACGCTGTTGCATACGTTCAATTAAGCGATGTAGGCCTGTCACATCTTCAAGTTCAGTACCAATCAGTGCACCGTCAAAATCCGAACCAAAGCCCACATGCTCTTCGCCCAAATGATCCATTAAATATTCTAAATGTTCCAAAATTACATCAATGGATGTATCCGCATTTCGTTGTCCATCCGATCGTAAAAAAGCGACATCGAAATTTACCCCTACCATTCCTTTACTTTCTCGGATTGCTTTGAGTTGTGGGTCAGTTAAATTGCGTGCTTGGGGACATAAGGCATGTACATTAGAATGGGTTGCTACAATTGGCTGCTGCAATATATCTACAGTATTCCAAAAAGCTTTCTCATTCATATGTGAAACATCAATCACTATCTTTTTATCAGCACAGCGTCTTATAAAATCTTTGCCATCACTCGTGAGACCTGCTCCTGTGTCAGGTGAGTGAGGAAACTTAGCATTTAAACCATGTCCAAAGCGGCTAGGTCTATTCCAAAGTGGGCCAATACTACGCAAGCCTCTTTCATAAAATACATCGAGTAAATCAGGATTTTGCTGTAAAGCTTCAGCACCTTCCATATGCAATACAATTGCTAGCTTTTTCTCTGCCCGGCAATCCTGAATATTTTGAACCGATGTGCAGATTTTAATATTTTTAGAATACTGAGCAAGTTGGTGAGCTAAATCGAGTTGTTCTAAACAAATTTGTTCAATTTGCTGTTGGGTAAAATCAGAAGCATTTGGATCAAATAATTTATTGGGATGATGTTGTTGCACATAGCCATATGGAGGTAAAAAAATCGCAAACATTCCTCCAGTAAAACCAGCTTCTTGACAGCGTTTTAAATCAAGATGGCCAGCTAAACGGTCATGAATAAAAGCATGTACAGGATCTGGATGGTCACTTAGCCATAAACGTGTTAATGCATCATTATGTCCATCAAAAACTGGAATATGGCTAGGCTTCATGAGCATTCCTATTACTTGCTATATGTCTGTAATCGTGTGGACTGGAATATTTTGTGTAGCGCTTAAAGATTTGGAGTTTCTACTATTACGGAAGACTAAATTTTGCAAAGGTGCAGCCAACTGACTTTCTGACCGCGCTTGTTCAATCATTTGATGATACGGAGATTTCCCACATACAGGATCGGCATTAGCCGCATCTCCAGTCAACATATAGGCCTGACACCGACATCCACCAAAGTCTCGGTCTTTATCTGGACAGCTACGGCACCCTTCTGGCATCCATGCATCGCCACGGAAATGATTGAATCCGGTTGATTTATACCATATATCTGACAATTTATGTTCGCGGATATTTGGAAACGAAATGGGCAATTGTCGTGCTGCATGGCAAGGCAACGCCATACCATCTGGAGCAACTGTAAAGAAAATTTTACCCCAGCCATTCATACAAGCTTTTGGCCGTTCTTCATAATAATCAGGCACTACAAAAATGAGTTTGCAAGGATGATTTTGCGCTTTTAATTTTTCGCGATATTCATTGGTAATCTGTTCCGCACGTGTCAGTTGCTCTTGTGTGGGTAATAAACCTTGGCGGTTTAAAAAAGCCCAACCGTAAAACTGACAAATTGCCAACTCAACTGTATCTGCATTGAGCTCAAGGCAAAGTTCAATGATTTGTTCAATTTGGTCAATGTTATGTCGATGAATAACAAAGTTAAGCACCATTGGATAATCGTATTTCTTAACCAATCGGCACATTTCATACTTTTGTTCAAAAGCATGTTTTGAACCTGCTAAGGCATCATTCACCACAGGATCGCTAGCTTGAAAGCTCACTTGAATGTGGTCTAGGCCCGCTTGTTTTAGATCGGCAATACGTTGTTCGGTAAGGCCCATACCAGAGGTAATGAGGTTGGTATAAAACCCTTGTTGATGAGCATGTGCAACGAGTTGTTCTAAATCCTGACGTACCAGCGGTTCACCGCCAGAGAAACCAAGTTGAACAGCACCCATTTGACGTGCTTGATCAAAAACATCAAACCACTCTTGAGTGGTCAGCTCATTTTTATGCTGAGCATAGTCCAAGGGGTTTGAGCAATATGGGCATTGTAGCGGACAACGATAAGTTAACTCCGCTAATAACCATAAAGGCAGGCCAACACCTTCTGTCATACTAAATCAATCCAGTGTTGCTGTTTTGCAACCAGCATGTAATCCACTACATCCTGATCAATCTCAGCAATATCACCAAATTTTTGCTTTAACTGGGCAATAATTGTAGAAACATTTTGCTGCCCATCAATATATTGTCCAATTGCCCCTGCACTTTCATTTAATTTGATCATGCCTTCAGGATATAAAATCACAAAACCATTTTGAGCTGGCTCGAACTGAAAACGGTAACCTTGTCTCCAAGTTGGCACAAGGTTTAAATTAAACTGCTCTTTATTCATTTAAATAGTCCTTTGTGCCAAACTCGTTTGCTTGTCACGCTGTGATACGGTGCTTCATTGTGAACATATGCCAAAGTTAAAGCATCTAAAATGCTCCATAAAATATCCAGCTTAAACTGCAATATTTCAAGCATTCGTTCTTGTTGTTCATGAGTTGTAAATGAATCAAGCGTAATCGTTAAACCATGTTCAACGTCACGGCGTGCCTGACTTAAACGAGAACGGAAATATTCATAGCCTTTATCATCAATCCATGGATAGTGTTGTGGCCATGAATCAAGTCGTGACTGATGAATTTGTGGAGCAAAAAGTTCAGTTAAAGAACTGCTTGCTGCTTCACGCCATGAAGCACGGCGTGCAAAGTTCACATAGGCATCTACTGCAAAGCGAACACCCGGTAATACCAGTTCTTCAGAAATAACTTGTTCACGACTCAAGCCCACAGCTTCGGCTAAGCGTAACCATGCTTCTCGACCACCGCCATCTGGATATTCACCATCTTGATCGATCATACGTTGAATCCATTCTTGACGGACTCGCTGGTCGGGGCAATTTGCCATAATTGCCGCATCTTTAAGCGGAATATTAATTTGATAGTAATATCGGTTTGCAACCCAAGCCTGAATTTGTTGCTGGGAGGCTTTACCTTCATACATCATCACGTGAAATGGGTGATAAATATGATAGTACTGACCTTTATCGATAATAGCTTGTTTGAATTGTTCAGTCGTTAAAGCTTCAGGTGTTTGAGTCATGTTTCACCTTAGAGTTCAATCTGCATGCCATCATAGGCAACTTCTACACCATTTGCTTTAAGCTCAGCAAACTGGCTAGAGTTTTCATTTAAAATTGGATTGGTGTTGTTAATATGAATCAGCACTTTTTTAGGTGTACTCAGCTGGTTTAAATAAGACAGTGAACCACCTTCGCCACTAATATATAAATGCCCCATTTCACGGCCAGTTTTAGTTCCAACCCCTGTTTGTTGCATTTCATCGTCTGTCCAAAGCGTACCATCAATCATGACACAGTCTGAACTCTGCATAATCTGCATGATTTGATCGTCAATTTTTCCAAGACCTGGTGCATAGAATAACTGCTTCTGTGTTTTATGATCTTTAATAATTAAAGCAATATTGTCGCCGTCATGTGGGTCATTTCGATGCGGTGAATATGGTGGCGCAGCGCTTTTAATAATTAAGGGCAAAAATTCTAAATTTTCGAAACCATCAATTTTAAAGGCTTGTTTAGGATTAATTTCATGGTATTGAAGACCACCAGTCCAGTGTTTGAGCATATTAAATACTGGAAAGCCGCTCGTTAAATCTTGGTGGACCATTTCTGTACACCATACATTCATTGGGCAACCTTCACGTAAGGTTAAAAGCCCAGTCGTATGGTCTAACTGACTGTCCATTAAAATAACGCTTGTTATTCCTGTATCACGCAATTTACGTGCTGGTTGAGCTGCTTTAAATTCGAAAAGTTGCTGACGGATATCTGGTGATGCGTTTAATAAAACCCAGTCTATTCCATTTTCAGAAACAGCAATTGATGATTGAGTACGAGCTTTGGCTTGGATTGACCCTGTGCGTACACCATGACAATTCGGGCAATTACAATTCCACTGCGGGAACCCGCCTCCGGCAGCTGAACCTAAAACATAAATATACATAAAATTAATATCTTATTAGAAAGAGATAAGCCCTAGAACAAGACTAGGGCTTATGACATATTTGGATGAAACTGATTAACGCGCTTCGAAGTACATGGTAACTTCAAAACCAATTCGTAAATCAGTAAAAGCTGGTTTAGTCCATTGCATAAATTATCTCCGGTTCATATTAATCTTATGAAATGAATCACTTGATTAAGATTTATAAGGCAATTAAAAATTTATTCTAAATAAAAAAATTGGGTTTGTAGACCACCCCTAGCTAAGATATTGTTCGATAATTGTATTTTTTGTCCAAATTTTAATATTTCGAACATATTTGCTTATTGGATGTTTCATCAAACATTCATACTAAAAGCGTATTTTTTTATCCGTCTTAATTGATCAAATGATAAAAAAATGAAAAATTTAACAATACTTTTTAAAGTAACAACACTTTCTCTGGCAGTAGCGTTATTGGCGGGATGTAATGATGATGATAATGACACCGCACCACCTGTCCAAAGAAGCAATCAAACCGTAAATATTTTAGCTTTTAATGACTTTCATGGAAATCTTGAGCCACCTAAGCGTTATGTCGAGGCACCAAATCCAAATGATGCTGCTCAATCTGTTCGTATTCCTGTGGGTGGAGTGAGTTACTTTGCCGATGCGATTAAAAAACTTAAAGCAGAAAATCCAAATAATGCTGTGGTTTCGGCAGGCGATTTAATTAGTGCCTCTCCGCTCACTTCTTCTTTATTTTTAGATGAACCAACCATTGAAGTCATGAATGATATTCAAATTGACTTTAATGCTGTCGGTAACCATGAATTTGACCGTGGTACAGATGAATTACGCCGTTTAAAGAACGGTGGATGTCAGCAATATACCAGCACTGCGCCTTGTCAAATTAATAAAAACTTTAGTGGTGCAAAATTTGATTTCCTTGCTGCTAACGTAGCAATGAAAAATGATGCGAGCAAAACGATCTTTCCTGCCTATAAAGTCAAAACCTATGGTGGTATTCCAGTTGCATTTATTGGTTTAACTCTGAAAGCAACGCCAAGTATTGTTTCTGCTGCCGGCATTAAAGACGTTGAGTTTCGTGATGAAGCCGATACCGTAAATGCCTTGATTCCTGAGTTACAAAAACAAGGAATTGAAGCGATTGTAGTGGTGGTACATGAAGGTGCAGCGCCAAGTACGAAGTTTAATGAAAAAACATGTGATGGCTTAAGCGGCCCGATTTTAGGAATTTTGGATAAGCTTAATCCAGCAGTTGATATTGTTGTTTCAGGCCATACACACCAATCTTATATTTGTGACTATGCTACAAAAAATCCTGCAAAACCGTTCTTACTTACCTCAGCTGGACAATATGGCACGCTCATTACTGACATCAAGGTTGAACTTGATGGTAAAACTGGTGATGTGATTAAAAAGGATGCTAAACAAGTTCCTGTACAAAGTGAGGCCTATACATCTGGCACAACCACCGTAAGCCTTACCGATCTCTATCAAAAATTTAGTAAAACACCAAGCATTGAAGCGATTTTAGATAAATATCGCCAAGCGGTGACTACCATTTCAAGCCGTGTGGTTGGAACTGCAACAGCAGTAGTAAGTCGTACTCAAGTTGAAAGTGGTGAAAGTCCGCTGGGTATTATGATTGCAGATGCTCAGCAAGCGGCTGCGTTAAAGGCAAGTAACCAAGGCTCTGACTTTACTTTAATGAACCCAGGTGGTGTACGTGCCGATCTACTTATTAACAGTAGTAACCAGATTACATTTGGCGATGTTTTTGCGGTGCAACCTTTTGGTAACTCTATTGTGACTTTGAGCTTAACGGGTAAGCAGATTAGAGATGTACTTGAGCAGCAATGGTCTGGTGCAAATGCAAACTCACCTAGAATTTTACAGCCGTCTAAAGAATTAACTTATCAATATGCGGCAAATACGTCTGTTTCACCACGAGCAAGTAACATCATGGTTGCTAGTTCACCATTGGTTGACACTAAGGTATACCGAGTAACAGTCAATAGCTTCTTAGCAGATGGTGGTGACAACTTTACAGTATTAAAAGAAGGTCAAAACCGTGTAGGTGGTGGTCAAGATATTGATGCCCTTGAAAGCTATATTGCGGAAAATTCAAAGAATTCACCTTTAATTATTCCAGCGACTACTCGAATTAAAGTCATCAAATAGCAAATTTAATAAAAAAAGGACAGTTTAGGCTGTCCTTTTTTCTCTCTAAACTTTTTATTCTGTATAGAGATTAAGCTCAATACTACTGATATTAGTTCCTGTATTCGCAAAAATAACATCTATGACTTCATGAAGTAGTTCTTTCACTTTTTCATGTTCATAACTGGTTGCTTCTGCCGTTTTTAGACAAATCAAGTTACAGCTCATCTTATCTTTTCTAAGCTTATAAATACTCTTGCTTTTTCCTAGAAATACTCTTTTGATGAGTTTACGGTTTTCAAATTCCGACAAGATTCGATAAACCGTTCCTAGCGTTATTTTATGTTCATTTTTAATTTGCGCATAAATACTCACAGCACTTAAGCCTTGTGGATTTTGATTTAAAATTTCAAAAACCTGTATTCTCGATTTTTTTATTGGTAGTCCATTTAATAATGATTTTGAAGTTGCTGTCATGATTAATTAACCTTAATGTTGAAAAAATATAGAAATTTTTTAAAATTATTTTGTCTATACTTAATTGAAAATTATGGATATTTGTATGTTAAAAAAGCAAAGCCTATTCCCCTATGAATAGGCTTTGCCCTTCGTTTTACCTTAGAAACTATAAGTCGCTTTTACAAAATAATTACGGCCATAAAGTTTGGTATTAAAGGTTTTATTTTTATCTTCAAGATCAACATCGGTCAGGTTTTTTACACCATAGTCCAATGTTAAGCGTGGTGAAAGTGGTGAAGTAAATGTCACGTCATAAGTGGTATAGGCTGGTAACTCTTTCGTTGCAGAGTACATTTGCTTACCAACGTAGCTTACCCCTGCATTTACACGGAAGTCTTCAACGGGTGCCCAAGAAATTGAACCATTAGCCAGCCATTCTGGTCGTTCAGTTAAGTCTTTACCTGTGGTTTTATTTTTTGCATCTAAGTAAGTAGCGTTTGCCTTAACACCTAAATTATCCGTGAAGTCATAACCACCTGTAAGCTCAACTCCTTTGAGTTCTGCACGGCTTACATTGGTCCAGATTTTTCTAAAATCACCCACTAAACGCGGGTCTCCATCACTTAAAGTAATAGCTTCAATCAGATTCTTCACATCATTTTGGAAAACGGTAACACCAGCATTCCAGTTTGGACGAGTCACAATTAAGGATGCTTCATAGTTGGTGCTTTCTTCTGGTTCTAAGTCAGGATTACCTCGAATATGACAACTACCACCACATGAAATCATTGAGTAATTGATATCTAACTGTGCTGGAGCTGGAACTTTATAAGCTTGACCAACACCACCTTTTAAGACCACACCTTCAGCGAGTTCATAGGACAAATAAGCTTTACCAGTCGATTTACCATCAAAGTCATCAAAGTCGTCGTAACGGCCGCCTAAAGTTAAAGTCAGTGCATCATTAATATGGGTATCGTTTTGAACAAATACACCGTAACTCTTCTGCTGGTTTTTTCCAGTGCCGATATAGCTCACAACGTCTGTAATTTTTTGGTCTTTATAATCAAAACCTGCTGTGGTGTTATTCATGAGCCAGTCAAAGTTCGCGAAAGCACGACCAATTAAATTTTCTTGCTTATATTGACGATTTTGTGGCGCATCATATTCGCTGTCATAGTCATAAATTTTAGCTGTTTCTTTACCAATGTAAGCTTCTGTTTTACCCCAACCCCATTTTCCGCGGTGTGCAATTCCCACATTGGTTCGTTTCATTTCTGATTCTTGAATTGAAGTTGCCGCATCTTGGGTCAATGGGCGTTTATCATTGTTATAACCCAAATCTAGGTCTAAAGTTTGTTGGTCATTAATGTTCCAACTTAATGTACCATTTACGTTTTTAGTATCTTTTTCTACAAAGTAAGCGCCATCTGGATCTGGTTTCCCATTTCGGTACCATGCATCACGGTTATAGGCATCTCCGGCCAAAGTAAAACTTAGATTGTCGGTTAAACCACCGTATAAGTTAAATCCGTAACGGAATTGATCTTTACCATTTCCGCGGTCTGCTCGGTTATATTGCCCAAAGACCGAACCATGAAGTTGTCCGTCTTCAGCTTTCTTGGTAATAATATTGATGACTCCACCCATAGCATCTGCTCCATAGAGAGATGACATCGGTCCGCGAATAACTTCAACACGTTCAATACTATTTAAAGGAATTGCACTCCAGTCAAAGTCATTACCACGCCACATGGCACCATTAGATGACATGCGCTTACCATTTAAAAGAATTAAGGTGTAGTTACCTGATGTATTTAGCATTCCCCGTATAACGATTTTATCTTGACCGCTGTTATAGTTATAAACCCCAGCTTGTTTTTGTAAAACATCAGCAAGACTGAGCGCCGCACTACGTTCAATCTCTTCACTCGTGATCACACTAATGGATGCAGGTGCTTTATCTACATCTTGTTCTTTTAATGCAGCGGAAACTACAATAGTTTTAAGTTTTTGAACTGATTCATTATTACTCGGCTGTTCACTATCTGTATTTGCTTGAACTGCAAACGGAAGCAGTGTTGAGATGGCGACCACCAGCGCCTTTTTAGTTAACGTCATTTCTCGGCCCTTATTCTGGATAATGATTACCACATGATAATTATTATCATTTATGATGTGCCGAGCATCATATACTCATGACTTTTACTGTTCAAGATAAAAATAATTATTATTTGTATAATGATAATCATTATTGTTTGTGGCTTAAAAAAGCGTTAACATTAAACTTTCGTGTGCCTAAAAACCTATTTAAAACAATCTTAAAGTAGACATAACAATGCTCTCTCGTTTTTTTATCTACCACCCTATCTTTGTTTGTGTCATTGCAATCACTATTCTTATTTTTGGTTTTTTTGCCACTTTAGCCATGCCTGTCGAACGCTATCCAAACCTTGCACCGCCCGGTGTTACGGTTGTTGCAAACTATCGTGGTGCAGCTGCTGACACCGTAGAAGAAAGTGTGACCCAAATTTTAGAACAACAAATAAAGGGGCTGGATAATTTGCTGTACTTTACGTCACATAGTGAATCGTCCGGAACGAGCAGCATTGATATTCATTTTAAAATTGGCACAGATATCGATAAAGCGCAGCTCCAAGTACAAAACCGAATTAATGGTGCTTTAAACCGTTTACCTGAGGAAGTTCAAAGACAAGGCGTAAACATATGGAAAACCACTGGCGATATGCTGCTGATTGTGGGGCTATATGATGAAACAGGAAAAACCAGCAATATTGATTTGTCTGATTATATGGTGAATCACTTTGAACAACCTTTAAGTCAATTACAAGGAATTGGTGAAGTTGATGTTTTTGGTTCAAGTTATGCCATGCGCATTTGGTTAAACCCAAATCAGCTTAGAAATTACCAACT
This sequence comes from Acinetobacter sp. WU_MDCI_Abxd143, assembly GCF_025514195.1. NCBI lineage: Bacteria > Pseudomonadati > Pseudomonadota > Gammaproteobacteria > Moraxellales > Moraxellaceae > Acinetobacter > Acinetobacter sp. WU_MDCI_Abxd143. Next base: position 28,095 of record NZ_JAHPTH010000003.1, read on the forward strand.
TGTGCCGAGTGATATTGAAAAGGCCCTCGAAGATTATAATACCCAAATTGCTGCTGGTTCGATTGGTGCAATGCCCTCTGCTTCTGATCAAAATATTTATGCAAAAGTAAAAGCAGGTTCGCGCTTAAAAACAATTGATGACTTTAAATCGGTAGTCGTTAAAGCAAATGTTGACGGTAGCCTTGTTTATTTAAAAGATGTCGCGAGAGTCGAGTTAGGAGCAGAAAATTACGAAAGCATTAATACACTTAATGGCTACCCATCGGCAGGTTTAGGTATTTCTCTAAGCCCTGATGCGAATGCAATCGAGACTTCTGCTCTTATTAAAGAAAAAATGGCTCAGCTTAGCCAGCATTTACCAGCAGGATATAAAGTCGTTTATCCACGAGACAATACACCATTTATTGAAGAGTCAATTAAGCAGGTCATGATCACGTTGCTTGAAGCAATCGTGCTCGTTGTTATTGTGATGTATCTCTTTTTACAAAATTGGCGTGCAACTCTTATTCCAACCATTACTGTTCCGATCGTCATTAGTGGCACATTTGTAGTGTTATATCTATTTGGGATGAGTATTAACACGCTTACGCTATTTGCACTGGTTTTAGCGATTGGATTATTGGTTGATGACACGATTGTAGTCGTAGAAAATGTTGAACGTCTCATGCACGAACAACAACTGAGTGTACGTGAAGCTTGTTTGATGTCGATGCAAGAGATTAGCGGTGCATTGGTGGGTATTACGCTGGTCTTAACCGCGGTATTTATTCCAATGGCTTTTTTTAGTGGTTCGACGGGTATGATTTACCGTCAGTTTCCTATTACATTAGCAGCAGCCATGTTGTTATCGCTATTTGTAGCTATAACCATCACGCCAGCAATGTGCGCAGTTTTATTAAAAAAACATCATAAAAAACCAAAATGGGGACAAATGCTTGAGCTTGCTCTTCAAAAATTCAGATCAGCTTTTAGTTTTTTATCTGTTCGTTTAATCCAGTTTAAAGTATTTTCCAGTCTGTTGGTTGTGGGCATCGCGGTTATTCTATTGATGATTTACCGCAGTTTGCCTACAAGCTTTATTCCAAATGAAGATCAAGGATTACTTGCTGTTCCCTATAGTTTGCATAACAGTGCTTCAATGAGCCAAACCGAAGAAATTGGAAGACTCGTCAATAATTATTTCTTTGAACATGAAGGTAAAAATATAAATACCGTACTGGTCGTAAATGGACAAAACTTTTCAGGGAGCGGTCCAAATTTAGGTATGGCCTTTGTTTCGCTTAAACATTGGAATGAGCGTAAAGGAGAAGCTAATACGGCGAGTGCTATTCGTGAACGTGCCCAAGCATATTTACAAAAAAACTTGCCGGCTAAAGTCATGGTAGGAATGCCACCAAGTGTATCTGGTTTAGGTCAATCTGACGCTTTAGAACTTTGGCTTAGAGATGTAAATGGTCAAGGGCGCGATGAATTAATTAAACAATATAAAGCCTTAGAAAAAGAATCTCGAAATTATTCAGCCTTTGAAAATCTAAGTCCTCTTGTGAGTGAAGATAAAGCCGAAGTATTTATTCAACTCGATCAAAATAAAGCCAAAATGTTAGGAATTGACCAACAAGCAATTCGTTCAACACTATCGACTGCCTGGGGTGGAAACTATGTTGGCGATTTTGTTGAACGAGGTCGAATTAAGAGAATCATTATGCAAGGCGATGCAGAGTTTCGTTCTAAACCCGAGGATTTAGCGTATTGGCATGTACGCAACAACTCAGGTGGAATGCTTTCCCTTGCTCATTTTGCGCAAAGTCAGTGGACAGGTGGCCCAGAAGCTCTTACCCGATTTATGGGACTAACTGCCATTCAACTTGAAGCCAATGTAAGTCCAGGCTTTAGCTCAGGTCAGGCAATGCAACAGTTAAGTGATATGGTCAGTAAACAGTCTGGTATAGATGTCGCATGGAGCGGTCTTTCTTTACAAGAGCAACAATCAAGCCGTCAAGCGATCTATTTATATCTCATTTCTATTTTGTTTATTTTCTTATGTTTGGCTGCCTTGTATGAAAGCTGGAAAGTTCCTTTTATTATTTTATTAGGGCTTCCCTTAGGTATTACAGGCACTATTATTTTTGCTTGGATTTTTAAGTTACCTAACGATGTTTACTTTCAAATTGCCCTATTAACAGGTATTGGCTTATCTTGTAAAAATGCCATTCTCATTGTTGAGTTTGCGACTCAAGCACTCAAACAAGGAAAAAGTAAAATCGATGCGGCTAGTGAGGCTTTAAAACTACGTTTACGTCCGATTTTAATGACTTCTCTCGCCTTTGGTGCGGGTGTGGTTCCTCTAATTTTTGCAACTGGGGCAGGTGCTGCGAGCAGATATGAAATTGGAATGAGCGTATTTGGCAGTGTCGTGTTTGGTACATTACTGGTACCGCTATTTACTGTGTTCTTCTTTGTTGTGGTTCATAGTTTACCGAGTTTTCAGTGGTCAATAAGCAAACCATGGTTGAGTAGAACTTTGAGATTTAACAGCCGTATTAAAAAAGACAATACATCCTTTTAAAACTTAGAATAAAAAAAGCAGATTTAATATCTGCTTTTTTTATTCTTTCAAATTAAGCGACTAGCTTCTCAATCCAAACTTCTAGGGTTGGTTGTTCAGCTAAATCTTCAAAGCTTACCTGTGCGCCGTAAGCTTGCCATTTACCCACTAATGTCATGAGTCGTACTGAATCAAGTCCAAGCATGAGTAAATCATCATTTAACTGAATGTCTGATGCAGGAATCTGAAGCTGTTCACTCACTGCCAAAACAATACCTTCTTGAGTAAGTGGTGATGCAGCTTGTTCAAGCGCCCAAGCTCGTGTGACTTGCTGAGTTGCCATCACTTGCCCACAACGTGTACTTGCGTATTTTAAAGCCATATCGTGTTCTTCACGGCTAAAATCAGCGAGCGCGTCTCCGCATAAAAATGGCTGGATATTTAGCATAAAGGCTTCCGCTGCACTCATAAGACAGCCAATATGAGTATAAACACCACAAATGATGAGCTGGTCGCGGTTTGACTCACGCATGAGTTGTTCAAGTGGAGAAAACTTAAATGCGCTATAACGCCACTTTGTTAAAACAGTATCATTTTTTTGAGGGGAAATTTCCGGCAAAATTTGAGTGATTTTCGGATCATCTTTTAGGCCAGTTCCCCAAAAGTCAGTTAATAACTGGCGATGTTCAGGTGTCTGGTTACCGGGCTGTGCCGTATAGACCACAGGAATATTAAACTTACGCGCAGTTTCAATCAGTTCTTTGGTATTTTTAATAAGCTCTGGAATAGGCGCTTGAGTTTGATCATAAAAATCTAAAAAATATTGCTGCATATCATGTACTAATAAAACAGCACGATTGGTATGCAACTGCCAATGTGTTTTATTCGCTGTAAACTCGTGCGCTTGTGGCATGCTGTAACTAGCAATTTTAGGAATACTCATCAAATTTTTCCTTTTTCATCTTTAAGCAAGAACATTGGTGTTAGTTTCAAGTTGTTGACGTAATTTTTTTTTGTCGATTTTTCCAAAGGCTGTATATGGAAATTGCTCGATAAATTCGACTCGATCGGGAATTTTGTAGGTAGCCAGTCCATAATCCTTAAGATGTTGACGAACTGACATTGCAAGACGAATGGGGCTTGGGTCATCACTTTGTGCTTGCCATGCAATAAATGCACAGCTTTTTTCCCCCATAATCTCATCAGGCATAGCAACTAGTGCTGCCAAACGGATTTGTGGGTGAGTTAATAAAGCTTGTTCAACCTCTTCGGTCGCAATTTTTTCACCAGCGCGATTGATTTGTTCTTTTGAACGGCCTTCTACCACAATGCAGCCATCTTCGCGAATACGCACTAAATCGCCTGTTCGATAAAAACCATCTGGTGTAAAAGAACGAGCATTGTGCTCTGGTGCTTGATAATAGCCACGAATGGTATAAGGCCCACGAGTTAGCAAATGCCCTACTTCCCCAGCGTCTACTGGCTGATCGTTATCATCCAGCACCAAGATTTCATCATCTTGCGAGATTTTTAGACCTTGGGTATGGATAATTTGCTCTTTCGTCATGTCAAAACGGGTGTAGTTCACCAGTCCTTCTGCCATGCCAAAAACTTGTTGTAGATTGACTTGGAACTCATCAATTAGGCGTGAGGCAACGGCATCGGGTAAACGTGCTCCTCCGACTTGCAAGCAACGAAGAATCGACAATATTGGATCTTGATCTTTCGCTGCTTTATCCATCCATGGTCGAACCAAAGCAGGAACCAAACAAGCATCAGTCACACCGTGTTTTTTGATTAATGAAAAAGCAGTTTCAGGGCTTGGATCAGTTCCTAAAACCACAGCCCCACCTGAATAAAAAATACCTAAAGAACCGGCCGAGCTCATTGAAAAGTTATGCGCCGAGGGTAAAACCATGAGTAAACGTGATGACTGATTAAGACGGCAGATTTTTGCGCTCTCACGTACGCTATATAGATAGTCGTCATGGGTACGTGGAATCAGTTTAGGAACACCGGTACTTCCACCTGAAAGTTGTAAGAAAGCAACCTGATCCGCCGTAGTTGGCGAAATCGCCTCATCTAAAATATTGGTTTCTTTTAATAGATCTTGAATAGCTACATATTTGTCGGCATTTCCGAGGACAAATATATGTTGTAAGCAAGGAGCAGTTTGCTGAAGCTTTTCGGCGAGCTCTCGGTAGTCAAATTTTTGTGCACCAAAATCAGCGCAGAAATAAGCTTTTGCTTCAGTTTGTTTAAAAAAACTACTGAGTTCTGCAAAGCGATGTGCAGGTAAAGACATCACAGGTAAAGCACCAAGCCGAATCAGTGCAAAAAATAAAACATAGAACTGATAGTGATTCGGCATTTGTACAACTGCTTTATCGCCCGCTCTTAGTCCATGTTGATATAAGTGGCTTGTACAGTAATCAACTAAATGATCAAACTCAGTGTAACTAACGGCTTTATCACCATCATATACTGCTATGTTTTGCGGGTATTTTTGAGCATTTTCACGCAAGAAATCACTCAAGTTTTGTCCAAGCCAGTAACCTTTTTTACGGTAAATCTCTGCAAATTCTGCTGGATATGGCACGGCACCATCCAGATAAACCTGTGTTGTCATGTGTTTGGTCCTTGTATTGGCAATTGATTGGGTGAAATCTGGAAACCGTCCAGCACAGTTCGAAATTTAGCGGCAGTTTCAGCGTGTTCAGCTTGTGGTCGAGAAGCTTCAACAATGCCCGCACCAGCAAATAAACGGGCAATGTTCTGATAAATTCGGGCACAGCGAACAGTCACCGACCATTCACCATTACCTTGTTCATCTGCCCAGCCCATAGTTCCTGCAAATAATTCACGGTTAAATGGTTCAAGTTGCTGAATTAGTTCTTTCGCAATTGGACTAGGCTCCCCACAAATTGCAGGGGTTGGGTGCAAGCGTTCAATTAAGTCAAAAACATGTGTATCGGCTTGCTTAAGTTCGCCAGTAATGTGTGATGCCAAGTGCCAAAGGCGTTTGGTACGAATGAGTGATGGTTGCTTAGGTACTTTTAACTGCTTACAAAAAGGTGTGAGCTCATCGGCAATCATTTCGATGACGAGTGCATGCTCATGTTGATCTTTTTGTGAAGCAAGTAATGCTCTGGCGTTGTTTTGGTCTAGAGTTGGATCGTCATCACGAGCCAATGTGCCAGCAACCGGTTTACTCCAGATTCTTGTATTTTGCTTTGCAATTAAAAGTTCGGGGCTTGCACCGACAAACCATCCTTCACTTTGAGGATGCCTCGCGACGGCATAGTTATAGCCTTCGGGATTATGCTTAGCTAAGTTATAAAGTAAGTCCGAGACGGGAATATTTTGTTCAAACTCAAGTTGTAAAATACGAGCAAGTACGGCTTTATCGAGTTTTTTTGCTTGCATTTGTTGAACTAAATACTCAACCTGCTGTTGGTAATGTTCACCTAAAGGGAAATAATCCGCCTTTTCTAAAGATAAAGAATCAAAATCAATATCAGACTGTGCATAGAGTACTTTCTGATAGATTTTTGCATTTTGCATCAGCATTAAATTGACATCCGCTGCCGAGCAAAATGGTAGTCCACCCATAATCTTGACGTCTTTATAACCGTCATTTATTGCAAGTTCTAATTGAGCTCGTGCTTCATCTAACCAATCTTTTAAAAGGCTATTTTTAGCAACTTGAATATCACGTAATTTTTGATGACTATTGATGGTGTATTCTGGCGTGGTAAAAATAAAACCTGCGTCATTTCCACAATTTAAAATTTCTTGGGCTAATGCAACGCGGCTTTCAGTAAAATTTTCTCGTTGGATAAAATACGGATGCTGTGCCGACATCTCGCAACTCCTTATACAGTTATTTTGTTGTAATGAATGGATGTTTAAACGCCTAAAGTGGCTCCTCCATCAACCACAATTTCTTGCATGGTAATTTGTGCAGCCTGATCCGAAAGTAAAAAACTCACCGTATTGGCAATATCTTCAGGTTGGGCTAATTTTCTTAAGGGAATGCCTGTACGGTATTGGCTTAAATCTCCATCGATTACCGCAGGCGGAGGCGAATTATCTGTCCAAAGCTGCTGCTGCATTTGGGTTAACGTAGAGCCTGGTGAAACAATATTAAGCCTTACTTGGTGAGGTGCGATTTCAAGCGCAAGATTACGGCAGTAATGGCTCAATGCAGCTTTTGTCGTTGCATACATGCCAAGTTGTATACGTGGCATACGTGAACTGTTCGAGCTAATCGTGACAATACTTCCCTGCTTTTTTTCACAAAAATGCTTGGCCAGTTGTTGACTAATCGCAATAGGTGCCATGACATTTACTGCGAAAAGTGTTTGCCAGTCTTCTGTGTTTGCTTCAAGCATAGAACGCATAATCAAAACGCCTGCCGCATTCACTAAACCTGTCACGCTATATTTGTTTAAAATATTGTTAATGAGCTTTGCTGTTGTTTCTTGATCAGTAATATCTTGCTGAAAGCCTTGCCAACGCGATATTTCACGTTCTTCTAGCTTTTGAGTGATTTCCCATTGTTCTGGGTTTTCCTGTCGGTCGATGCCGATCACTTGATACCCTTGCTGCAATAATTTTTTTGCAATAGCAGCTCCAATACCTCTTGCAGCACCTGTGACTACGATGGTAGAGCTCATGTTTTACTCCAATTTGACTCGAATATTAAATTGCGCCACATAATTGCAAATAATTATCATTATTATCAAGTGCGATAAATATCAAACATAAGATTACAATCTAAATCAAGTTATTTATTAACCATAAACCTAATTTAAATTATTGTTTTTAAATAATATTAATAAAACCCATCTTTTTTTATTGATTATAATGATAATTGTTTTCATTTACTAATGAGAATCATTCTGATAATTTGACCGCGCTTTCTTGTCGAGATGGACTCAAAATGAAGCCATTTTCTCAACCCTTACATCCCCTATTTCAACAAATCAATGTTGGGAGTGAAGTCTGGTGGAATACCGTAAAAAAACTAGGTAGCCCGCTGGTCAACCTACAAAAAAATAAAGCGCTATGTACCTTTATTTGGCGTAGTTCTGAACTCAAAGAAAGCCTTTTTGTTTATATCGATATCTATTCACAAAGCCCTTCTATCTATCAAAAGTGGAATCGTTTTAGCCGTATAGCTGGGACAGATGTGTACTTTTTTGAAATAGAGTTGCCTCTAGCTTGGGCTGGTAGTTATGTTGTAGTTACTGCTAGTGAGGAAGCCCCAGAAACAGATTGTGCAGCAACGCGACGCGCATGGTGGCAAACCCAGCTTAAACAGAGTGCTCAAATTGATCCATTCAATCAACATCGGTTTTACACGGGACATCTGGCTCGATACATCAATCAAATTCAACTCGAAAGCACAAAATTTTTAATAGGCGATTACCCAATTACAAAGACATTTCAATGGTCAAGTCGCTTATGCCAGCAGGACTATTTAGTCGACGTTTTTATTAGTCATCAATCGACTCAAGAAGACTTACCACTTATCATTTTGCTTGATGGCCAACTCTGGAGCCGAGAGCTTTCGATTATTCCCGAAATTCAGCATTTGACTGATTCAAATAAGATTCGTCCAGCAGTTTATGTTTTTGTTCATAGTTTAAATAGTCAACAACGCCAACAAGATTATGGTTGTCATGATGCGTTTAGTCAGGCATTGGTTTATGAACTTATTGAAACGCTTCTAAAAGAATATTCCTTTATTTCTAAAATAGACATTACGTTATGCGGTCAAAGTTTAGGTGGATTATGCGCTTTACATAGCGCTTTGTTGTTCCCGACCATTTTTACTTCTCTGATTTTACAATCTGGATCTTATTGGTGGTCAGATTTTTCGAACAGCACGTTAGGTCAAAAATATAAAGGGAATATTTTAGAACTGCTTCAAAACCGATCTCATCCATTATCAAAAACAACTCAAATTTATATCAGTGCCGGCACGTATGAAACCGATATGCGGGACGATGCCCTACAGCTTTATCAACAATTGCAATCATTCAATCAAGTGAGCTTTCACAGTTTTTCAGGCGGACATGATGCCGTGAACTGGCGTACCGACTTGCTTAAGGCATTGCAAAAAATTCTTTCACTATAACCATTTGTTTCATCAAGGATAACAATATCATGAGCAACTTACAGGAAAACTATATTAATCCTTTCGATAACGAAAGTTTGTCTTTTCAGGTTTTAAAAAATCAACAAGGTGAGTTCAGTTTATGGCCTGCTCAACATCAAGTGCCGTCGGGGTGGGATGTTCAGCATGGACCGGATACACGGGCTTCGTGTATTGCATATGTGGAAAAACACTGGGTTGCGATTAACCCCTTTCAACAAGCGTAAAGGAGTATTGTCATGAATCAGGCATTAAATAATGAATTTACTCCGGACCTTTCTCAACCCGCTCGTTTTGCATTGGCCTCTACTCAGCTCGGTATTTTTCTTGCCGATCATTTAAGTTCAATTGAAGATTTATATACCATTGCGCATTGTTTGGAACTACCAAAAACTGTCGATATCCCAACGTTTAAAAAAGCAATTCAAATCGGCTTAAATGAAGCTGATACGGTCATTGCTTCATATTCATCTGAAGCGTCTCAACCATTTATTGAACTCAATAATCAAATTCAGTTTCAAATCGAAGAATTTGATTTTTGTCATTTAACGCCTAAAAAAGCTCAACAACGCTTATGGGACTGGATGCCATCAGACCGTCAATGTGCTAAATCACTTAAAGCTGGTGAATCTCAACTGTTTCGTCAGGTGCTATTTACGACGCATGATAAAGTGTATTGGTATCAACGTTATCACCACATCATGCTTGATGGGTTTAGCATGATTAACTTAACCAAACGTATTGTTGAGCTATATCAACAATTACAAGAAGGAAAAGAACTTTCAGTTTCTCCGTTCATTGGCGTCAATGATGTTATTTCGGAACGTCAAGCATATGAAAATAGCCATCAATTTAAAGTAGACCAAGCTTTTTGGAAAACTTACTGTGAAGATTTACCAAGTCCAGTTAGTTTAAGTACTCATCATTTAGCGGCAAAAACTACAGCAACATTTGTTAAGCATCAGCTGCGTTTTTCGCAAGGAATTTTAGAGCAAATTCAAGCTTTAGCTGTGCAATCCAAGCTAGCTTTAAATGACATGATGATGTCATTGTCATTACATTATATTTACAAAATGACCGATAAAGCCGAGTTGGTTAACGGTATTCCATTTATGCGCCGTTTAGGTTCAAAAGCGATTCGCTCAACCTTACCTACGGTAAATGTTCTACCTGTGAAGTTTAAAGTTGCTGAAAAAGACAGTTGGGTGAGCTTAGCTCAACATGTACAAAAGCAATTACGAGAAATTCGTCTGCATCAGAAATACGATGCAGAACAAATTTTAAGAGATTTAAATAGTATCGATATTCATGAACGAATGTACGGTCCTATTTTAAATTATAAAGCTTTTGATCAAGACTTGGTTGTAGATGGTGAAAAGGTCAAAACACACCATATTTCTACAGGACCAATTGATGATTTTGAGTTTTCCTTTATTGTTCAAGATCATGAACTCATTATCGAACTACGTGCAGATTCGCAGCGTTATACACAAGATGAGCTATTTAACCACGGTCAACGCCTAACATTATTGCTCGAACAAGCCTTGATTCGTCCAGAACAGCCATGTAGCAATTTTAATATTACAACACCACAAGAGCTTGCTGCCCTAACCCAAAGTGGTATTGGTCCGCGTGTTAGTCACCCTAAACAATATAATAATGTTTTAGATATTTTTTATGAGCAAGTGAAAAAATATCCTGAACGTACCGCCATCGTGAGTGGTGAACGTCCAAACCTTCAGCATCTTAGTTTTGCTGAGCTTGCGGTACAAGTGAATCAACTGACTCGTTTTTTACAAGAAAATGGAGCCAAAAAGCAAACGGTCATTGCTGGAGCTATTCCTCGTTCAATTGACTCAGTTGTGGTGATGTTATCTGTACTCAATTCTGGTGCGAGTTTCTTACCTCTCGATTTAGATTATCCAATCGATCGTATGCAAATGATGTGTGAAGATGCAAATCCATTATTTGTATTAACGACACAAGCTCTTGCACAGCAACTACCACAAAATATTCAGCAGTTATATCTTGATCATGAAGATGTTCAAACGCAAATTCGAAAACAAGATGCGAGTGATATTCCTGCCGAAAATCGTAAATTTGATTTCCAAGATGTTGCTTATGTCATTTTTACCTCAGGTAGTACTGGCCGCCCTAAGGGGGTAATGAACACACATGGTTCTTTACTCAACCTCATTTTGTCACATAAACCAACCATTTACTGGCCCGTATTAGAAGCGGTAAATGAGCGTTTTCCTGACCGTCCGTTACGTGCAGCGCATACCCACTCTTTCTCATTTGACTCATCTTGGTTGCAAGTTTTCTGGATGTTATGGGGCCAAGAGCTACATATTTTTGATGAAAACATGCGTCGTGATGCATTTGGTTTAGTGCAAGAAATTCAGCAACGACAAATCGACACACTTGATTTACCACCATCTTTTTGTGCGCAAATGATGACGAATGGTTTATTTGCTGAAAATCAGCATCATCCAAGTCTTATTTTGATTGGTGGTGAAGCTGCACCATTGGCTTTATGGCAACAACTCAATGCTCAGCCAGCGCTTTTTGCTCATAACTTATATGGCCCAACCGAATATACGGTTGATACTTTCCGAGCAGAATTAAAACAGACAGCTCGCCCTGTCATTGGTAACCCTATTGGTAATACACAGGCCTATGTACTAGATCGTCATTTACAACGATGCCCAACTGGCGTCATTGGTGAGCTTTATATTTCTGGCTTTGGTATTGCCAATGGTTATTTAGGCCGAGCTGACTTAAGTGCTACCCGCTTTGTAGCGAATCCATTTGAACATGGACAGCGTATGTACCGTACGGGTGATTTAGTCCGCTGGAATAGTGCGGGTAAACTGGAGTTTATGGGCCGCTGTGATGACCAGATTAAAATTCGTGGTTATCGAGTTGAGATTGGTGAAGTTGAAAATGCGCTTTCGATTTTAGCCAATGTTGAAAGCGCAGTAGTCATTGCAGAACCGATTAATAACAGTCATCGTTTACTCGGTTATTGTGTGGTCAAAGACATTGAACTTGATGAAAAAACCAGTGAGCAATTAAGTCAGCAATATCTAAGTCAGTTACGTCAAAACTTACCTGAATATATGGTGCCTTCTGCCCTAACGGTTATGTCCGAATTTCCACGAAATGTAAGTGGCAAAGTCGATAAAAAAGCACTGCCAAAGCCTCAAATTCGTACCCATAGCCGAATGGCCGAAACGCCTGAACAACAGCTTTTATGTCAAATTACTGCATCTGTTCTTAAGCTTGACGCCATTGGGATTGATGATGACTTCTTTATGACAGGTGGCGATAGTATTTCGGCCATTATGCTTTGTACTCAACTACGCCAACGTGGTTACGGCTTAAGACCAAGTGATGTATTCCAATTTAAAACAGTGGCCGCTATAGCGCCGCAACTCACCCGTTTAGATGAACAACAAGCCGCAGTTTCAAAACCTTTATTTTCAGCAGAGCTAGAACAAAAGGTACAAGAAAAATATGGAAAAAACAGTACGATTTTACCTTTACTTCCTTTGCAAAAAGGCATGCTGTTCTTATCTCAAATAGAAAATCAATCGAACTATAATGCCTTTACTCGTCTTAGTTTAAATGGAGACATTGATCCGGTACGTTTACAGCAAGCGTTGATTACCGTATTAAAACGACACCCTCAATTAGGTGGGCATTTTGATAGTGAATTAGCTGAAGAACCTGTTTTTATCTATTCATTACATCCTACTCAAGCTTGGCCAGTTCAGTTTTGCTCAGTCACTCCCGATCTACTTGAGCAAACCATTCAAGAAGCATTGCAGCAACCGATTCACCTCGACCAACCCTATGGCTTAATTCGGGCAACCTTAATTCAATATGCTCCAGAACAGTCAGAATTATTGATTATGGTGCATCATCTGTTAACAGATGGTTGGTCAACTCCGCTGTTTTTACAAGATTTTATTAAAGCCTATCAGCAAACTAATCAACAATTGCCAGTGCTTGAATATAGTTATGAAACAGTGATTAAAGCTTTATCTGGACGTGACCATGAAACATCAAAAGTAATATGGCAACGTGATTTAGCAGATTTACAGCCACTTATTTTATTTAATCAAGCACAACAAGCCGTGCAGGAAACTTCATATCGTTTAAGTGCTGAGTTGGGCGCGAAACTTCAACACAAATTACGCCAGCAAGGCATCACGCTCAATGTCTTTATGCAAATGATTTGGGCAATGACTTTAAATATTTATGCTCACCGTGAAGATATTGTGTTTGGTACACCTGTTTCTGGGCGTTCGGCACCTATCAATGGTTTAGAGCAACAGATTGGATTGTTTTTAAATACGATTCCGGTGCGTGTAAAGCTCAACATACAGCAAACACTTTGGGAACAATTGACTCAGTTACAGCAATTGCATGTTGAACATTTAGAGCATGATGGTTTGGGTCTGGGTGCAATTCAGCAATTAGTGGGACAAGGCAATCTTTTCGATAGTTTGTTAGTCGTAGAAAACTACCCTGATAACCAGTATTTACAGCAAAAACTTGGTGATGCTGCGATTTCAAAACTCACAAATCGTGGTTATAGCCATTACCCGCTTGCTTTGTTAGTTATTCCTGATCATCAAATTGAGCTATTACTTGAGCAGCGTGGTGTAATTGATCAGCCTGAACACTTCCTTGAGCGAATGGTTCAATTGATTGAAATTGCATTAAATGAACCAGAGACTTCTCTAGCTCACTATCGCTTACAGCTGGCTGAAGAGCGCGATTTAATCCAGAAAACAAATCAAACCCAATACTATGTTCGTCAGAGCACGTTACAGCAATTACTCAGAGAACAAGCTCGAATTACGCCTGAACAAACGGCATTATCAGATGAAAATCATCAGCTCAGTTTCAGTGAAGTGCGTTTGCAAGTTTGTGCTTTAGCACAGCAATTGCAAAGAGCGGGCGTACAGGCTGGAGATATTGTTGCTGTTGCCTTGCCAAGATCAGTCAAACTGAGTATTGCGATTTTAGCAGTAATTGAAGTAGGTGCAGCTTATTTACCTATTGATTTACAACATCCGTCTGAACGCATCAAATTTATGTTGCAGGATGCCAAATCTAAACTTGTGATTGGTGAACAAAAAGATCTAGCTGCTATTGCCCATCCATCAATAGCTACCTTTGCTTTTAATGAATTGTTTGATGAAACAAAGGTGGATTTAAGTAGCTATAAAACGACAGTTATTACCCCACAGCATCCGGCCTATTTAATCTATACATCAGGTACAACAGGCCAGCCAAAAGGTGTCATGGTTTCTCAACAAGCCATTGTGAACCGTATTTTATGGATGCAATCAGAATATCCACTCTCAGCCAACGATACGATTTTGCAAAAAACACCATGTACTTTCGATGTTTCAGTATGGGAGTTTTTCTGGTCATATTTAGTAGGTGCACGATTAGTTATGGCACCTGTAGATGCACACCGTGATCCATTGGCATTATTAAGCCTCATTCAAAAATATCAGGTAACAACATTACATTTTGTACCTTCAATGTTGGCTGTTTTTGAAAATGCTGCTACCGAAATTTTGTCATCTGCTCAGCGTCAAAGTTTACCAATCCGCCGAGTGTTCTGTAGTGGTGAGGCATTACCAACAGCTTTAGCAAAATCATTTACCGAGCACTTTAGTTGTGAGCTACATAACTTATATGGCCCAACAGAAGCGGCAGTAGATGTGAGTTATATGGATGCAACACTGGGATTACATCCTGAAGAAAGTAGCGTCGCAATTGGTTATCCAGTCTGGAATACCCAGCTTTATATTTTAGATCAATACTTACGCCCTGTTCCTTTTGGAGTGGACGGTGAGCTTTATTTAGCAGGTCATCAATTGGCAATAGGTTATTTGCATCGACCGGACTTAACAGCATCACGTTTTGTGGCAAATCCATTCGCAGCAGGTCAACGCATGTATCGCACTGGTGATATTGCTCGATGGCATGCAGACGGCAGTATTCAATATGTGGGCCGTGCTGATGATCAGCTAAAAATACGTGGGCAACGTATTGAACTGGGTGAAATTGAACAGCAATTACGCTTAATCAGCGGTCTTGATGTGGTTGTACATCCTATTTCTTCTGAACAAAATAAAGCTGATGTTCAGTTGGTTGCTTACTTGCAAACAACAGCGCCTGTAAACGTCGACCAGTTAAAGAAACAATTGGCAAAACAGCTTCCTGCATATATGGTGCCGACCCACTATGTATTAATTGAGAAATTCCCATTAAGTCATAATGGTAAGCTGGACCGTAAAGCACTGCCGCAACCACAACTTACTTCTTCAAATATAGAAAAACAGTACGCCACCACTGCTTTTGAACATGAACTGACACGCATTTTCCAGCAAGTTTTAAACACCAATCAAAATATTGGTGTTAACGAAGATTTCTTTGCGATTGGTGGACATTCCATTTTGGTGATGAAGCTTGCAATTGAAATCCGAAAGGTATTCAAGCGGACCATTCCAATTGGCCAGTTGATGAGTCATGTCACGATTCAACGTTTAGCAGCTTTACTTCTTACACAAGAACGTTTGGCAGAAGTTGAACAAACTGGCATGCAACCTATTTTGCCAATCCGCTCCGGCTCTGGGCATCCATTGTTCTGTTTCTACCCAGGTTCTGGTTCAGCATGGCAATATACGGTGCTGAATCGTTATTTACATTCTGACTTACCAATTATTGGATTACAGTCATCTCGACCAGATGGCTTATTGGCAAATAGTACTGATATGGACGAATTGGTTGAAAAACAACTTGAGATTATTCGCAAGCAACAACCAACAGGACCTTATACGTTACTAGGTTATTCACTTGGCGGCACTGTGGCCTATGCAGTTGCAGCGAAGCTCACTGAACAAGGTGAAAAAGTTGATTATCTCGGCTTATTAGACACTTACCCTGCTGAAATTCATCAGTGGTTAGATTTGTCGGTAGAGGAAATGAATGCTGAAGCTGAACAAGAGCAACTTCAATTCTTCAATGATATTTTAGCCGATGCAGATACGGCATTAAATGAAGAAACCCGTCGTTTACAAGAGGATATTTTTGCAAACTATCGCGATGCCATCCGTTTATTAAAACCATATAAGATGCCGCACTTTGATGGTGAACTACACTTAGTTGTCGCTGAAAAAGACTTGCTGCCGTATATCCAACCAGAACAACAATGGTCACCTTTAGTTAAAAAACTCAATATTGTTCGACTAAGCGAAGCTGACCATACCGATATATTGTCTCCAGAGCAGCTTGAAATACTTGGCCCGATTTTAAACCGCATGATTTGTCAAGCGCGCGGTTTAGAGGAGCACACGCCATGAGTTTCAAATCTTTATTGACCGATTTTAGTCTTTTAAAACGTAATGCCCATTTCAGACATGTATTTATTGCCCGCACATTGTCATTGTTAACGATTGGCATGTTGGTCGTGGCTATTCCAAAACAAGTCTATGACATTACGGGGAACTCGCTTAACGTTGCTGTCGCAATGGCTTTTGAAGGCATTGCGATGTTTATTGGCTTGCTACTGGGTGGTTTGTTGTCAGATCGCAAAGATCGAAAATGGCTAATTTTATTGGCACGTGGTGTATGTGGCTTAGGCTTTGCTGGCCTCGCGATTAATGCCATGTTTGAGCATCCTTCGCTTTATGCCATTTACTTTCTTTCAGCATGGGATGGTTTCTTTGGTGCACTCGGTGTAACGGCAATGATGGCGATCATGCCTGTAATTGTAGGGCGGGAAAATATTGTACAAGCCCGTGCAATCAGTATGGTATCCGTACGTCTTGCAACCGTTATTTCACCTGCAATCGGCGGTATATTAATTGCTGCTAGTGGTGTTGCGACCGTGTATTGGGTCTCAACGGTGGGTACTTTACTGACTGTATTTTTATTGATGGGACTACCTGCGCTTAAACCGCAACATGTATCAAATGGCGAAAGTCCTCTTCATCAATTAGTCCAAGGCTTTAAATTCGTCTTTAAAAATAAAGTGGTCGGCAGCACGATTTTAATAGGCACATTGCTTAGTTTTAGCAGTGCTATTCGAATCATTTTTCCGCAAATGGCAGATGAAATTTTTCACGGTGGTGCATTCGAACTCGGGCTTATGTATACGGCAGTACCTTTAGGCTCGACTTTAGGTGCTTTACTCAGTGGCTGGACAACACGTTTACTCAGACCCGGCTTGGTCATGCTCTATACGTGTTTAGGGGTTTTTAGTTGCATGATTATGATTGGGCTTTCACCTTGGCTCATTGTGACTTTACCCATTTTATGTGTTTTCGGATATTTGATGTCGATTGCCAACTTGCTTCAATACAGCATTGTGCAAGGACATACACCTGACGAATATCTAGGGCGTATTAACGCAATTTGGCTCGCACAAGATGCGTTAGGCGACTCGATTGCCACTACAACTTTGGGTCTCTTAACTCGGTTTTTACCAATATCAGGAAGTATCCTCTTCTTTGGCATACTAAGTTTTGCAGTAGGATTTATGTTCCTATTCAACTCTCAAGATATGCGTGAAACAGGATTCCAAGATCCTAAGTTACAAGAAAATTAAACCCTAAATAAAAGAAGGCAATTCGTTGCCTTCTTTTATTTTAAGCAAAATTTCGTGACTGAAAAACCCAAGTCATAATATGGTCTTGCTCTATGGTCCAGCCACCGTCATAGCGTTCTAAGAGTTGATAGCGCTGTTGAATTTCCAGCAAAAAATTTAGCGTTAATGTTTGATTTTCAAAATTAATATCGACTATAGATGCTTCCAAGAAATCAATATATTGCTTTGCAGTGGGATAAACCGCTTTATATAGGCTTTCTTTTACAGAGAAAATTAAACTCACATAACGGGCAAAATCAAAAAATTCTGCCGCTTTACTTTTCCATAAATCAAACTCAGATGGCGTTAAAATAAGATGTGCACTCTCTTGAGCAAATTCTGAGGTCACCCAGTGCTCAATATCAATTCCCAAATAAACCGCATTGTTAGATAGCGCAACAATTAACTTATTTTGTGAATGACTAATGCTCCCCAAAACATGAGTTGGCCAGATGGGCAAATGTTCGTGCATAGAGGTTATGGGCTGATCTAAACCGAAATGATGATTTAAAACTGCCTGAGCTAAGACCCTGCCACATAAGTACTCATTTTTACGTTCGACACGCGCTTGAGCAATTTTTAGCGGATGCTCTAATCGTTGGTCTATATACAAATACATTGTTTGCGATAAATCTAGCCCATAACAAAATAGCTCTGATGTAAAAAAAATAGGGTTCGAAATTTCATAAATTGATTTGCTGAGTTGTTCAGGAATGTAGAGATAATTGCTCACGTATTCGACTTCAAAATAAATATTTTTAATGAGTTATCTCCTATCTTAACTTACTTACTGCAAATCTATAAATAATTATATTTATCATTTGATAATAATTATTATTTACTTATACTGTTGGGTAAATTTTGACTTTAATTTACTTATAAACATCGATTATGAAACTTATAGGACTTTTTTTGACCCTGTTGGGAGCGGTCAGTATTTATTGTAGTCATAGCAACCAAAATCTGTTGTCTCAACATCTTCCTACTTTCTTTAGGTATTTGGGTCTAGTGCTATTAGGTATTGGATTCATTGCACTTTTTGCAAGCTTACCAAAAGTGGTTGCCACTTTTTGCTGGTTCATGCTCATCATTTTTGCGTGGTCGTTTCTTCCTTTTATGGCGCTTTTTAAACGGAAACTGGTTTCATGAAAGCTAAAATTCAGTCTCCGATCCAGCCAGACTGGTGGAGTAAAACTTTTGCTGGTGGTGTTTTAGGTCTAAGTCTTTCTATAGCTATTGGTAATTTGATTGTTTTATTAGGCCAACCTTATGTTGCCATGGATTTATTGGTGCAAGTGGGAATGTGGTGTGTTCCTTGGGTTTGGATGCCTATTATGTTTGGCAGTTATTTTTTTACGACTGGACGAAAAGCGCTTATCTATTTATTCATTGCTAATGCCCTAGCGTATAGCTGTATTTTTGTCTTACGGGGTTAAACATGAAAGTACGTTCAGACATCATGAAATTAGCAAAAAGCATGCATACTTGGGTGGGTGTATGTGCAGGGATTTTGCTTTTTATCTGTTTCTTTGCTGGTGGGCTCAGCATGTTTCAGCACCATATTAGTAAGTGGGCTACACCAACACAGCAAGTTTTACCGAAAGTCTCACCCGATCAATATAATGAGCTTATTCAAAAAGTTCAGGCTGCCTATCCTGCTGCACAAAAGAACTTCACACTAAATTTATCGTCGAATGAGTTTCACTATGCACCCATTACTTGGAGTGAACATGAACGTGGAGATGGCTTTAATGCTGCTCAGTCTACGTGGATGGCAAGCTTAGATAACAACGGCGAGTTAATTGTTGCTCAAGAAAACTTATCTAAAGCTGGCTGGCTAATCGAACAGTTACATGAAACAGCAGGCATACCGGGCATGGCAGGCCATCACGGACTAGGCCTGTATGTGATGGGTGTAGTTTCTATTTTATATTTTCTTGCTCTGCTTTCAGGGGTAATCATTCTGTTACCAACCTTAGTAAAGGATTACTTTGTCATTCGCCCTGGCAAAAATAAAAAGCGATTTTGGCTAGATGCACATAATGTAATTGGGATTACCAGCTTACCGTTCCACATCATTATTAGTATTAGCGTTATTGTCTTTGCTTTTCATGACTTTTTTTATGATGCGATTGGACAATTTGCACTCAAAGGACAACCTGTTTTTCAGCGTTCCCCCCCAGTCCTTATTCAGCCTAAACAAACACAAATCGATATGCAGCAAATATTAACCCAAGCTAAAAAAGTAGCGCCTGAATATTCAGTTGACTATATCCAGTTCAGTGGCCTAGATAAACCTGAAAAAGCCAATGCACGGATTGCTCTCTATAGTTCAGATCAGATGTTGCGCGGTGCGAATCATGACTTTATGCGTATGAACCCATATGCAGTTGAGCACTTTAATCATAAAGGTATTAACACACAGACTGATGCTGGGAATAAGTTAATCAACGCCATGTTTAGTCTACATTTTGGAAGTTTTGGTGGTACGGGCGTACGCTGGATTTATTTTGTTTTAGGTGTTGGTGGTGCTTTCTTATTTTATACAGGTAACATCCTTTGGGTTGAAACTCGTGCACGTAAACAAAAGCGTGCTGAAGACCCTGTTCCTGTTCAACGTAAAGATGTGGTGTTCCTTGCGAACTTAACGATAGGTGCATGTTTAGGGTGTGTTTTAGCTGTCGTAGGTACAATGTTGGCCAGTCGTTGGCTTTTCGCTGCACTCAACATTGAAAGCATGAACCATCTCTTTATGTATGGTTATTATGCGATTTTCCTACTGACTTTGATTTACACCTTTGTAATTGGCTATGCAAAAGCTTTACCAAAACTGCTGTTAACCTTGGTTTTGGTGTTATTTGCAATTCCACTTACATCCCTTTTAGCTTACTTCATTCCTCAAAGTGGCTTATGGATACATGGCGGAGAAATCTTAGTGGTTGATTTCTTAGCTATCATTTTTGCTTTCGCTTTCTGGCGTTTTTATCAACAAGCCCAAGATCGCCGAAAATCTGCCCCAACGGGTAGTTTATGGGCTAACTAACAACCATAAATCGACAAGACTGAAATAATGTGTGAAAAATGAAAAATTATAAAACCCACATTGTTTCGGTCAGTTGTTTAATCTCTTGAATATCATGACTTACATAAATCATCGGAATTTTTATTACCTCTTTTACTTTCTGAAAAAAAGGAATAATTTCAGCTTTATGATTTGCATCCAGTGCTGATAACGGCTCATCAAGCAGTAACAGTTTAGGTGAATATAACAATGCTCGACCCAGTGCCACGCGCTGTTTTTCCCCTCCTGATAGTTTGATGGGCATACGTTCTAATAAGTGCCCTAACTTTAATAATTCAATA
The DNA here is from genome assembly GCF_025514195.1 of Acinetobacter sp. WU_MDCI_Abxd143. Taxonomy (NCBI): domain Bacteria; kingdom Pseudomonadati; phylum Pseudomonadota; class Gammaproteobacteria; order Moraxellales; family Moraxellaceae; genus Acinetobacter; species Acinetobacter sp. WU_MDCI_Abxd143. Next base: position 48,843 of record NZ_JAHPTH010000003.1, read on the forward strand.
ATGTAATCTGCTTCAAAGTGACGTTCTTGTTGGGAAAGATGCTTAAGACCAAATAATAAGTTTTGCTTTACCGTTTTATGCGGAAAAAGCTGAGCATCTTGAAAGACTAATCCAACATGCCGCTTTTGCGTGCTCAAGTTAATGTTTTGATCTGAATCAAACCACGTTTGATCCTGTATTTTAATGAGTCCACTATGCGGAGTGTTCAGCCCTGCAATGGCATGTAAAATTGATGTTTTACCTGACCCAGAGGCACCAAATAGCCCAATAACAGAAGCATCTGACTGGAAATTAGGTTCAATATGAAATTGACCCATTTGTAGCTGAAAACGGCAATCAATCAACATAATTTTATCGCCCTAAACGCTTCTTTTGATAACGATGAAACCACTGGGCAAACCATAATGCCAGAAAAGCTACACTTAACGATAAAACAATAAGCCTTTGAATAGCGGCCTCGGTGTCGGGTTGTTGCATTAGGCTATACATGGCCAAAGGTAAAGTACGTGTTTCATTTGAAATATTCCCCACAAAGGTAATGGTCGCACCAAACTCACCTAAACTACGGCAAAAGCACAAAATAGCACCAATTAAAATACCACTGCTGGCAAGTGGCAACGTGACATGAAAAAAGGCCCCTAAAGATGAGGCACCCAATGTCTTTGCTGCCATTTCTAAACGCTGATCTACCAGTTCAATCGCTAGACGAATAGACTGAACCAATAGCGGAAAACCCATTACTGCTGATGCCAGAACGGCACCTTTCCAGTTAAATGCAAAATCAATTCCGAGCGGTGCCAAATATTGCCCAATAATGCCGCGACTGCCAAAAACTTGTAAAAGCAAATAGCCAGGAACAACTGGTGGTAATACCAAAGGTAAAAACACTAATGTTTCAATGAATGACTTACCCCAGAACTCTTTACGAGCCAAAAACCATCCCACACAAATTGCAGGAATAATGCTGACCACAAGACAACTTGCTGCAACCTTACAAGAAAGTTGCAGAACGTTGAGTTCTTCTGGGGTTAAAGAGAACATCATGGTTTTGCTGGAGCCAATACGCTAAAGCCATATTTTTTAAAGACAGCTTTGGCTTGATTGCTTTGTAAAAATTGATAGAACTTTGTTGAGCTCGGATTCTTTTTAACTATCCCTACAGGATAAATAATTGGTGAATGTGTATTTTCTGAAAATACCCCCACTACTGTTACATCTTTACTAATCGCTGCATCAGTTGCATAGACAATCCCAACCTGACATTCGCCACGTGCAACAAAATTTAATGCAGCTCGAACATCTTCTGTTTCAACTAACTTTGGCTCAATACGACTCCACCAACTTAAATTAGTAAAAGCTTGTTTAGCATATTTACCTACAGGCACACTTTTGGTATCGCCTGTACAAATCTTGCCTGTAAATACTTTATTGGGATCGGTCGTTTTATCTAATTTGATGTTTAATAACTGACCTTTTGGAATAATTAGAACCAAATGGTTAGCTAATAAATTTATACGGTCATTTGCTGCAACTCGTTTTTTATTTTGCAGATAATCCATCCACTGGGTATCTGCTGAAATAAAAATATCTGCCGGCGCACCTGCTTCAATTTGTTTCGCTAATGTCGATGAGCCTGCATATGAGGTTTTAACTTCTACTTTATTTTGTTTTTCATAAATTTTTTCTAAATCGTTAATCGCATTGGTTAAGCTCGCTGCTGCATAAATGGTAACCGATTCAGCCGTGGCTGGAACATTAAAGACCAATCCTATGCTGAGGACTGAACAGGCTAAAGCCAACTTTTTTATCTTCGTATCACTTACCATTATGTTTACCTTTTTGTCGTTTTCTGCAGCGATATATACCCAAGAATATAGCGCTACACAAACATTATGAAAAGTATAATTCGTCAAATATAGAGGATCGGAATGAAGGTAAATAGTGCAATTTGTATTTAGAACTTCATTTTGGTGCACTCATTAGTGAGTGCTAACCATTTAAGAACACTATATAAAACTTATTTTCTTTTAAACTTTAGTGAATAATTTAATTGGTTTTATGGTTATCCCTATGCCAAAAAACATATAGAGATAACCATAAAGATCAGTCGTTTATGCCAGCTACTTTTTTAGATACGCAATAAAAAACGCCTATCCCAAACCATCTTTTACGATAGTGCAGAATAGACGCCATTGTCTGTGTAACTGAAAATTGCAGCAGTGCTTTTTCAGCGTGCAATTTATATTAAGCAAAAGCTATACCATATTAAAAAATTCAGTCGCTATGAAGGTTTTTATTTAGCGTTTTAAATAGCTACTCATGATTTGATAATCATGCTCTAAGGTTTGTCGAGCATTGATTTCCATTTGGCGGTAATGCTGTAAGACTTTCTGGCCCAAAGCTGTAACGGCCGCCCCACCACCATGTGTTCCGCCCGTTTGTGTTTCCACTAAAGCTGTTTCAAAGCACTGATTCATTGTATCGACTAACTGCCATGCACGGCGGTAGCTCATATTCATAGATTTTGCAGCTTGTGAGATCGACCCCGTTCTTTCAATTGCTTCAAGTAAGTCTGCCTTACCCGGACCAAATGCAATATTTTGCTCTAAAAGAATTCTAATTTGTAATTTTAAGTTTTGTTCTTTCATAGACTTAGTTCACAAAATCTCATTTTTATGCTGCTTAACATTATAGGAAACTTTAATAGCTTAAAACATATACAAATTTAAATCTCTACTCTTTCTTCAAAAGAGTTCGATTAAAAAATCAAATCTGCACAAAGTGGATAAAGATCTGGAAAAAACGGATAGAGGCTAAGGCTTAATCGCGGTTCAATCAGTTAAAAGCTGAATGAATGGAGGATTGAGCAAATGACCTCATCTAATTTAAAACAATGGAATGATTTTATAGATGGATGTATTGACTTCCGTCCTAACGATGGCGTGTTTCGTATTGCACGTAATATGTTTACCGAGCCTGAACTATTTGACTTGGAAATGGAACTTATTTTTGAAAAGGTTTGGATTTATGCATGCCACGAAAGTGAAATTCCAAACAATCATGATTTCCTAACCGTTCAAATTGGTCGTCAACCGATTATCGTAAGCCGTGATGGAAAAGGTGAACTACATGCCATGGTCAATGCTTGTGAACACCGCGGAGCGACTTTAACACGTGTTGCTAAAGGCAACCAATCTACATTTACTTGTCCATTCCATGCTTGGTGCTATAAGTCAGATGGTCGTTTGGTGAAAGTCAAAGCACCTGGTGAATATTGTGAAGATTTTGATAAATCAAGCCGTGGTTTAAAACAAGGCCGTATTGCCAGCTATCGTGGATTTGTATTTGTAAGCCTTGATACTCAAGCAACAGATTCACTAGAAGACTTTTTAGGCGATGCAAAACTATTCCTTGATTTAATGGTTAACCAGTCGCCAACAGGTGAACTCGAAGTATTACAAGGCAAGTCATCTTATACTTTTGCAGGCAACTGGAAGCTACAAAATGAAAATGGCTTAGATGGTTACCATGTAAGTACTGTTCACTATAACTATGTCTCTACAGTTCAACACCGTCAGCAAGTTAATGCATCAAAAGGTGAAGAACTCGACACGCTCGACTATAGCAAGTTAGGTGCCGGTGACTCAGAAACTGACGATGGCTGGTTTAGTTTTAAAAATGGACATAGCGTATTGTTTAGTGACATGCCGAACCCAACAGTTCGTCCGGGTTATAGCACGGTTATGCCATATATGGTCGAAAAATATGGCGACAAATATGCTGAGTGGGCAATGCATCGTTTAAGAAATTTGAACTTGTACCCTAGCCTATTCTTTATGGACCAGATTAGTTCACAGCTCCGTATTGTTCGTCCTGTGGCATGGAATAAAACCGAAGTCATCAGCCAATGTATTGGGGTTAAAGGTGAATCTGCGGAAGCACGCCGTAACCGTATTCGCCAGTTCGAAGATTTCTTTAATGTGTCGGGTCTTGGTACGCCGGATGATCTAGTTGAATTCCGTGAGCAACAAAAAGGTTTTCAGGCACGGCTTGAACGTTGGAGCGATATTTCTCGCGGTTGTCAGTCTTGGGAATATGGCGCGACCAAAAACTCACAAGATTTAGGCATTCAACCCGTCATTACTGGCCGTGAATTTACCCATGAAGGACTCTATGTAAACCAGCATGGACATTGGCAACGTCTAATGCTCGATGGCTTAAACAAGAAAGCATTAAAAATGCAGGATATTACTTTTGAAAACAATGCTGTAATGGATGAGGTGTAACCATGTCACAAGAACTACATTTTGCTGTATCGCAGTTTTTGTACAAAAAGGCAGAGCTTTGTGATGCTTATGACTGGGATGCCTATCTAGAGCTTTACGATGAAGATAGTGAATATCATATTCCCCAGTGGATTGATGATCATAACTATGTTCAAGATCCAAACCAGGGCTTGTCTTATATCTATTATGCAGACCGTACTGGACTCGAAGACCGTGTATTCCGTATTCGTACCGGAAAAGCAGCATCTGCAACTCCATTACCCCGTACGTTACACAGCATAAATAACATTCGAGTTAAAACATTGGATGATGGATTAATTGAAGCAAAAGTTGCATGGCAAACGCTTTATAACCGTCAAGGATTAGAAGGTTGTTTTTACGGACACGCTACTTATTTTTTACGCCAAACAGCAGATGGTTTCCGCATTCGTCGTCAGCACAGCATTTTGCTGAATGACAAAATTGATTCCGTTTTAGACTTCTATCACGTTTAAGGGGAATGAAAATGGGACATTCAGTTGCACTTAACTTTGCCGATGGCAAAACCTTTTTCATTTCGGTAAATAACGACGAATTGCTGCTTGATGCAGCAGTTCGCCAAGGAATTAACCTGCCGCTAGACTGCCGTGAAGGTGTTTGTGGTACCTGTCAGGGTCAGTGTGAAACCGGGATTTATGAACAAGAATATGTTGATGAAGATGCATTAAGTGAACGTGATTTGGCCGAGCGCAAAATGTTAGCTTGCCAGACGCGTGTGAAATCAGATGCAGCTTTTTATTTCGATCATGATTCTGCTATCTGTAACGCTGGTGATACCTTAAAAATTGAAACCAAAGTCACTGCGGTTGAGCTGGTTTCTGAAACGACAGCAATCTTACATCTTGATGCAAGCAATCATGCTGAACAACTTCAGTTTTTACCGGGTCAATATGCTCGTTTGCAAATACCGGATACTGAAGACTGGCGTTCTTATTCTTTTGCAAATAGACCAAACGCAACCAATCAATTACAGTTTTTAATTCGTCTTTTGCCAGACGGTGTGATGAGCAATTACTTGCGTGATCGTTGTCAGGTCGGACAAACCCTACTCATTGAAGCACCGCTTGGTAGTTTCTATTTACGTGAAGTACAACGACCACTGGTTTTTGTAGCAGGTGGAACAGGTTTATCAGCTTTCTTGGGAATGCTAGATAACTTGGTTGATCAGCCTAACTCACCTGCTGTTCAGTTGTATTACGGCGTAAATAATGAGACTGACTTGTGTGAACAACAGCGTTTACAGGCCTATGCAGAACAGCTTCCAAACTTTAGTTATCACCCGATTGTGACTAAAGCAACTGAAGCTTGGCAAGGTAAAGCAGGTTATATTCATGAGCATTTAAATAAAGATCAACTGGCCGAGCAGGCTTTTGATATGTATTTATGTGGCCCACCACCGATGATTGAAGCGGTGAAAAATTGGTTAGATGAGCAAGCTTTGCAAAACTATCGTATTTACAGCGAGAAGTTTTTACAAAGTAATACCTCACGTTAAAAGTATAAATAATTTAAAAACTACTAAACCTGAAATGATTCAATATACTCTGCAAGGGGTATATTGAATTTTTGCACTTATATTAAAATCTATTATATATCAATAATATAAAATAATTAATTCCGACAAAATAAATTGACCAGCTTACTCGGATTTGCTATAAATTTTGATAGATCTTAAGGAATAAGATCATGATGAGATTAACTTATAGCACCTTTTATATCCCCCTATTCTATTTCTCGAATGTATTAAATTGATGGACAAAATCCGATGTAAAAGTTTGAGAAAATTATATTAATTAGCGGTTAAATTGGTCTGTATTTTGCTTATATCTCATTGTAATTTGCGAGTAACTTAAATTTTTAAGTGCCGTATTTACTTGCTGTGCAGCGAAGTTTTAAGGCTTTTGCAATACAAGTAAATACAGGAGTGAGCCAAAAGGGATATATATGAACCAAGCCAACTCCCCTGAACTCAATGGACGTCATTTTCAAAATGAGTCTATCTTTACTGATCATAATTTGGTGTTTGATCATCACGATTTAAGTGAAACTTGCCGAAATGTAGGGCAAATTTTTAAACCGCATGATCTTAAAATCTCTCATCAGAAGCGAGATTTCAGTGCAACTATGCACCATGTTAAAACAGGCGCATTGTCTATTAGCCGCTTGGAATATGGCGCAGATGTCATTATTGAACCAGATCATCTGGATAACTTTTACTTAATTCAGATTCCAACTCAGGGCTATGCAGAAATCGAGTTTGGTTCACAAAAGTTTATTTCTTATTCTCAAGTTGCATCTCTTATTTCACCTCAGCAATCTTTACGTATGCGCTGGCATGCAAACTCACCACAGCTCATTCTAAAAGTGTCAAAGGATGATTTTACGTATCATTGCCGTCAGCACATTGCCGACTCAGAAAACAACTTACTAGTTTTCGACCCCAAATTAGACTTTTCTAGACAAAGTGGAGCCTATTTTTTACAGCTCGTTAGAATCTTGATAGATGCTTTGGCATGCGAGCAACACCCGCTTCATCATCCTTTAGCCTTTAAACAATTTGAGTCAAATCTATTTAATGCACTTATTTATGGTCAACCCAATAATGCGTTACATAAAATAGATCAGCATAAAGAAAAAACAGTCTCTCCTTATTTTGTGAAGCGTACTGAAGCCTATATTAAAGAACATTTACATGAGCCACTTAATGTAGAAATTTTGGCTGAACATGCTGGCGTGAGTGTGAGAACGTTATTTACTGGCTTTAAAAATTATTTGGGGACTACCCCAATGTCTTATTTAAAAGAGTTACGTTTTGAACAGGCTCATTTAGAGCTGATGCACAATGAAAATCTATCTGTCACTGACGTTGCATTTAAATGGGGATTTACTCACTTAGGCCGTTTTTCACAAGAATATAAACGCCGTTATGGTGAATTACCTTCTTCTACCCGCCGTTCTGGTCAAAGTGAAGGTTCAGGCTTAATTACTTCAATTTTTTCTTAAAACAAATAGAGAAAAGCCTTTTATATTGATTGATATAAAAGGCTTTTTTTATGACTTAGAAATGATGAACATAGCGAACTTGTAGTCGTGTTCCCTCTGGTCGGTTTTCAGCATCTTGCTCAAAATAAGCATTTGCAACCAAGTGATCATTTTTAGAAAAACTATACATGGCACCCGGACCAATTGCCCAGACTTGTTCACGTCGACCTTTGACTTTTTCACCATCCACTTCTGTATCTGTCACTTGTTTTAGCCAATAGCCATTCAGTCCTAAGCGAAACTGTTCAGTAATAGCATAGTCCGTTGCAAAGTTTGTATGAATTGCTTGCCCTGCCTGCATATCATTTGCTCCAACAAAAGCATAGCTTGGGTCATTATTCTTAAAGTTATAGAGATAATGGATACGCGTTGAAGCTGTCCACTTTGGATTAAACCAATACGTTGCAGCCCAATAAGGGTCAAATGAAACCGCGTTATTACTTGGGTTAATATCTTTTTGCTGGTCGTATTCACCAGTAGGTAAATTCACCTGAAACTCAAAACGATGTACAAACTTCGGTCCTTGTGCACCCATGACTGGATCGAACTGAATAAAAGGTCCAATCATAATGTCCCCAAAGCCACTTTGGGCCTTAATAGCAGCATTATTCAAGCCATCATCTATGTCCATTTTGCTAACAAAAGGAATTAAAAAATTTATACCTAAACTGGCTTTATCTTTTACTCGGACATTCGATAAATAACTAATCTGTTCAACCAGTACTTGATAATTTAAATCTGTTTTAGGTAAACCTAATTTTTGTCCATTGGCATCGACCAGTTTATTACTATCGTAATTTTGAAAATAGGTTTGAGCATACCAGCCGGGCCCTGCAGGTAATCCACCATCGAGAAAGCTGGTCATACCTAAGTTTACAGTCGGTAAATCATAGGCATGTGTTAGCAATGGCAAACCCAACAATGTCCCTGCTAAAAATCCATGTTTAATTAAAGTGCTTTTCATTTTCTTATTTCCTATAAAAAAATCACGACCGGATTGATCGTGACTATGGTGAATTAATGTGCTAATTCTGGATGTTCTGCGGCAATCCGATACTTTCCTGCGTGGAATACCAAGGGTTCACCTTGGCGTTGTTGATACTGTTCAATTTGACCAATAAAAATCAGGTGATCTCCCCCTTCATATTGATTTACATTGCGGCAAACCAAGGTTGCGAGTGCATCAGTCAAAATTGGAACGCCAGCATTGCATTGTTGATGGGCAATGCCTGCAAATTTGTCTTCAGCACCTCGAGCAAAATGTCCCGAAAGCTGATGATGCTCTTGTGCCAACATGTGAATGGCAAAATATTCTGCTTCTACAAAATCAGACAAACTTGGTGCTGTTTTTGAAAGGCTCCACAAAATTAACGGTGGGTCTAAAGACAGCGACGAAAATGAATTGGCTGTCATACCTATTTTCCGACCATCTTTACCACGAGTTGTAATCACGGTAACCCCAGTTGCAAATTGACCAAGTAAATTACGGATTTCTCTAGGATTTTCAGCATTAATCGCTTGTAAAGCTAAAGTTTCAATTGTGTCCATTTTTAATTCTCCCTTTGATATTTTGACCTTAAGCAACTTTTGCTGCGGTTTTTGAAGCCAAGAATGCTTGAGCCTGATTTGCATCAAACCACCAAGGGGCAAAAGAGCGCGGGTCATCAAAGTTATTGGCCATAATGGAAGCAATGCTTTGGTTCTGGCTTGCGGCTGCTAATAGCTCAATAACATGTGGCTGCGGTGGTACTAACAGGCTATTGGTCCAAGCCACGACTTTTTCTGCATAAGCCCAATAACGTTCAAAAGTTTGAACCATCCATTGTTCGCTAAAGCTTTGATTATCATTGGCTAAAATGGCATCGAAATAGATTTTGCTACACTTAGCAGCGTTGTTTGAGCCTTGACCAGTAATCGGGTCATTCACCACTAAGGCATCTGCCATACCAAAAATTTGCTTGCCAGACGGTAAGGTTAAAACGGGTTTGCGTACTGTCGGCGGGAAACGCCCTGCTAAATATCCACCAGCATCGGTTAACTCAACATTTGCGCAGCGCTCATATTCCCAAGGCACAAATTTCTTGAGTAAGTCCAGACTACATTGCAGATGCTGTTCAGGTGTTTTCACATCTTGCCAGCAGTCCATTGGACCGTTTGGAGTTCCTTCAAACACCATAATGTCGCAAGGACCATTCACGGTAAGTGCTGGAAATGAAAAGTACTCACCGACTTCAGGAATAATGTTAAAAGTCACACGAGAGTATGGGGAAATTGGCTTCATGTTTTTGACATAAGTCAAAGCCAAAGCGCGCTGCGGTTTATCAAAGACACTGCGTGCATCATCACGCTCAAACTGTTTAACGACTTCACCTTTACCAGCCGCGAGTAATACAAGTTCGTAGTCGTTTGCGAGTTGTTCTAACTCTTCTATACCCACATCCTGAATCACTAATCGACCGCCACGGCGTTCAAACTCTTCCATCCAATATGGCATTTTGACGCGTTGATCGACTGATTGAGCGTAGCGCTCAAGACGAGCACTCCATTCAAATGCTTTACCACCATTTTCAGGATTGACTAAAGCTAGCCCAATTCCTTCTACCGCTGGACATTGTTCTTCCCAAAAATTTAAACCTAAGTCACGTTCAGTTTGTAAAGCGGTATGAAACATACACTGGCTTGACATCACTTTACCTTGACGGATTTCATCGGCAGTACGGTTGGTAATCATGGTCACGTCATAGCCTGTATCTAATAAACCCAAACCAAGCTGTAAACCAGACTGTCCTGCTCCAACAATTGCAATACGGCGCATAATATTCTCCATAATTTTCTAAATGTGCTTTTAAAACGCTGTGCTATTCGGCTAAACGTGGAATAGCGGGCTGTGATCCTTCAGGGCCCATCACTGAATATCCGCCATCGACCGCATAATCTGCTCCGGTCACAAAACTCGCAGCGGATGACAATAAAAACAAAACAACATTGGCGACTTCTTCGGGATGACCCAACCGACCTAGTAAGTGATAATCAGCTGCCACGCTATCGGCTTTTTCACGGTTATTGCCACTGACTTCTGCAATGACACGAGACCATGTCCAACCCGGAGAAACCGAATTGACGCGAATACCATCGGCAGCAAAATCCATTGCCATGCTTTGTGTGAGTTGACGTATCGCGGCTTTAGACACTGGATATAACCAGCGTCCTGTTTGTGCCACTTTGGCTGAAATGGAAGTAAAGTTAACAATTGAACCTTGCTGCTTTTTTAGGTCATTGTATAAAGCACGGCTCAGCTCAACTGTAGAGACCAAATTAAGATCGAGTGCTGGTAACCAGTCCTGACGTGAAGATTTAAAACCGTCATCTAAGTAGGTACATGCCAGATTGACCAAGTAACTCACTTCACCTAAATGTTGGTGAATATCCGTCACGGCTTGTTGAATAGCCGCATCACTGGTTAAATCGGTTTGAATAAACATCACATCATGGTTAAAGCTTTCCGCAATTGCCTTGCCTTTGGCATCAATATCTAAGATAGCGACATGGGCTCCTGCACTGACTAAGGCTTGTACAACAGCTTTACCAATCAGTGTTGCACCGCCGCTCACCACAGCGACTTTTCCTTTTAAATCTATATTCATTGCAGATCCTCCTTAATTGACTGGTTTGCCTTCACTACTTGACCAAGATGGCATCAAAGTATTGGAAGGAAGACCTTCATCAAGAAGTTTTCGCGCGGTCTCTACACCTGCAACTGGTAAGCCTGTTGGGTCTAATAAACCAATTTGAACGAGTACAGACGCTTGGTCCCAGTAAATATGCTCATGGCATAGCTTTGACCCTCTAAACTGGATCACACCTAACATTGGAATTTCGACGTATTTACCGGTTGGTTTTACACCCGGTAATAACCAGTCAATTTCAGCGTCATGTGTAAAGCTCATAATGAACTCGTCTACCACTTGCGTTGAGCCAACCGTACGAGAGATCGAAGTGATCTTCATATCTTTCGGGTTTTGATGAACAAAGTGATACTGATAAAAACGAGCAAGCTGGCTTTGGCCTACCCCACCAGTTAACGTTGGAATATGGTTGACATAAGGTTCTGCGACCATTGTTGCCATAGTTGCGGGGACGTCACGCGTATCGAACTCATGACGGATATGCTCCTCCCATAAGGCAACTAAGTCATATTTCGGCCCAATCGTTTCATGTAGAGCTGTTACTGTACGTTCGTGAGCAAAGCGTGCTGAAGGTTTGTGGTAATGGTTGCTTTTTGGTCGTGCAAAGGCATGATCAACACCTTCGTAAACATAAGCTTGTACATTTGAATATTGGTTAACTGCATCGACAATCGCTTGTCTCGCATCTGGCGGTGTAAATTGGTCCAGTTCTGCAATATGTAAAACCAAACGTCCTTTTACGTTGGCTAACTCATCTAACGCTTTTTCAATGCCTACACCGTAATAACCTACGGCACATGCCACTTCCGAAAGTCGACAGCCTGCCAAATAAGCTAGCTTTCCACCTAAACAATAGCCAACCACGCCGAGACCTGTAGAGGTATCACATTCTGGTCGTGTCTTTAAAAAAGCTAAGCTGTCTTGAATATCTTCAACACCGAGGTTTTCGTCATATTGCTGATAAAGTTCAAAAGCTTTTTGAAAATCTTCTGGTGTGTAACTCAGTTCAATATTAGGTGCTACACGCCAAAATAAATCAGGAACCAAAACGGTGTAGCCTTCTTCTGCAAGAAAATCTGCTTTTTCCCGCATTGCTGCATTCACCCCAAAGATTTCCTGACAAAGCACCACTCCAGGTCCTTTTCCTGTTTCTGGCGTCGCTAGATATGCACTGAACTGCTTTCCAGATGCAGTTTTAATTTGAATGGTTTGACCAGCCATAGTGTCAACTCCTGACATTGTTATGGCTTTATCTTCTATCCAAATTTTTTTTTAGACTGTCCAAAAGCTGCAAGCATTATCCAATCTCTGCGCAATTATTAAAATTCATCCCACTGGAAAAAAATTAAAAACAAGAAATACCTATATTTCAAAATTTTAATTTAAAAAATGAAGTGTGTGTTTTTTATCTAATTTGGAAAATATGGATGAAGATTAGGACTTATTGGATAGTGAGGATTGGCTAAAAATAGTTCAATCAAAGACACATGTTATGTAACGAATGCATTGAATTACTCAGGGAATTAAATAATTTTAAAAAGGAATACATATGAAAACGATAGATGCAAACACGATTATCAACCGCGAAAAACTGTCTCCATTACAATGGATGGTTTTTATCCTAGGCTTTTTTGTCTTCTTCTGTGATGGCCTAGACACGGGAATTATTGGTTTTATTGCTCCAGCCTTACTGGATGATTGGGGTATTACTAAGCCTCAACTCGCTCCTGTTTTAAGTGCTGCCTTAGTCGGCATGTCGATCGGTGCAATCATTTCTGGGCCTCTGTCCGATAAATTTGGACGTAAAGGTGTCATTGTTTTTACAAGTCTTTTATTTTCCATATTTACGATTTTGTGTGGCTTTGCTAATTCAACCCAAGATTTAATGATTTATCGTTTTATTACAGGTGTTGGCTTAGGTGCAGCCATGCCAAACATTAGTACGATTGTCTCAGAATATATGCCTGTAAAACGTAAAGCATTCCTAACAGGTCTTGCTGGCTGTGGTTTTATGCTGGGTATTTCTTGTGGCGGAGTGCTGTCAGCTTATCTATTAGAAAGCTATGGCTGGGCTAAAGTGATTATTATTGGCGGAAGCATTCCCCTAATTTTAGTGGTTGCTTTATTGCTTAAATTACCTGAATCAACTCAATACTTAATTACACGTCATCAACAAGACAAAGCTCAGCGTATTTTAGAAGATATTCAAGGTCATTCTTTTCAAGAGCCTGTAAAACTTGTTTTAACTCAAGCAGAAAATGCTTCAGATGAAAATCCAGTTAAAATCGTTTTAGGTAAATACCTTTGGGGTTCAAGCATGCTTTGGCTCTGCTGCTTTACCAGTCTATTGGTGTTTTATCTTTTAACAAGCTGGATGCCAACGATTTTAAAAACAGCAGGTTTTAGTACTCAACAGTTTAGTTTAATTGCCGCGATTTTCCCTTTTGGTGGTGTGATTGGTGCAACTATTATGGGATGGTACATGGATAAACTGAATCCAACTACAGTGATTAAATATTCATACCTGATTGCTTTCGCCCTATTCATTGTCGCAGGTCTAGTAAGCTCAAATATTTTCTTGTTAGGTCTTACTATCTTCTTAATTGGTGCATTACTGGCTGGTGCTCAATCTTCATTACTGCCACTTGCAGCTATGTTCTACCCAGCTGTATGCCGCGCGGTTGGTGTTTCATGGATGCATGGCATCGGTCGTATCGGTGCAATTTTAGGTGCTTTCTTTGGATCGCTCATTTTCACTTTTAACCTAAGCTTAAGTGGTATTTTCTTTATTCTAGCAATACCAACCTTCATCTCATTTATTGCACTTAGCCTGAAAGTGATTTATGAGAAATCTAAAAACAAACAAGTGTTAAAGCTTGAAGAAAGTCTATAAATATTAGGCAATAAATAAAAAACTGATTTAGTTGCCTAAATCAGTTTTTATTGCGAAAAATTAAATATCAGAAAATTTTGCCTTTGGTCTCACTTGGGTTTTCTCCAAATTCTTCACGATATTCTTGAGAAAAACGGCTTAAATGGTTAAACCCCCAGTCATAGGCAAGCTTTGAAATAGAAACCTTTCTATCTGCACCTGTAGTGCTCAGGATTTTGTAAATTTGTTGGAGGCGATATTTTTTTAAATACGACATTGGGCTGGTGCCATAGTACTGTTGAAATTCATCATACAATTTTGATTTTGAAACCCCTGCAAGACGCTGCAAGTCTTCTGCACAGATTTCTTCATGCGCATGTTCAATAATAAAATTACGAACCTTACGGATATAAGCTGGCTCATCTTGATGTGAGAGTGACTTTAAGGCTTCAGAGTAGTTGTTTTCTTGAGATAATAGTAAGGCTTTAATTACAAAATTTTCATAGTCTTCAGATAGCATCTGCAAACCATAAAAATTGCTATATTGCGATTTTAGCTGTAAAAAATTTTGAATGTTCTTCCACCATGCACCAATAAGTTGCTCCGAGTCTAGATGCATTTCTGGATTAAAAATAATAGGCGTCTCTATGGGTTTATTCAGTAGATCCGCAAGGACAATCTGCATACTTCGTTCAGGAATAACCACCTGAAATTTTCTGCAATCTTTATCAATAATCAGATCTTGTTGATCATTATTTGAAACAATAAGGCCTCTGTTTTCATCAGATTGATAATGTGCACCACGAATATTGAGAGCTTGTCGCCCTTGTATAGGTAAGCTAATGCTATAGGCTTTTAAATTTGAGATGTTAATGGCAACGTTTGCACCATAACTGATTGTACCGATTGCCATTTTTTTATTAGGCAAACGCATTCCGTCATAGTGAAAATCGAGAGTGTCTTTGTAAATTGTATCTAGACGATGTTCCCCACAAATCGTGGACATCAAATTCTGCGCAAATTCTGCTTTGCGTGAATAATGATTGAGTTCCGTCTGTTGGCTGAGTGATATCATATCCTTTTCACCTAGCTAAATAACTTATTGCTTAAAAAGCAACTTGTATGCCAATTAATATCCTTTAATTGACGAATTTTCCTGAAAAATATCGAATCAAGAAAGAGAGTAAAGATTACTTTCTCATACTCTATTAAATTTTAAAAATAGAAATAAGTTAAATACCTTTAAAGTATAATTTCATACCTTAACAAACTTATTTTATTAGATTTTTTATAAACAAATAGAGTAGAGATAAATCATTATTTTGAACACTAGACTATCGTAAATTTTAACGAATAAAAAACCGCCCATTTAAAATAAGCGGCTTTTATAAAACACTTAAATTATTGGGCGGTGTAACCACCATCCATAACGACAGCTTGGCCTGTTACCCCACTAGCTTTACCACTCGCAAGGAAAATTGCATAGTCAGCAATTTCTTCAACAGAGAGCAAACGCTTTTGAGGAACCATTGCCAAAATCACATCTTCAAGTGCGCTGTCTAAACTTACATTACGGGTTTTAGCTAAATCTGCAATTTGCCCACGAACCAATGGTGTATCTACATAACCCGGGCATAGAGCATTTACCGTAATACCATCGCGTGCACATTCTAATGCCGCAACTTTTGTTAGGCCAATCACGCCATGTTTAGCACTGTTATAACCAGCCTTTCCAGCGAAACCAATCAAGCCATTAATAGAGGCCATATTAATGATACGGCCATATTTTTGAGCTTTCATAATTGGAAAAACATGTTTAATACCAATAAACGCCCCAGTTAACATGACCTGAACTAACTTTTGAAAAACTGTCGTTGGAAACTCTTCAATAGACGCAACATGTTGAAAACCAGCATTATTAATTAAGATATCAACCGTACCAAAGGTCTTTTGAGTGAGCTCAATGGCTTGTTTATAAGCATCTTCATCAGTCACATCACATGGTGCAGATAAGGCATCAAAACCTTGCTCTTTAAGTGAGCTCGCCGTTTCTTGGCACTTTTCGGCATTCATATCAGAAATAACAACTTTGGCACCTTCTTGAGCAAATTTCTTAGCAATCTCTAGACCGATACCACTTGCAGAACCTGTAATAAAAGCAACTTTACCGTCTAAAAGTTTAGTCATTTATTTACTCCTTAATACTTATAATGTGCTGATTTAAACAATACCTGTTACGGTAAAGACCGTAATCACCACAAATACCGCTAATGTTTTAATTACGGTAACTGCAAAAATATCTTTATACGATTGTTTATGGGTTAACCCAGTAACAGCGAGTAAAGTAATAACAGCACCATTATGCGGAAGTGTATCCATACCGCCTGACGCCATCGCAACCACACGGTGCATGACTTCTGGTGGAATACCCGCAGCTAAAATCGCGGCGTTATAGTGTTCAGCCATCGCACTTAAAGCGATACTCATACCACCCGAAGCTGAACCGGTAATACCTGCTAAAACGGTTGTGGTCACAGCCCCATTCACTAAAGGATTTGTGAAGGTACTGCTCATTGCATGGCTAATCAGAGCAAAGCCCGGTAATGACGCAATAATTGCACCGAAACCATACTCAGAAGCTGTATTCATCACCGCTAAAAGTGAACCACCAATACTGGCATTAATACCCTCTTTGAAGTTCGTCACTACACGCTGATAATCAAATAAAATTGCGGAAATAATCCCGACAATAAGCGCAAGGCCCACCGCCCAGATCGCACCAGTTTTCGCAACATCTACGGTGTAATCCGCCAGACCGACAGTGGCAAAATCAAAACCATTTGGATACCACTCTTTGATTGCTTTAGACAAATATTTGTTCATTACAGCAACAAGAATAAGAGGTACAAAAGCTAAAAATTGACGCGCCGTACTTCCGTTATTTTGCAAGTTCATATCGGCTTCAATTTCTTGAGGCTGTGTGTTGTCTGCGCCAAAGCCAGAGTACCCTTCACCTGCTTTTGCAGCAGCGCGGCGACGCCATTCTAAGTAAGCCAAACCCATGCATAAAACAAAAATTGCACCGATAATTCCTAGAAATGGTGCGGCATAAATATTGGTGCCAAAGAATGTAGTTGGAATTACGTTTTGAATTTGTGGCGTACCTGGCAATGCATCCATGGTAAATGTAAATGCACCGAGTGCGATGGTTCCCGGAATTAAACGTTTTGGAATATTCGCTTGTCTAAAAAGCTGGTTTGCAAAGGGATAAATTGCAAATACAGCAACAAATAAACTTACACCGCTATAGGTTAAAATTGCACCTAGTAATACAACCGTTAAAATTGCTTTTTTTGCCCCAATCCACCTTACAATAGTTCGCGCAATAGACTCGGCAATTCCTGACATTTCAACAACTTTACCGAAAATTGCCCCGAGCAAAAATACAAGAAAATAATCTTTAATAAAGTTCACCATTTTGGGCATAAATACACCCGAATAAAACGGTAAGACATTGGCTGGGTTAATGAGTAGAACAGCAAGTAAGGCACAAATTGGTGCCATGAGAATGACTGAAAAGCCCTTGTAAGCTGTATACATTAACAGCCCAAGCGAAAGTAGAATTACAAATAATTCCCACATATATTCTTTCTCCCTAAAGAATAGATATTAGGTTCAATAAAATTACCAAAAGATATTTAGGTTATCCCAAACCTATAATGATAAAAATCACAATATCCATGTGTGGTAATAGGTAAATGAGCTTAAAAATAAAATATCACTAAAATATTTAAAAACAATGTAATTTATTTAAATTTTAAAATAATCATAAAATACAAATAGTTGCGTTATTTAATTGGTAAAATTTAATTATTTAAAAACTACTATTATTTTATAAAACTTATTAATTATTGAGTAAATCAAATTAATATGGCTATATTATTTAATAAAGACAATTAAATAATATATTTTTTAAAATAATTTAATGAATATTTTCTTAAGTGAGTTGGTAATCTATTAGTAGTTAAGAAAAACCCACTTAATAACGAGTGGGTTCAATTGAAATTTAATATTATTCAACTGCCTTAGACACAGGCTCTTACGCTTTTATTTCATTCGAGTTAGTCTTAAATTAAAGTCAGATGGAAGTAGGATTCGATATTCTATCTCAGCCCCTGGTTTAACTTCTGTTTCTTGAGAAGTTGCAATATTCGGGCACATTCCACCACCTGTTTCTAATCTAAAGATATAATATTTAGGCTCAAGATAAATAGTAGCGATTTCGTTTGAGCGAATTGAGAATACTTTCTCGTTGTTCACATACATATCATGACTACAGCCGGATCCTAAAAAACCTTTATCTCTTAAAAAAGTAACTTTTGCTTGTTCAGGAGTGTGTTTCTTTAAATAGTTCTGATTATATACTCTCTCATTAGGTACTGGCTTGGCTGTATTTGAAGCAACTGGAGCTGTTGAACATCCCATCAAGCTGAGAACTAGCCCTAAAAAAATAATCTTTTTCATGAAATTATCCATTTTAATAATGAGTAAAATTTAACAGTTCAGAAAGTTAAAAACCACCTGCCAGTACTTTAAATTTTTGAAAAATAGCATTTATTTAATTTAGATTATTCAATAGAATAACAATGTAAAATCTTGATAAGAAAACAAAATATGATATGGATTAAATTTATAATATACTCTTTAGGGATGTTTGTACTGTGGCAAATTATTTTCATAATTACGCAACTCTCTTTAACATATCTAAATATGCCACAAATCCTTGTAGCTATACTTTCATTGATCATAAATTGCGGTATGCAAATTTTGATTGGTTATAAAATTCCTCAATTAGCACCAAAATATAAATTTGTAGCGAGTATTACATACATCACCCTCTTTACCTTTTTGTTAACAATCTATTCAACAACTACTTTATTAGAAGGCTTAAAAGTTGCTCCTCAAACAATTTGGCTAGGTTATTTGTTTTTCCATATAATTGGAATGGCTCTATACTTTGCTAACAACACAGATGAGTTTTGTTGGGAAAATTTACTGAAGTAATTGCTGAGTTAACTAATATAAGGAAAAAATAGTGCTTAAATAACTAAAAGCTTTGAGCAGCTATATATACGCAAGTTTCGCGCAGCTTCAACCTTTATTCTAGGTAATAAGAAACCCACTTGATGAGTGGGGTAAATCAATCAAAATTTGAGTTTAAATAGCTTCTATAACAATGTATTTTCCTTCATAGAAAAGGCCTTCGGTGCTTGTTTCTTTTAATTTGCAATAAATGGCCACTGAATGTATTAGTTTTTGATTCTCCTCGTTAGGAATATGAGTAAACCCAGATAGAAAATTTGAATTATTATTTTCTAATTTCCAAGAAGTACCTTTGTTGTCATGCCACTTACTATTTGGATATTTAGAATCTAACCATTCAATGCATTGCTTCATTGTTGAAAAATTTTTTGTTTCCTCTTTTTCAATTTTCGATGCGGCACTTACCGAGGCTCCAAACGTTAAGAATAAAGCTCCAATTAATGTTGTTCTCATGAAATTACCCTTTATTATTAATAAATAAAATTTAAAGGTTCAAGATATAAAAAACCACCCTTAGATGGATTAGTTTTTAGGAAGAGTTTTGTTAATTTTAGCACTTGTGTTTTGATCAAATTTTAATAATTTGAAACTTTCACAGTTAGCAAAAATACAAAAAAGAAGAGCAACTATCAAAATTCCGGCTATCTTATTCATTCAATTTTACCTTAGAGATTTTAATTATTTTTTAATCAGGTAATGGTATACGAAAATATTATCAAAAGCTTAATTATTAAAAATCTACCACAATTCATTACAAAAGTTGTTTGTAATTCTTAACTCCCTTTTCTATATCTCTTAATAATAATACAGCTTATGAATTAAAATACTAAGATACAAAAAAGCACCCAAAGGTGCTTTTTAATTTAAATAAGTATCAGATACTTAATAAATTTACTGACTTTGCTCAGAAAGCTCGATAATCAATTTCTTTTCATAGTCATTGAGCACATTGTCAATATTCTCAACCCACTTTGACTCGTTCGCTACTTGAGCTGATCTAGTTACCTTACTATAGATTTTAAATGGCGGACGATTAGGGTGTTTAGCATCTAAAATCTCGGTATCAATTTCAGAGTGAATTTTTATTGAAGCAAATCCAGGTTGGAACCATGACCAAAATTTAATAATTTTAATATTGAGTATAAACACATTATTCTCTACTTCTTTTTCTTAATTTTTTGTCAAAAAAACATCATATTAGATAAATTTTCGTATAAATTACCCTTCTAGGTGAGCTGAGCAATCTAAAGGAATGAAATGACGCTTAAACAATTAAAAGCTTTTTTAGCTCTTGCACGTACCCTCAACTATGCCAATGCATCACTAGAGCTACATCTAAGCCAGTCTGCTTTAAGCCTCACCATTAAAAGCTTAGAAGAAGAGTTAGGCGGAAAATTGTTTAATCGTAATACACGTCGTGTTGAGCTTACCCAAGAAGGTAAATCCCTAATTCCCTATGCTAAAAAATTACTCGCCAATTGGGATGAAATGGAAAACGATGTTAAACAGCGTTTTAAGCTTAATCGTGGAACCTTAAGTATCGCTTCAATGCCCTTCGTGACTCATGCAATTCTACCTGAAGTAATTCACCAGTTTTTAGAACTTCATCCCAATCTTAACTTTTCAATTCATGATATCCCCAACGAGACCATTATAGAAAAAGTACAAGATGGTATTTTCGAGCTTGGCATCTGCTTCGAACCTGATCTTACCGAAGGCTTAGAATTTAAACCGTTATTTGAAGAAGACTTCTTGGCTCTATTACCTAAGACTCACCCTCTTGCTCAATCGTCTTCTATTACATGGCATGAGCTTTGTTCAAACCCATTCGTAACCTTACAAAAACCTTCAATTGTTAGATATTTAGTTGAGCAAAATTGTTTGCGGAATAATATAACGCTCGATTTAAAAGTTGAATGTCATCAAATTTCATCACTTTCAAGTTTCGTTGCTTATGGAATTGGGGTAAGTGCAATTCCAAGACACTTCGCCAAACACATTGATAAAGAACATAACGTACTCATTGAGTTAAAGAATGAATCTATTCATAAGACCGTAGGAATTGTTTATAAAAAGAACTTTGAAATTTCAAATATTTCGACTCAATTTATTGAGGCTTTGGTTCAATATAAATTTTAAAAAATTAAAGACTGTATTTTAGGGTGAGCTAAGCTAAAGGCTAATTTAATTTTTTTAATTGTTTTAATTTTCAATATCTTAATAAAAATTTTTAAAAGTTTAAACGTTATATGTGTCTGATCTTTTGTAGGCGATTTGAAACCATTCATTGATTATACTTATTAATCATTTAAAAAAATTAACTTCTATAACACAAAATGTGATGCTAAAACTAAGATTACTAAGGGATATAGGATAACAATAGAATGAATAAAGTTTATGCCAATGCAGAGGCAGCACTGAAAGATGTTATTGCAGATAATCAAACACTTGCCGTGGGCGGTTTTGGTTTATGTGGAATTCCGGAAAAACTGATTGTTGCAGTTAAGCAAAGTGGTGTGACTGGTCTCACATGTATTTCAAATAACGCTGGTGTAGATGATTTCGGCTTAGGGATTTTACTTCAGACCAAACAGATCAAAAAAATGATCTCTTCTTATGTTGGTGAAAACAAAGAATTTGAGCGCCAATATTTAAATGGTGAACTTGATGTAGAGCTTACTCCGCAAGGTACTTTAGCTGAAAAGTTACGTGCTGGCGGTGCAGGAATTCCAGCATTTTATACTCAAACTGGCGTTGGTACACTCATTGCCGAAGGTAAAGAAGAGCGTACCTTTAATGGCAAAAACTACATTTTAGAAGAATCTTTAACAGCAGATGTTGCTCTTGTTAAAGCATATAAGGCAGATAAAGCGGGTAACTTAGTATTCCGTAAAACTGCTCAGAATTTTAACCCTGAATGTGCGATGGCTGGAAAAATTACAATCGCCGAAGTTGAACAGGTTGTTGAAATTGGTGAGTTAGATCCGGATGAGATCCATTTAGCGGGTATTTATGTAAACCGCATTGTACTGAATGCATCACCTGAAAAACGTATTGAGCATAAAACTTTAAGCACGGAGGCAGTATAAAATGGCTTGGTCACGTAATGAAATGGCACAACGTGCTGCACAAGAACTTGAAGATGGTTTTTATGTCAATTTAGGTATTGGCTTACCTACCCTTGTTGCCAATTATATTCCTGAAAATATTAATGTTTGGCTTCAATCTGAAAATGGCCTATTAGGCATTGGTGAGTTCCCAACTGAAGAAACTGTTGATGCTGATTTAATTAACGCTGGTAAACAAACAGTTACTGCTCGTCCTGGTGCAGCATTTTTCTCAAGCTCAGAATCTTTTGCCATGATTCGTGGTGGCCATGTAAACATTGCCATTTTAGGTGCAATGGAAGTTTCTGAAAATGGTGACTTAGCGAACTGGATGATTCCGGGTAAAAAAGTCAAAGGTATGGGTGGTGCAATGGACTTGGTTGTTGGTGTCCAAAAAGTTGTTGTGCTTATGGAACACTGCGCAAAAGATGGTACGCCAAAAATCGTGAAAGACTGTAGCTTACCTTTAACAGGTAAAGGCGTGGTTCATCGCGTCATTACTGACTTAGGTGTAATGGACATTACACCACAAGGCTTAGAGCTGATTGAACTTGCTAAAGATGTCACGCTTAAACAGATTCAAGCTGCTACAGGTGTTGAGTTTTATAAAACCTTAGTTGCGTAAATTTTAATTTTTGATTAGCCATATAAGACTTAAGTTAGAAAGTGAGCTTAAGTCTTAGCCCTTTTAAGCACCGGATGTGCTGTCTATAAATAAGAACGAGAAGGATTTTTCAGCTATGGAAAAACAGCAAGGAATTTTTGAAAGATTTGCTCTTCGGATTAGTGACTGGTCTGAAAAATGGTTTCCTGATTCATATATTTTTGCTCTACTTGGTGTCATTATTGTCTCTGTTGCCGCTTTAGGTATTGGTGCGCCAATTCACGATGTCGCGACTTCTTTTGGGAATGGTTTCTGGAGTCTTATTCCCTTTACTCTGCAAATGACGATGCTCATTATTGTAGGTTATGTCGTTTCTGTTTCTAAGCCCGTAAAATTTCTGATTCAAAAAATGGCACGTATTCCAAATTCTGGACGTGGTGCTATTGTTTTGGTTGCAACGGTTAGTTTGTTAATTTCACTGGTCAATTGGGCAGTAAGTACGATTCTTACTGCACTTTTAGTGATCGCATTAGCGAAACGTAAAGAGCTGAACATGGATTACCGCGCAGCAGCTGCGGCAGCAATCATTGGTATGGGTGCAACTTGGGCACTAGGGATTAGCTCTTCGGCAGCACAGCTTCAGGCAAATAAAACCAGTTTACCTGAGTCAATTTACAACCTAACTGGCGTTATTCCATTTACTGAAACGATTTTCCTTTGGCAATCAATTGCGATGACCATTATTTTGGTGATTGTTTCAATTGCAATCGCCTATTGGTCAGCTCCAAAAGGTAATAATGTTAAAACGATTGATAGTTTTGATATTCAATTTGAAGAAGACAAACCCCATGATGAGAAATCTAATCGTCCAGGTGACTGGTTAGAAAACTCGCCTATTTTAACGATTATTGTGGTCGCATTAGGCTTAATCTGGATGTTTTTTGAATTTTCAAAAAGTAATCCAATCATTGCCATTTCAAGTTTAAACACATACAACTTTGTGTTTTTAATGCTTGGTCTAGCATTGCATGGCACACCACGAAACTTTTTAAATGCTGTTTCAAAGGCAGTTCCTGCTGTATCTGGAATCTTAATTCAGTTTCCACTTTACGGAAGCATCGCTTTTATTATGACGCAAGCTTTAAACAGTCAAGATTTATCGCTGTCGCATTATATAGCTGAGTTTTTCGTTTCAATTGCTTCAAAAGAAACCTTTGCAATTGTGATGGGAATTTATTCTGCCATCCTTGGGTTCTTCGTGCCATCTGGCGGTGGAAAATGGATTATTGAAGCCCCATATGTCATGCAAGCAGCAAATGATTTGAAAGTTCATTTAGGCTGGTCTGTACAAATTTATAATGCAGCCGAAGCTTTACCGAACTTGATCAATCCCTTCTTTATGCTTCCAATGTTAGGCATCCTAAAACTAAAAGCAAAAGATGTGATTGGTTTTACAGTCACTCAGCTCGCTGTACATTTTCCATTAGTTTTATTTTTATTGTGGTTCTTTGGAAGAACGCTTAGCTATACCCCACCCACTTTTTAATTTATTGGCGCCTTTAGTTTCGACTAAAGGCAAATTTAGTAAATACATCAATAAGAGATATTAAGATGAGTTCAATTGTTATAGTTTCAGGTAGCCGTACTGCAATGGGCGGTTTTCAAGGCAGCTTATCGGCTTTAACTGCACCAGATCTTGGCGCTGCTGTCATTCGTGAATCTATTCAACGTGCAGGTATTGCTCCTGAACAAGTAGATGAAGTTATTTTTGGTTGTGTACTCAGTGCAGGTATTGGCCAAGGTCCTGCTCGTCAAGCGATGCGTAAAGCTGGTGTACCTGATCATGTTGGCGCTGTCACCATTAATAAACTTTGTGGCTCTGCCATGAAAGCGGTGTTAATGGCTTCAGACACTTTAAAAGCATGCAGTGCCAATATTATTGTTGCAGGTGGTATGGAATCTATGACCAATGCTCCTTATATTTTACCCAAAGCTCGCGGTGGTTACCGTATGGGACACGGTGAAATTAAGGACCATATGTTTTTAGATGGTCTTGAAGATGCTGAAACAGGCCGTTTAATGGGTTCGTTTGCGCAAGACATGGCAAACACTAAAGGCTTTACACGTGAGCAAATGGATAACTTTGCAATTTCTTCACTTAAAAAAGCGCAAACTGCGATTACAGAAGGTTATTTCAAAGAAGAGATTGTTCCTGTTGAAGTCAAAACACGTAAAGGTGTTGAAGTTATCGATCAAGATGAACAGCCATTAAAAGCCAATCTTGAGAAGATCCCAACATTACGCCCAGCTTTTAGTAAAGATGGAACAATTACTGCTGCAAACTCAAGCTCAATTTCTGATGGTGCTGCTGCGTTAGTACTCACCACTGAAGAATATGCTCAAAGCCATGGTTTAAATACTTTGGCGAAAATTGTTGCAACTTCGACTCACTCACAGCATCCAAGTGAATTTACCATTGCTCCGATTAGTGCAATTCAAAAAGTGCTAGAGCGCGCTGGTTGGTCAGTTGACGAGGTAGATGCTTGGGAAATTAATGAAGCTTTTGCAATGGTGGCAATGGCGCCAATTCATGAACTCGGCATTGATGAAGCAAAAGTAAATGTACATGGCGGTGCTTGTGCTTTAGGCCATCCTATTGGCGCAACTGGCTCAAGAATTATTCTTTCTCTTATCTATGCTTTAAAACGCCTTGGTAAAAAGAAAGGTGTTGCTGCATTATGTATCGGTGGTGGTGAAGCTACAGCTGTCGCAATTGAAATCTAAAAATCAAACCACGCAGAAGGTGTAAGAATTTTTCTTACCCCTTCTTTTTTAAACTTTAAAAAGTTCATAACAGGTTTGACGGAACCATTTATGGCTACTTTTATGATGGCAAGACATATGCCAATGTTGTTTAACATCATAAGTTGGAAAGTCTAGAGGTGCCGGTAAAATCTGTAAATTTTCTCTCACCAATAAGACTTGGCTTAAATAATACGGCACCGTTGCGATCGCATCTGTTTCTTGTACAACTAATCCCACCCCAAGATAGCTCGGTAATCGAATTAAAATATTTCGATCCAATCCTTTGTTCTGCAATTCATTTTTAATATGGTAGTGCCCGATTCCCGCATCAATGTCGATATGATACTCGCGCATATAATCATCTAAAGTAAAATTATTTGGGTCTAAACGAGGATGGCTTTTAGAGCTAATCACCACATAATGCTGTTTAAAAAACTTCTGCTGATAAAAGCCCTCTTCTAATTGGGGTAAAAAACCAATTGCAAGATCAATCTCACCATTTGCCATTTGATAGCTGGTTTCTGGCGTAATCGGTCTAATATTCAAACGAATTAAAGGCGCTTTCTCTTTCAAATAGTTTGTTAATTGCGGTAATAAAACCAGATGAGAGACATCTGTCATCGCAATTGTAAAAAGCTGATCTGAAGTTAGCGGATCAAAATTCACACTAAAGTTATTAATGCTTTCTACTTTATCAATCACTTCACTAATGAGTGGAAAAATCTCCTTTGCTAATTCAGTTGGGATCATCTCATTCCCAACACGAATAAAAAGCGGGTCATTAAAATGCTGACGGATTTTGTTCAGTCCATTACTAACGCTCGGTTGTGTAAGGCCAATCGCATCAGCAGCCATTGAAACACTTTTAAACCGATAAATATGATAAAAAATATTTAGTAATCTACTATCTAGATCAAACAAAATTGTCTCCGTCTGGATCAAATAATCCATTCAAAAGGAATAAAATCAGGCACAGCATGTATAAAAATGCTCACTAGATTTATGAATTATTGATATATGGTCTAAATTAACAAAGAATCTAGACCATGAGCAATGCTTTATAAAGCCTTTCATCACAAACACAAAGGTATGAGCTACTTAATTGATTACTTTGTATGTAAATATGTTAAATACATCACATATCATTATAAATTTTAATCATGCTGAGTTTGAAAGCCCTTCCAGATTTGCTGAACAGATTTGTTATCACTCAAGTTATTTTTAAAAATATAAATATCTTGTGCCAAGCAATATTCGTTATGGTCCAACATGACCAATTTTCCGGTAGCGAGATCTTCCTCTACATTAATTTTTGGAATCCATGCTACACCTAAACCTTGTAATACAAGCTCTTTCAAGTTGGTGGCATTGTCAGTTTCATATAAGGTTTTATAGATCAGTTTACCTTCAATCAATTGATCGACCAATTTACGCAAATAAGCATGTTTACTATAAGCAAGTAATGAAAAATTACTCTGAATTGTATGCTTAGGCGTATGATCTGCTTCGGTAGCTGACACTGGAACAATCTCTGTTTCAGCGATCTTGATGCCACTTAAAATATCATCGCCAACTCGATTGATATTAGATCGATCTGCATAACAAATCATAAAATCGCAGGCACCTTCTTTTAAAAGAGATAAGCCTTCACCACTATTCGTCGCGACAATTTCGATTTTTAAATCACGCATAAACGTTGGAAATTTTTTTAAAAAAGTCGTTAAAAAACCCGATGCTAATGAGTGAACCACACAAAAACGAATAGTAGATTCGGTTTCATTTTTGATGTTTTTAATCAGCTTTGCTGTTTCTTCTACCTGCTTCTCAATATTTTTAGACATGACCAGCATAATTCGCCCGATGTCTGTAAATTCAATATTATTTTTATTATTTCTAATAATGACTTCAGCTCCAATCATCTCTTCTATTTGCTGAATTCTACGCGTAAACGCAGATTGACTAATAAATCGTTTTTCGGCTGCTTTTGAAATAGAACGCTCTCGTTCAAGTGTCAAAAGGTCTTCTACCCAACGTACTTCTAAGTTCATTTTTGCATTCCCTTTTTATAGTTATGTCCTTAATTTGTCTGGTTGGGAAGCTGAATAAATAGCTGAATAGATGAATAAAAACTATAAAACATGGGAGTACCTGCAAAAATGCGATGGAGGATTGGCAAAGCCAAACAATAAAAATAGGTATTGAATAATTCTGACATAGAAACGAGTGTAAGAGAATAAAAGACTTTGATTTAACTCAACAACTCATAAAAAGATAAAGTTATTACTCTAAAAATTATTTTAAATCAAAAAGTAAGGAGCATATAACGCAAGTAAATAATAAATTTTAAGTTAATAAAAAATAGAAATAATCCTAAGATTTACTCAAGTTTTATTTTTAATAAAAAAAGTCCGCACCTTGGGGAAGAATACGGACTGTAAAACTGAAAAATTAATATCTTGCCTATTTCAGGATTTAAGCTCTTTGATTTAATAAATTCATTTAAATCAGAAGATATGCTTGTAGTATAGCTCAACCAAAAAAACCTGACTATTCTACTAAAGTATTTAATCTAAGACTGAATAAAAATAAATTTCTAATATTCACCAATGAGGTAATATAGCTTCCTTGAAATTTCAACCATCATATTAGAAGTATATTGTGTAATTTCAAAAACTTGCTTTTTCTGGGGATTGAACACCATATTGTCTTTTTCATCGCTAAAAAAGATATATGTGGTGTATTTATCCATATGGTGGATATGCTCTTTTAAGCTTAATTTTTCCCCAGAATTGGGATCATAGGCGATAAACTTCATTCTCATGAATTTTGTCTCTATACATACAGTCTTTTACCCAAATTTTAAGAAAATCTAGATAAAACAATATTTTGATGGATGATATAAAAGGTTAACCTAAGAACTGCGGCTATTTATAAGATATGGGTACAATACTATTGGCCTTGTTTACAGAGGTTTCAGCAGAAGCAATAGATTGCTCTGCTTCTTTAAGCAGACGAGAAGTTTTAGACTCACTTTTCTCTTCACCATGGAAAAGCACATAGTATGTAAAACTTCCCAAAATAATTAATGCAGCTGTGATTTTTAACATAAACTTAAAACTAAAATTTTTTCGTATTATAGTGTTTTTTATGTGAAATGCATCACATTTTTATATAAATTTGTTAGATAAGCTTCATTTTAAAAGAAAATAATATAGATAATTAAGTTGATATTTCACTTAAATTAATCAATCCTATATTTTTTAAAAAGTTATTTTTAAAAAATTAGATAATTATCTACTTCATAAAACAAATTTTGAAATTAAATTTATCTTAATATTAAGTTATTAATTTAAATAGCAAAATTCCATTCGAATTGATAGTTAAAAACGGAATCTCCTAGTGCGTTCATTGTAAATTTAAAAATTTGATATGCAAAAAATG
Source organism: Acinetobacter sp. WU_MDCI_Abxd143 (assembly GCF_025514195.1). NCBI lineage: Bacteria > Pseudomonadati > Pseudomonadota > Gammaproteobacteria > Moraxellales > Moraxellaceae > Acinetobacter > Acinetobacter sp. WU_MDCI_Abxd143. The sequence goes on from NZ_JAHPTH010000003.1 coordinate 77,828, forward strand.
CATAATCAACTTGATAAATGCATTAGAAGTGAAGCATTTCGAAATCTAATATGAATTATCTTCTTTACTAATTCGAAGTTTAATGATGAACGCTGAAATTACCACCCGTATTGAGAAGGATCTTATTGGTTATAGAGAGATCAATAATAACGACTACTACGGGGTACAAACATTACGTGCTCTAGAAAACTTTAATTTAACTCAAAGCAAGGTCGGAAATTTCCCTCACCTTATTAAAGCTTTAGCAATGGTAAAGCTTGCTTGTGCTGAAGCGAACTATAATCTTAAAAGCTTAGATCAGACTAAATTTGAAGCGATTGAATATAGCTGTAATCAACTTATTCGTGGTAATTTTCACGACCAGTTCCCGATTGATATGATGCAAGGCGGTGCTGGTACTTCAACCAATATGAATGCAAATGAAGTATTAGCAAACGTCGCTTTAGAATATATGGGACATGCAAAAGGCCAATATCAATATTTGCATCCTAATAACGACATTAACATGTCACAGTCAACAAATGACGTATACCCTACTGCAATTCGCTTAGGTTTGTTATTAAGCTTAGATGAACTAAATCTTCCTTTTAACAATTTAATCTTAAGTTTCCGCAATAAATCTCAAGAATTTGCTCACATCTTAAAAATGGGCCGTACACAGTTACAAGACGCTGTGCCAATGACATTAGGTCAAGAGTTTGGTGCTTTTGCAGTAACTTTACAAAAAGACCTTGAGCAAATTAATACGCTTATTCCAAATGTTTTAGCCTATATGAACCTTGGTGGTACGGCGATTGGTACGGGAATTACTACTGAATATAGTTACCGTGAACTTGCGATTCAAGCACTTGCAAAAATTTCTGGTAAGAAAATTAAATCTGCTCCTGATCTAATCGAAGCAACTTCAGATATGGGTGACTTTGTTCTTTTATCTGGTTTATTAAAGCGTACCGCAACTAAACTTTCAAAAATTGCCAATGACTTACGTTTACTTTCAAGTGGTCCACGTACTGGCATTAATGAAATTAATTTAGAAGCTCGCCAACCGGGTAGCTCGATCATGCCGGGTAAGGTAAACCCAGTTATACCTGAAGCAATGAACCTTGCTTGTTTCCAAATTATTGCAAATGACTTGGCTGTAACTTTAGCTGCTGAGGCTGGTCAATTACAGTTAAATGCAATGGAACCACTTATTGCATTCAAACTATTTGAATCGATGGACTTGCTCGGTAAAGCAATGGCAATGTTCCAAACTAAGTGTATTGATACAATTACGGCGAACCCTGAACACTGTAAAGCTTTGGTTGAAAACTCAATTGGTATCGTGACTGCACTTAACCCATATCTAGGTTATGAAACTACAACTCGTATTGCTAAAACCGCAAACGAAACTGGACAAAGCGTATTGGCTTTAGTTCAAAATGAAGGTTTATTATCGGCACAAGTGCTTAATGATATCTTGTCGATTAATAATATGGTTAAACCAAAAATGTCGGCTTAATTCTTGAAATAAAAAAGGAGCTTTTCGAAGCTCCTTTTTTATTTGTTTTATATTTTAAAAACTAAAAGTTGTAGAGAACTGAGCTGTACGAGGATTACCTAAAAATAAGTAGTCATCACCCATAAATGCGCCTACATCACGCCAATATTTCTTATTAAATAGGTTATCAATATTGAATCTAAAAGTTGTGTCATGCCCAGCAAAATTTGTTTTATAAGCGGCACCAACATTAAAGACACTGTACCCGCCTACTTTTGCCGTTCCCTCTTTGTTTGCATATTTACTGCTACTGTATTGCATACCACTCAGTAATCTTAATCCTTCAACTGAAGGTACTTTATAAGATAACTGTGCAGTTGCGCGTACTTTTGGTACATTTTGAGTTTGATGGCCTTTGTAGCTGTCACTATCAATATCAACAAGGCGAGATTTGGTATAGGTAACCCCTGAACTTACATCGAGTGTATCGGTTAAGGCTCCTGTTAAACCTAATTCAATACCTTGATTGTGTTGTTCACCTTGTTCAACAAAATCGAAAGTTCCATCTGCATTTACTTTACTGTATTGATTATCTTGTTTTAAATCAAAAATAGCAGCTGTTACCAAGAAGTTGCGTATTTGTTGCTTAATCCCAACTTCATATTGTTCAGAATTTCTAGGTGATAATATCTGGGGACCAGTGCTATACATGACATTGTTTGTATACCAAGGTGCCTCACCACCATCCGATAAACCTTTGGCATATGAAGCATACAGATTAGTCGTAGCAGTTGGGCTATACATGAGTGCTAATTGTGGCAAGAATTTGTTTAAATCCGTATCACGGCTTTGCTGGCCATTTGGATCATAAGCTTGCTCATCAAGGTGAATAAGTTTACCACCGAGTAAAGTTGACCATTGATCGTTAAATTGAACTCGGTCAGATACAGTAAATGCAGTCTGATCACTTTCTAAGGCTTTAAAGCGATTACCTAATTTTTCAGTTGGCATTTGAAAGTCTGATGAATCAGTATAAATATTGCCAATTTCATTCTCAATAAGTTGATTACTCGGATCATAACGCTTCAGGTTTTTACGTGTATTTTGCAATTCAAAAGCTACCTGATGCTCAATATTGCCAGTATTGAATTGACCCTCTAACCCAGCAGAAAAGTGATTAGTTATACGTGTGTCATCTGGGCTATGATAGTCATAAAGATCATAGTTTCCATCTTTGTCAAATACTGCAAGTGGATTACCCGATGAATAATAACTTCCATAAGGAAACACAATATAATCATCAATCACAACACGGCTTTGCGATGCACTTAAGCTAGCATTCCATTGATCATTAAATGCATATTGATATTTCAAACTTGCATTTACACTGTTATTTACAACAGGTTTACTCCAAGACTGATAACCCAATAAACGGTCTTGATCTACATTTGTTGGTACTTCTTGCCCATCAAGCAGTTGATAACCTGGTACTGAACGTTGACTTTGATGCTGAGCTTCAATATCAAACAATAATTTAGAACGATCATTAATTTTCCAGTCTAAAGCAACTGAACCAAACTCTCGCTTACCATTTGCGTGATCAACATTTGGATGGATGCTTTCATGGGCTAAATTGATTCGATAACCAAAACTATTATTAACAAAGCCGCCAACATCTGTTGCCAGTGTATAGCCGCCTTCTGAATTTGCATCTACAGTAATGTTTTTAACATCGGCAGGCCTTTTGGTGACATAGTTAACAACACCACCTGGTGTCGACATTCCACTTTGAATTGCAGAAATGCCTTTTAAGATTTCAACTTGTTCTTTATTTTCTAAAGCCACGTTTTGTTCGCCACGTATATTATGGCCATTAATGAGATAACTTGAGCCTAAATCAAGCGCAAAACCACGTGCTACAAAATTTGGATAGTAGCCAATTGCTGCGTAGCCATCCCCTAACGAAGAATCGTTTTTAATAACATCAGTTAAAGTTTTTGCGTGTTGGTCTGCTATACGCTCAGATGTAATGGTTGTAATAGATGCAGGAACTTTCTTTAAATCATCAGTTTGAAAACCAGATAAATTAACTTTCTTTGATGTGTATAGTGCATCATTATTTTGTGTAGCGTTCACAGTAATGGTTGGGAGCTGCGAAAACTCCGCTTCATTTGCATAGACGACAGATGTTATGAGCGCAATAGATGAAGCCAATGCTGTTTTAGAGCATGTCATGAAGTGAAGATTTATCGAACGTCTTTCCATTGAATAACTACCTGCCATACCGTGCATAATTCTAAAGCGCTAGAAATGAGTGCGGAGTCTATTTTTAGCCACGCAAGAATACAGCTACATATATTGAGAAACAATACATTCTGTATTTTTTCGATTAAGTGAAAGTGATACAACTTTTATGAACTTATCATTATATAAATTTCATTTATTTTCTTAGAAATTGACGCTATAACTTTTTAAGTATTACCAAATATTCAAAATAAACTTAAGCTCGAAATGAAACTTAAAAGGAGAAATAAAATAGAAAAGTACCATTGTAAATTAGTTCACTGATTTTAAATACAATTAATTATTAAGTTAAATGAAAGGAAGTGTTCGATCATCGGTAAAAATATCATTGAATCGAACAAAAGGACGTAATCTCACTAGAATCGAATTTTAAAATTAGAAAAAATGAATGGTTAGGAATTTAAGGACATGCTCAGGATTGAGTGATATTTAAAGTTTCATTCTATTTTCTATCCAGCATATCTAAAAAATTCCTCGTTTTTGTCTGCAAAATGATGGAAGAAATATGACATACACTCAGGAAGAAAAACGTAGCAGAATACGTGGGATTGTAGGCGCAGCCTCTGGTAATTTAGTTGAATGGTTCGACTTTTATATCTATGCAGTATTTGCTGCCTACTTTACTCAAGCTCTAACAGCACCAGATATGGATAGTACGACTAAATCTATCTATGTGTGGGGCGTATTCGCTGCAAGCTTTTTTATGCGTCCTATTGGTAGTTGGGTATTTGGACGAATTGCAGACCGGCATGGTCGAAAAAAATCGATGGTCATTTCAATTTGTCTCATGGCTTTGAGTTCTTTTTTATTTGCAGCCCTGCCCACTTATGACCAAGTTGGCTTATTTGCCCCGTTTCTTTTATTGGTAGTGCGTTTACTTCAAGGCTTATCGGTTGGTGGTGAATATGGTGCAGTAGCAACATATATGAGTGAATTAGGCTTAAAAGGTCAACGTGGTTTTTACTCGTCTTTCCAATATGTCACTCTTTCTGGTGGTCAATTACTTGCAAGTTTACTGGGCGTTATTTTATTGACGTTCTTAAGTGAACAACAATTACATGATGGCGGTTGGCGTATTCCATTTGTTATTGGTGGTATCGCAGCAATCTTATCTTTGCTTGCACGTAGTCGTTTAGAAGAAACGCTTTCTCATCAAGATAGTGAACGAAAAGAGTCTGGTAGCTTAAGAGAGCTCTTTAAAAAGCACTGGAAAACCTTTTTATTGGTGGTTGGATACACTTCTGCTGGTTCATTAACGTTTTATGTAGAGACTGTTTATTCAAAAACCTATTTAACCAACTTAGGGATGGATGGAAAAACCGTTGGTTATATCATGACCTTCGCACTATTTGTTTATATGTGTGCTCAACCTGTATTTGGCTCAATTTCGGATCGTATTGGGCGACGTTCTTCAATGCTAGCATTTAGCTTATTGTCTGCGATTTTTATCTATCCAGTCATGGCCATTGGGATGCCTAATTATATAGATTCGCCGATTATCATTGCCTTACTACTCATTTTTATGATGATGATTCTGAGTTTCTATACCTCTATTAGTGGCTTGGTAAAAGCAGAAATGTTCCCACCTCATGTACGAGCTTTAGGTGTAGGTTTTTCATATGCTGTAGGTAATGCGCTGTTTGGTGGTTCTGCACCTTCGGTTGCCTTGCAGTTCAAAGCCGCTGGAATTGAAAACACCTTCTTTATTTATGTGATTGTCATGCTGATTATCTGTTTCTTATGTAGCCTTGCGCTTCCAAAAAAACCAGATTATTTAGAACATGATCATTAATTAAATAAGATGCCTTCTGTCCCAAGCAGAAGGCATCTTTTAGCTCTTAGCAAATTCTTTTAAAAAAGCCCACGGAAAAATCCCTTTATCATGCCCATCGCTAAAGCAAATTTGGGCACCATAACCTTGATCAAACATAGCTGTCACTTCAACATCTTGATGCTCTATTTTAATTTGTTTAATCCGCTTCGCTCGGCAAAAGCCACATGGGCAAATTTCTCTTAAACTTTGATGACTCAGACATGCACTTGAGCCATCGGACCATGTAAAGTGAATCTGTTTGGTTATCGTATCGACACGAATATCAGGTCTGGTTTGCATATTTCGCCTCCCCAATTTGATTTAATCCAATACGAATCGCTTTTCGTACTTCAGGATCTGGATCATTTTGATGTTGTTCCAATAGCTTCTGAGCTTCTGGTGTACCAATTTCACCGAGTGCTAAAGCGACCTCTTTACGTAAATTGCTAATTTCATGATTAAAGTTATCAAATAGATGACTAACTGCCAGACGCGATTTGAATAGTCCTAAGCTACGTACAGCTGCAATACGTACTTGCCAATATAAGTCGGTTAAAGCATGAATTAAGGGAGCCTCGAGCTGAACAATACGTAATTTACCAATCGTAAGTGCGGCTTCCACTCTTAGTTGCCAACTTTCCGAAGTTAAAGAATGTTGAAGTGCTTGGATAACTTCAGCTGATATGCTCTGACTATAAGCCAAACCACCTGTTGCAATGCGGCGGACCTCATCATCTACATCTGTTTCGGCAATTTTTGCCAATATCGTAATTGCTTGGTCTTGTTGTAACCAACTTAATGCACTGACTGCCTCACGGCGTACAAATGCATCTTCGTGGTGTACCAAAGCAGATATCTCTTCAAATAATTGCTGTGGTCGTAAAGGTTTTAAAGCACGCAGAATTGCACTAAGAGCAAAAGTATCCGTATGCTTTAAATACGGTGCCAGTATCTGGGCCGACGCCGTATTTTTGACTTCACTTAAACTTTGACTGGCAGCTTGTCTCACATTCAGATCAACATCAAATAAGGCTTGCACCAATACTTGCAAACTGGTTGGGTCTTCCCAGCTTTCTAGTTTTTTTGCCGCTTCTTCACGGACTAAAGCTGAAGAGTCGTGTTGTAGCGCAGCATGCAACCAAGGAAGTAAATCCGGATTTTCTTCATCACCAATATTCATTAAAGCGACAAAGCGTATCTTTTCATCTGCATGATTGAGCTGCGCAAGAAATTCCTGATTATATTCATCGATATCATCTAAAGCTTGATAATAAAAACTCATTCGTATTCCTTAATTTGTGATTTCTTTCCAAGCCCTAATGGATTTAAACGGCTTAACTCTTCTTGTTGAGTGGCTTCTTTTAACGTTTGGATGCAACGTTTTTTAATGGCTGTAAATTCACTACTCGTTACAAGCTCAACATCCCGTGGATGTTCAAACTTAAGCGGAATTTCTTCAATAATCCGTCCTGGTCGATGGCTCATAATCAACACTCGATCGGCTAAAAAAAGTGCCTCATCAATATCGTGGGTAATAAATAAAACCGACGTTTGGATTTCTTGCCAAATCTCGAGTAATAGCATTTGCATTTTTAAACGAGTTTGAGCATCTAACGCACCAAAAGGCTCATCCATTAATAAAATGCGAGGTTGATTAATCAGTACTCTTGCAAGTTCAACCCGTTGCTGCATGCCACCGGAAAGTTCAGCTGGAAATTTATGTTCAAAACCTTTAAGCCCGACCAGATCAATCATTTTCTGAGCTTGTTCAATACGCTTTTGTTTAGCGATGCCTTTCATTTTTAAACCAAAGGCAATATTTTCGAGCACGCTTTTCCACGGGAATAAGGTATGTTGCTGAAACACCAAACCTCTGTCTGGGTGCGGTTCAAATATCGATTCATCATCGACCGTTAAAGACCCAGAACTAATTGGTAAGTGCCCTGCCAAAGCACCTAATAATGTGGATTTACCGCAACCCGACGGGCCAAGTAGACATATAAACTCGCCCGGTTGTATTTCGAAATTAACCCGATCTAATGCCTGAAAACAATTTTTAGCTTGCCCTAAATGTAGCGATAGGTTTTGAATACGCACATGGCCTTGTGTAATTGACATTTTATGATTTCCTCAGTTGATACCATGGGGTAAATCGGTTTCCAATCACACGTACCAATGTACTGCTAAACATACCTAACGCTCCGATCAGCACCATACCAACCACGATATTGCTATAGTTTTGCAAAGTGAACGATTCCCATGTGAAGTATCCAATTCCGTGTTGGCCCGAAATCATTTCGGCAGTCACTAAACAGAACCAACAAGTGCCCATTCCAATAGATAAACCGGTAATAATGTTAGGTAATGCCCCTGGAATAATGACTTCATAAATGATAGCCAGATCAGAAGCACCCAGACTTTTCGCTGATGCAACGAGCCTTGGGTCAACTGCACCAACGCCATGTACCGTGTTTAATAAAATTGGAAATAAAGCCCCGATAAAAGTGATAAAAATCATAGACGCTTCTGAGGATGGAAAAATCAGAATTGCTAAAGGAATCCATGCAACTGCTGGTATTGGACGTAATACTTCTAATGGTGGCATTAGAAAGGCAGCCAGTTTTTGATAACGTCCTGCCAACAAACCAATGCCTACACCAATTAGAGCCGCAAGCACAAAACCAACCACTACACGAAATACACTAGATTCGACATGTTCAAACGCAGTGCTGAGTTGAAAAAAAGCCCAAAGCGCATGGATGACGTCTAAAGGTGTCGGGACATTGCTAAAGTTCACAAAGCCTAAATTTACTTTAAACTGAGCAAGTCCTTGCCAAATGACTATCCAAAAAGCTATAGATGTAAAAGCTATCGCATAGCTTTTTAAATGCGCCCGATATAATGTCAATTGTTGGAAAAATTTAATCAAAAATGTACTTTGGTTTTTAGGTTTTGTCTGGGCTAAACTACTCATTTGTCACCTCCTGATCATTAGGTAAGACAACACATCAGCTCTTTGTTACAAGCTGAATAGCTTCAAAGTCATATACTTTTCCGCCCTGTTGTTTAGCCCATTTTTCAGCATCATCTTTTAATAAAAAGGCTTGAATTTGTCCTGCTTTGTCTGTGGCATACCATGCCAAATTAGCAAGTAACTTAATGTCGGACTGATGATCTTGGCTATAAACCACACGCACCGTTTTTCCATTGGCTTGTATTTTCTTTAAATCAGAAAAAGCATGCTCAGGCGTTTCGTAGCTACGAACTTTTTCTTCACCCTTTACCCAAATTTGAGTCACCCGATCAAATGTCTTGATGGGTTGGCCTGTTGAAGCATCATTGGCAACCAAAGGTGATTTTGCATAGTCGGCCAGTTGCTGGCTGTAATTAAGTCCAGATGCCTGAAATGCATCCTTAATATATTGATCATCAATAAATTTATTTACATCAAGCGTACCGTCGTTTTTGCCTAAAACTTTTAAGGTGTCTATCGCAATTTGAGTCGCTTTTCGATATTCAGGTTTCCACGTTAAGTCACGAGTTTGTAGACCTAATGGACCATGGAAGAGATAGACAACTTCGGCAGGAATACCAGTTTTTTCAGCAATAAATTCACTATATTTTTCAGGTTGTTCGCGAATCAGACGATTTGCTTCAATGGTTGCTTGTAAATAAGCTTTTATGACTTCCGGATGTTGCTGTGCATAATCCTTGCTGGCAAGTGAACCATGAAATGTTGGTGATTTTGCTTGTGAACCATCATAGATTTTTTTGGCAAAACCTTGGTAAGCAAATAACTCTCCAAATGGTACGAAGTCAGCATGTGCAGCAATTTTATGACTTTTTAATGCAGGCCCTGCCACTTCTGGCGCCTGAGCAATCACTTTAATATCTTTATCAAGTTGCCAGCCTTCAGCTTGAATTGCTCGTAGCAACAGTCCATGAGCAGTTGAGGCAAAAGGTACGGAAATGGTTTGTCCTTTTAGTTCTTTGAGTGATGTTACTTTTGAGTCAATTGGAACAACAATCGCATTACCGCTACCATTAATACTGCCTGACAATGGCGCTAAAAATATGCTTTCTTTTCCAGCCTTTTTAAATGCCGCTAAATTATTAACCGCAGGAAAATCGGCCATTGCTCCCAAGTCTAAACGCCCAGCCACCATTTCACTGGTAAGTGGTGCACCAGAGGTAAAGTTTTTCCATTGAATGTCATATTTAACGTGTTTGTATTTACCATCTTTAGGCAAATATTTTGGTAATAAATTCAATTCACGAATGAGCAGCCCACCTGTTGCACAGTTAATAGTCGTATCTTGCGTGCCAATCGCTACACGAACAGTTTCTGTTTTACTGCCGCACCCCAAAGTGCCAAGTACCATGGCACCAATTAAGCTACTGAGTAGTAGTTTTTTATTGATCAATTTATTTTGTCTCATATTGAGTATTCCAAATTAATTATTTGAGTAGGTATGGGATATTTACTTTGACTGCATCTGTTGGGCAGTCCTTTTCACAAGGCATGCAGTACCAACATTCATCAAATTGCATATAAGCTTTTTGGGTTGTTGGATCGATCGCCAATAAATCCATTGGACAAACATCTACACAGACAGTGCATCCTTTATCAGCAATACATTTATCTTCATCGATAATGACGGGTGCGACAGTACGGTGCTGTACTTCTTTAAAAATAAAAGCCATGATTTAAATTCCTGATTTATTTAGTCTGCTAGAGCAACGTCTTTTTTAATGCGTAAACGGTCATAAGACACAGCTTCATCTTGATTAATCGGAACCACATAAGGTTCGATTGGCTTTTTGAAACTGACCATGTTGCCGTATTCATCTTTTTTCAAATGAGCGTGACAGAACCAATCCGAGTTATTTTTTTGAGGGAAATCTGCTCTATAGTGGTACAGTCCCCAGCGGCTTTCTTCTCTAAACAGTGAAGCTCTAGCTGCCATTTCAGCACAGTCTCGAATAAAAGAAACTTCAGCGGCACGCATCAGCTCATGTGGGTTTCTGGCAGAAATTCGCTTAATATCTTGTTTAATTTCTTCAAAGCGCTTGAGCCCAATTTCCATTTTTTGGCGAGTTTTAGGGGGCTGCAAATAGTCATTTACAAAACGGCGCAGCTTATATTCCACTTGTTCTGGAGGTAAACCTTCTGAGCAATTCAGTGGCGCAAATATTCGAGCTTTTTCTGCTTCTATTTCGCTTTGGTTTAATTCACTATCTTCAACTGCATTCACGTATTGGGCGGCATTTACACCTGCAAACCATCCGTAGGTAAATGCACCAAGCATATAGTTATGAGGTACAGCAGCCATATCGCCAGCACTGTATAATCCCTTAACTGAAGTCTCAGCTTTTTCATTGACCCATACGCCAGAAGCACTGTGTCCACTACAGAAACCAATTTCTGAAATATGCATTTCCACCATATCTTGACGGTAATTGGTTCCTCGACCCTCATGGAAACGACCACGGCTTGGGCGCTCATTGGTATGCAAGATTTCTTCGATGGTTTGAATGGTTTCTTCGGCCAGATGATCTACTTTTAAATAAACAGGACCATTACCACTTTCCAGTTCTTGGTAAAACTCCCACATCATTTGACCACTCCAGTAGTCACATTCAATGAAACGTTCACCTTTACTATTAGCGGTATAACCTCCTAAAGGACCAGTCACATAGGCACAAGCTGGGCCGTTATAGTCTTTAATCAATGGATTAATCTGGAAGCATTCTAAGTTAGCAAGCTCAGCACCTGCATGGTATGCCATTGCATAGCCGTCACCTGCATTGGTTGGGTTTTCATAAGTGCCCATTAAATAGCCGGAAGCTGGCAAACCTAAACGCCCTGCGGCACCACAACATAAAATGGCAGCTTTCGTTTTAATGACATAGAAATCGCCACTACGACAGTCAAAACCAAGTACACCATTGATTGCACCTTGCTCATTTTTTAGAAGCTTCGTAGTGACAATCCGATTATTAATTTTGACTTGAGCACGCTTTAACTGACGATATAAAACTTTTTTAACGTCATGGCCTTCGGGCATTGGTAAAACATATGCCCCCATGTGATGTACTTTTTTTACTGCAAATTCGCCTGTCTCATCTTTTTCGAACTTAATGCCCCATTGATCGAGTTGTTGAATAGTTTTGAAACTATGCTTTGCATATGCATATACAGTGGTTTGGTTAACTACCCCATCGTTGGCAATCGTAATTTCTTTGGTGTATTGCTCAGGTGTTGCATAGCCCGGAATGACAGCATTATTCAGCCCGTCCATTCCCATTGAAATCGCCCCACTGCGCTTTACATTCGCTTTTTCAATGAGCAAGACTTTTAAATTGGGGTTTTCTTGTTTTGCTTTAATCGCAGCCATTGGGCCAGCAGTTCCACCACCAATCACCACAATATCGAACTCAAGATATTTAGTTTCCATTCAATATTCCTTATTTTTATTTGAGTTATTAACGATGAATACGTAAACGGTACTGGAAGGTATCGCCCGAGAAATAGAGATATTCATAGTCAATCGGTTGACCATTTGCATCATGAGTCAAACGTTCGACCCGTAATACCGGAGTTCCGATTTCGACTTGTAACAAAGCCGCTAATTCTTCATCCGCCACCGTGGCATCAATACTTAAATCCGCATGTCCTAAAGGGATGTCGCACTCTTGTTCTAATGCCTTGAAAATATCGGTTGTACGTAAATCAATCGCTTTTTCTTTAAGTTTCAAACCAATATGTTCTGGCAAATAAGTCAACTCATAAGACACTGGCTGACGGTTGAGCAAACGAACACGTTGAATTTCATACACATTGGCTTTAACGGGTAACTTTAATTTGGGCACAACGTGCATCGGGATCTGTTTAAGCTCGGCCGAGATGACACGGTTTAAAATTTCGTGACCAGCAGATGACATTGCTTCTGCAAAACCCTGCAAACTTGAGATGTTCTGGAACGTTTTTGGCTTACTTACAAAGGTCCCTTTACCCGGCACCTTAAAAATATAGCCTTCTAACTGTAATTGGTTGAGTGCTTGGCGAACTGTGATTCGGCTTACACCGAACTGTTCAGCAAACTCATTTTCAGATGGAATTTGGCTCAGTACGGCATATTCACCATTTACAATTTTGTTCAGGATGAGTTCCCTTAACTGATCGTAAAGAGGCTTATGATTTTTTGGATCTTGGGGTAGCTGGCTCACGGCTCACAACCTGTTATAACAACTTGAGCAAATAATGTTTAAAATGTTTCAGCTTTGGAAATAATTTAAAGCGATAACTTTAGTTAAAAAAATAATTTCATTGAATATCAATAAACTAATAAATAGTTATCTATAAAAGTTAAATGGTTATCATAAAAAATACATTTGTGTTTGTTATGCTATAAAACATACTCCGTTATGACATAAACGTAAAAATTAATATTATTTTTTAGGGGATAATATGCAACAAAAACAATTAAATACCCCTGATGACTCAGTGGAACAAGTCACCTTCTGGCAAGCCTTTTTATTTTGGCTCAAGCTTGGTTTTATTAGCTTTGGGGGGCCAGCTGGACAAATCGCTGTGATGCATCAGGAACTCGTTGAACAAAAGCGCTGGATATCAGAAAAAAGATTTTTACATGCACTGAACTACTGCATGTTATTACCCGGACCTGAAGCACAGCAACTAGCAACCTACATTGGGTGGCTTATGCATAGAACTGCTGGAGGATTAGTTGCAGGTATTCTATTTGTATTGCCCTCATTATTTATTTTAATTGGACTGTCTTGGGTTTATATAAAATTTGGAGATATTCCTGTTATTGCAGGTATCTTTTACGGAATCAAGCCTGCCGTCACTGCAATTGTCTTTCATGCAACTTACCGCATAGGCAGTCGTTCGCTTAAAAATAAGTTTTTATGGGTCGTCGCAATTGCAGCGTTTTTTGCCATTTTTGTCTTAAAGCTTCCTTTCCCGCTTATCGTTTTATCAGCAGGTATTGCTGGCTATTTAGCGAGTAAAAAGTACCCAGAACTATTTTCCTCCGCGGGTGGGCATAAAGCTAGTCAAAAAGACTATGGTCCAGCATATATTGATGATGATACTCCGACACCAGAGCACGCTAAATTCCATTGGTCACGGTTAGCCAGACTAATTTTTGTGGCAATCGCTTTATGGCTATTGCCAATTTTAGCTTTAGGCGCATATTTTGGATGGCATCATTCCTATACCCAAATGGCTTGGTTTTTCACTAAAGCTGCGCTGCTTACGTTTGGGGGCGCTTACGCGGTTTTACCTTATGTCTATCAAGGGGCTGTCAATCATTTTGGATGGCTTTCACCTACACAAATGATTGATGGATTGGCACTTGGTGAAACTACACCCGGTCCACTAATTATGGTCGTTGCCTTTGTTGGTTTTTTAGGAGGCTTTAATCATTCATTACTTGGCTCTGAGCATTTATTTTTTGCTGGAGCACTCGGTGCTGTTATTGTGACTTGGTTTACCTTTCTATTTTCATTTGTCTTTATTTTTGCGGGTGCGCCCATTATTGAGTCTACACATAACGAAATTAAATTTACTGCACCCCTTACTGCCATTACTGCAGCTGTGGTCGGTGTCATTTTAAATTTAGCACTATTTTTTAGTTATCACGTGTTATGGCCACAGGGTTTTTCAGGCCATTTTGATATTGTCGCGGCCCTCATTACTGTAGCTGCATTTATTGCTTTATTCCGATTTAACATTAACGTGCTGTATGTTATTTTTGCTTCGGCACTGGTTGGACTCGCTGTCACTTTCTTCTAGTTATTTACTGATTGAATTGATTTTTCAAAATCATAATCTCAATAAGGCCGAACAGTTCCTTTACTGTTCGGCTATTTATATTTTTAACCCGCTAACTGGGCAATTTGCGCTGCTGCATTATCTAAGGCAGCTTGACGTGCTTCTGGTCCGAAAGCGATCCCTTCGGCGCGCACAAAAGTGATATCAGTCACCCCAATAAAATTGAAAAACGCTTTGATATAAGTTTCTTGATAGTCTAAAGCTTCGGCTGGTGAACCTTCTGAATACACACCACCACGCGAAGAAGCAATAATGACACGTTTCCCCTCTACTAAACCTTGAGGACCGTTTTCCGTGTAACGGAATGTTTTACCAGCAACAGATAGACGGTCAAGCCACGCTTTTAACTGTGATGGGAAGCTAAAGTTATACATAGGTGCGCCAATTACAACGATATCTGACGATAAGAACTCATCCAAATATTGGGTGTTTCGTGCAACACGTTGTTGCGCTGTTTCATTATTAGGTTCAACACCTTGCCATGCCAAAAACTCAGCATCAGACAAATGAGGAATTGGTTCTAAAGCAAAATCGTGATGAATAATTTCTGCATCAGGATAAGCTGCGCTGAGCTTTCCAATAACAGATGAGGTGAGTTGGCGGCTAACAGACTGCTCACCTAAAATACTTGTGTCAATTTGAAGTAGTTTCATCGTTTATACCTACAGTATAAAATTGTTACTTGAACTAATTATGTTACTACTATTATTCTGATGCACAAGAAGGCACATTTAGGGAACCAAGTAATATGACTGTAACCATACCTCACGATATCCAAAGTTCAGATTGCCAAAGAGTCAGTCAAGTATTGGCTAGAGTTGGCGAAAAATGGAGCATTCTTATTGTAATGACACTTGCATCACGCCCTCATCGATTTTCTGAAATAAAGAGAAATATCAATGGAATATCACAACGTATGCTCACCTTATGTTTACGCGGTTTAGAGAGAGATGGATTGGTTAAACGTACGGTCTATCCTGTAGTGCCACCGCATGTTGAATATGAACTAACTCCGCTGGGCCATTCACTTACAGAACCTGTAATTGCTTTAGGCCAATGGGCTCAGCAGCATATTGCGGATATTGATGCGGCAAGAGCTGCGTTTGATGCAGCTCAAGATAAACCAATTACATTAGACACTTAACGTAACTGCGAAGGACTCATGCCATAAAATTGTTTAAAGCGATGACTTAAATGACTTGCTGAACTAAACCCACATACTAGGGCAATATCTTGCAAAGAAAGCTGAGATGACTGAATTAACCCTTTGGCCTTGGTTAAGCGTCTTTGCATGACATATTGGTGAGGTGCCATATTCATGGACTGTTTAAACATATGAGCAAAATGGTATTCGCTTAAATTCACAACATTCGCCAAATCAGACAAAGTGAGTGCCTGATCTAGATGATCTTCAATCCAGTCTTGAATATATTTGAGTTTATGAGGAGCGAGGCCTCCTTTAATGACAGGCTGCTGCCACTTAACATTGCTATATCTTCGAATTAAATGATTTAACAATAAACTAGCAGTGGTACTCATTTGTAAATGGTTTGCTGAATCTTTCCAATCACAATCTAGCAAGAAGAACTGATAAAGAGCCCGAATCTTTTCGTCATCGTTAAAAACAACTTCGTTTAGTTCAATTTGATTGGGTTCTTTGTCCCATATTTTTTCGGCAACATCACGCAAATGTTGGTCTGTATAATATAAGTGAACGAATTTAAGCCCACCACGTATATCCCAAGTCGACTCCTGATGCTCAGGCAATAAGCAAAAACGCCCCGGCCCACCGCCGTTTTTCCAGCCTGCAGGGGTTTTTTGATAGCTTTCATAGCCATCTTGAATATAGAGACTTAAAGTGTGGTGATCGCTACAGACACTTACACGATCTTGCTGATTAGACCAAAATGCAAGTTGCATATTCTCATCAAGCACCACAGTTTCGTGAAGCTTGGCTTTAGATTGCTGTAGCTGTTCTAAAGTTTGATAGGCCATGCAAAATTAAAACGAATATCATTGAGCTTAAGTTAACCATATTCCACAAAATTCAGCTAGTTTATATCTATAAAAAACGCAAGATCTTGCATGTACAACACAAGAATATATACGTGAAAAATGAAGCATTCCTAGATACTTAAGCTTGGTAATCGAGGATGAAGTTATGAATATTTTACTCTATGTTGCGGTGGTGTTAATTTGGGGAACAACATGGATTGGAATTGCCGTTCAGAGCCATTATGCAACACCTGTCGTCGCAATTTTATGGCGTTTTGCCATTTCAGCCTTATTACTTTGGGTGGTTTTACTATTTTCAGGAAAATTACAGAGAATTGCTTTAAAAGATCACTTGTTTTGTATGCTGCAAGGACTCTGTGTTTTCGGCCTAAACTTTATTTGTTTTTATACTGCGGTTAAATATGTAAATAGCGGTTTAGAGTCTGTCATTTTTTCGATGGCTGTTTTCTTTAATGCCATTAATGCGCTTATCTTTTTTAAGCAGAAACCTTCCCCAAACTTTGCGCCAGCTGCACTTTTGGGCCTAAGTGGTATTGTTTTACTATTTTGGCATGACCTGATTAATAGCCAGTTTAATGCGCAGCTATTAATGGGTATTGGGCTATGTGCAATAGGCACTTACGGTTTTTCTTTAGGGAACATGATTAGTGTTAGACACCAAAAACGTGGTCTAAATATCTTTTCAACAAACTGTTATGCCATGACGTATGGCGCATTGGTGATGTTAATTCTGGCTTTATTTACAGGACAAGATTTAATGCCGCCGATGAATTTCCCATTTTTAAGCTCGGTACTATACTTAGCTGTATTTGGTACAGTTATTGGATTCTCTGCTTATTTTTCTCTAGTCGGACGAATTGGCGCAGCCAAAGCAGCCTATAGCACGTTGCTCTTTCCTTTAGTTGCTTTAACAGTTTCTACTTTCTTTGAAGGATATGAGTGGACTTTAAATGCTGTATTTGGAATTTTACTTATCTTATTTGGTAACTACTTAATGTTTAGTAAGTTTGAAATTGGAAAGAAGTTATTTAGCAGTCAAAAAAATTGTGAGAAGCAGGCATAAAAGCCTGTTTTTTTTATAAATCATAATTAATTTTAGCAGCCCGTTTTTAGCATCAACTCAAAATCTTTTAAAGCCGCGGCTGCTGTGGCTAATGGCGCAGATGCCCCTCCACTGACAACAAATTCCCCCATTTCTTGTGTTAACACTCGAATGCATTTATTGGAACCTTGCAAATGAGCAAACGGATGATTTATCGGAACTAAACGTAACTCAACACCTGTTTGAATTTGCTGATTTTTCAGATGAATAAAACCGACCAGACGAGGAATTACATTTTCTTTTTTCCAATCACGAATATGTTCAGTCGTAACATGACTAATTCCTTGTCTTGGAATATCCTGAATTTTTACATCAGCTCCCAAAACAGTATTGGCTAGTATCGTAATTTTGGCAGCAGTATCCCATCCATCTACATCGAAAGAGCTGTCAGGTTCTGCAATACCTTTTGCTTGAGCTTTTTCAAGAGATTCTGCGAATGCACATTCATGTTGCAACATATCATTCAAAATAAAATTCGTGGTGCCTGTAAACACACCTTCTATTTCTAAAATTTGGCAGCCAGCCAAGTTATATTCAAACAAATCAACAGTTGGTAAGGCCGCAGCCGTTGCACCGCTAAAAAATAATTTTTTCTTGTGTTGATGTGCCAAGTTAATTAATTTTTTGCCTTCTACGACTAACGCACCTTTAGATACCGCAATCGCATTCATACTATGTGTTAAAGCATAATTTAAATAAAATAGGCCTTTCCCACCGGTAACATAATCACTTGGTCCAGTTTCAATAATGACATCTGGTTGAACCTGTTCTAAAAACTTTTGCTCAGTTAAGCCTGCTTGATATTGTGTTTTATCTAGCCACTTGGCAGCTTGTAAACCTTCTTGGTCAATTAAGCCTGATGATGAGTTACAAACACCCACTAAACGGGCATCAATTTGATATTTTTGTTTATAGTATGTCGATCGATTTAAAAGAAGCTCTGCAATTTGTTGCCCAATCCGTCCAAACCCACAAATTGCCACGTTAATTCGCTTCATTTCACTTTCTCAAAAATTTAAATGGTTTAAATCAATTTTCCAAAGATAATTTTAATATCTCATCTTGGAAAAATTGCTACTTATAGAGAAGGTTAAAATACTATATCGCTCAGATATTTGTTAGATTAACAATCTTAATAACCATATAAATTGCGACAGCAAAAACCATTAAAGCAAAGACCTTTTGTACAATTGCAGACGGAATAAACCGAATAGCTCGGCGTCCTAATAACATACCGAATGCACATGCGAGTGCAAACGCACTAGTGATTGCTACTGGATAGTGAAAGCCCTCTGCAATATGCATCACAATACTCATACCACTAATAAGGAAAATAATCATAAGTGAGGTTGCAACAATGCTATGCATATCCAAATTTGTGACTTTTCTAAGCGCTGGCACAATTACAAAGCCGCCACCCACACCAAGCATCCCAGTTAAAAGCCCCGCAATAATCCCGATGCTTGCAAGCACACCACCAGTTTTAAAATTCCAGATAAAGCGTCCCGTACTTGGGTTGACCTGACACGGCGGGTTATGAAAATCCGATACTCGGTTACTGATAAGTCGATAGCCCACTGTAAACATGACCAAGCTAAACATTAACATGAGCCAAATAGGTGAAATCGTGTTAGCTATTAAAATGCCGATATGTGCCATAGGAGCACCAATTAAGGCAATCCAGATCGCAGCACGATAACGAACAATCTTTTTAAATAAGCCTTCAATGGTTCCTATGAGAGTAGATAGCGCAACCGCCAATAACCCAATTGGCGCAGCTTGCGCCACGCTCCAGCCTTGACTGGTCATAAGCGCGGGTACAGCAAGAATGCCACCACCCGCACCAGTAAGACCAAGTAAAAAGCCAATCACAATGCCTTCAACGACAAGTAATAACATATTAAAAGCCTAAAATTGCATATACATCGTTTGCAGTAGACTGCTGGTTAATGAGTGAGTTGATCTCGTCTTCTTGCGAAGCTTTAGTCGCTTCTCAGGGTAAAGCGTTGCTTTGTTTATCCTCGCTCAGGTTTGACCATCCACTCGCGGCCCTTGAGCATGCCTTGCCAGTAAATCGGCGGTAAAATTTGCTCTTTAAGTAGCCATGCCAAACGAGATGGTTTTTGTCCATCAATCACCCATTTTGGAAAACTTGGAAGTAATTTGCCGCCGTAGCCAAACTCAGCCAGAATGATTTTTCCTCGTTCTACCGTAAGTGGACATGAGCCATAGCCGTTGTACTCGCAGAAGTTTTGCTCACCTTTGAGCTGGGCTATAACATTAACCGCAACGATCGGAGCTTGTGCCCGTGCCGCAGCAGCAGTTTTGGCATTAGGCGCATTCATCACATCACCTAAAGCAAAAATATTGGCGTGCTGTGTGTGTTGTAGGGTCTGAGGATTCACACTCACCCAGCCGGCTTCATCAGTAAGAGTACTTGCACGAATAAAATCAGGCGCTTGTTGCGGTGGAACAACATGCAACATATCGAAATCTGTTTCGACCAATGCTGCATTTTCATCATTCACCACTTTGAACCATGCTTTCTTTGCAGGCCCGTCTAC
This sequence comes from Acinetobacter sp. WU_MDCI_Abxd143, assembly GCF_025514195.1. Taxonomy (NCBI): domain Bacteria; kingdom Pseudomonadati; phylum Pseudomonadota; class Gammaproteobacteria; order Moraxellales; family Moraxellaceae; genus Acinetobacter; species Acinetobacter sp. WU_MDCI_Abxd143. The sequence continues at coordinate 97,967 of NZ_JAHPTH010000003.1, forward strand.
TTTGACAAGTTGATGGTTAAAATGAAGTTCAGTGCCATATTTTTCAACGTATTGCATTAGTGCAGGTACATATTCCTTTACCCCAAATAAAACACCGCCGGTGTTATAAAAATGGATAGAGATATTTTTAAGTTTGCCTTGCTTTAACCAATAGTCGGCTGAAAGGTACATTGCTTTTTGAGGAGCACCGGCACACTTAATCGGCATAGGTGGCTGGGTAAAGATTGCCTTTCCACCGTTTAGCCGTTGCACCAATTCCCATGTATACGGCGCTAAATCATAACGATAGTTAGACGTCACCCCATTTTTCCCTAAGGTTTCGACTAAACCTTCAATGCCATGCCAATTTAGTTTTAAACCAGGACAGACGACTAAGGCTTTATATTGAATGGGTTGGCATCCTTCCAAAATGACCTGATTATGCTCAGGGTCAAATCCAGCAACGGCGGCTTTCATCCATTTTACTTTTGAAGGAATCACACTTGCCATTGAGCGTGCGGTTACTTGTGGTTTAAAAATACCACCACCGACCATAGTCCAACCCGGTTGATAATAATGTGTATCTGCCGGATCAATAATGACAATATCTAAATGAGGTTCACGACATAAAAGACTCGACGCTACAGAAATTCCTGCTGCCCCAGCGCCAACAATCACAACGCTATAACAAGGAATTGTGGCTGGTTCATGATCACGTTTTAAAATACGTGGCACCAAGCCTTTTAAGTTAAACCCAAGCTTATTACCCGACTCAACTAACAGCGCTGCATCTTGTGGAGCAACTTCAGCCAAAGCCCACAAACTGATTGCACGCATACCAGAACGGCAATACGCTAAAACAGGTTTCTGAGCATTCTGATAAAGCTGCTTAAACCCGGTAACTTGTTGGTCGGTAATTTTGCCGCTGGTCACAGGCTGATAAATTACGTTTAGACCATATTGTTGAGCTGCTTCTTCAATTTCAATCACATTGGGTTGGTCTGCACCTTCTCCATCTGGACGGTTACATATCAAAGTTTTTATTCCTTGGTCTGCAATTTTTAAGACATCCTCGGCAGTAATCTGGTCAGCAACATAAAATTCTTGATTAACTCGTTTAAGTTCCATATCGCCACCTTATGATTGTGAAGTTGAACCACAGGCCTGATTGGCAGGTAGTGCTTTATCGATTTGTTTTGGATATGGCAGATTTAAATTATTCATCAATTTGATAAAATCTTCTCGTGAGCGATTCTGACCTAAACGTGAATTTTTTAAACGCTCATAACCAATTGTTGAAGACAAACGACCCTTATAGTCGTGTCCCGGATACACAATAGTCTCATCAGGTAAGCTGAAAAGCTGTCTATGAATACTGTCAAAAAGTGTCCCTGCATTACCTTGCTGGAAGTCAGTTCGACCGCATCCATCAATTAATAATGCATCACCAGTGAAAACCATGTTTTCAACCAAATAACTCGTACAAGCATTGGTATGACCTGGTGTATAACGTGCTTCAATACTGAGGTTGCCGACTTTAAGCATGCAACCATCTGTAATTAAAATATCTCCGCAATTTACATCTGAATTACGGTGTAAAACCGATTTGCAATGGAAACGTTCACGAAGCAAATTCGCAGCCGTAATATGATCTGCATGAACATGCGTATCTAAGGTATAGATGAGCGTAAATTGATGCTGCTCTAATTCTTTTGTATAAATCTCTATATCTGATGCGACTGGGTCAATTAAAACAGCCTCTCGTGTTTCTTCACACCCAAGCATATATGTATAAGTCGAACTTTCCTGCTCAAAAAACTGCTTAAAGAACATGATTTATACCCCAATAATTTATTTCTTTCCTATATTTTGCAAATAAGATGCCAATTATTTAAAATTAAATAATAAATATAAAAATCAAATGCTTAAAATAATAAGTAAAATTAAAGTTAGAAAACAAACTCAGCTTGATGTTCCTTTGAAACTCAAGTATGTTTCAATGAAACGATTGTGAAACGTATAAAATGGCAAAGCTAAATTTTGAGTCAGAACAAGATTTTTTTATTTTATTTGAGCAATTAAAAGCTTTATTCCCAAATGCGAGTCTGTTTTTAGCAGACACAACGACTCAAGCAATTCACTATAAATTTAATACAGATGATATTTCTGTAGAGAGCATGGCAGCACTTACTCAAGACCATCATAATCAGTATCTTGAAATCAATACTCCTAAAATGAGAAAGCGATTCATCTATCAGGAAAATGATATTTACATCGCAGAGCATCGCATTATCGGGAAATTGCATATTCTACAGCCCGTTAGCATAGAGAATGATATTGCCGATCAAGTAGAGCTAACAGAACAATTGCAAGACTTGGCTAAAGTTTTCAATAGTTGTTCACCAGAAATGACTCGCATGTTTTCAATTATTCAAAGAGTGGCAATTACTGAGTTTCCAGTGCTCGTCCGCGGCGAATCTGGTAGTGGTAAAGAACTGGTGGCACAAGCAATTCATGATTATAGCCAGCGTAAAAATAAGATTTTTGTGGCAATTAACTGTGCCGCTCTTAATGCCAATATTTTAGAAAGTGAACTCTTTGGGCATGTGAAAGGTGCTTTTACAGGAGCAATTCGCGACCATAAAGGTGTGTTTGAACGTGCCGCAGGCGGAACGCTGTTTCTAGATGAAATTGCCGAGATTCCTTTAGAGCTTCAGGCTAAATTATTACGGGTGTTAGAAACAGGTGAATTTACCCCTGTGGGTGGTGAAAAACCGATTCAGGCCAATGTCCGAATTATTACAGCAACACATAAAGCTTTACGCGAAGAGGCTAAGGCTGGGCGTTTCCGCCATGATCTACTCTACCGTCTACGCGTAATTCCAATTTTTATACCACCACTCAGAGAGAGAAAAGTCGATATTCCTCTTATTGTCGATCAGATTTTAAAAGAGAGCTCCACTCAACTCGACACGATGCCTCGCCATGTTAATCAAAAAGCCATGCAAGTTTTATTAAACTATGACTGGCCAGGAAATGTTCGTGAGTTAAAAAACACCCTGCTTTATGCGTTAACTATGGCGAATGGTAAAGATGAAATTGAAGTCGAAGACTTACCAAATGAACTATTAAATGCAGAGGATTACGTTAAATTACCCGAGACAAATACAGAGCTTAGTCCAGAAAATGTACAAGCAGCTTTAGAAAAATATAACCATAACTTGAATATGGTCGCGAATATTTTTGGAATTAGCCGCACCACACTTTGGCGATACAGACAAAAGCATAAGCTTTAGTTAGGTATTTGGCTCGTCTAAGGCGTATCATATTGCACTTGATTAGGTTCGTTAGTTCAAAGGCTTTATATGATTGTCCGTGATAAAAGCAATGTATTTAAATTATTATTTGCTTGGAAAGGAACAATTTTACCGAAGGTCTTGCCAGCACTGAGTTTTGTTGTCCTTATTTCAGCCTGTGTAGTCTGGTTCTCTTATTATCATTGGATTCAAATCCCTACCGTACCCGCGATCGGATTTACCATCTTTGGCGTGATTCTTTCGATTTGTACGGGTTTTCGAAATAATGCGTGTTATGACCGATGGTGGGAAGGCCGCAAACTGTGGGGTGCTTTAATTGCCAATGCCAGACATATTGTTAGAGACAGCCATGTTTTATCTAATGAACAACGTGAACATTTAATTCATCAGGTCTTAATTTTTAGTAATTTATTGCGTGATCGACTGCGTCAACAAACAGTCGAACCCACAAAATTTCTTGAACATGCCTATTTAAATAATTCTTCACTTAATTATTTAAATGAGCATATTAATGCACCGCAATTTGTACTCGAAAATATTCAAAAAGATTTAGTTAAAATACTAAAAGACGGCGAAATTAGTGACATTATCTATAGCACCTTAAATCGACATATTGTTGAGCTAGGCAATATCCAAGCAGGTTGTGACCGTATTGCTGGTACACCTTTACCCTATTCATATTCAGTACTTTTACACCGCGCCGTTTACTGTTTCTGTTTTATATTACCGTTTAGCCTTGAAGCAGCTTTAGGTATTTGGACACCGCTGATTGTGGGTTTAATCGCTTATATGTTTTTAGGTTTAGATGCCTTAAGCGCTCAAATTGAAGAACCTTTCGGTTTGCAAGAAAATGATTTACCGCTCGACTCTATTGTGCGTTTGATTGAGCGAGAATCTCTAAGCTCTTTAGGACAGCCATTACCACCCATTATTGAAGCCCAAGACAACAATTTACTTTAATAAAAAAGAGCGAATCATCGCTCTTTTTTATAGGCTTAAGTGTCTATTTATGGATGTACAATAATCTTAACGGCTGATTCATTGTTATGAATTAAGGTTTCAAAACCTTGTGAAATCAAATCATCAAGTTGAATGCGCTGGGTAATAAAAGGTTCCAGATTTATTTTACCTTCTTCGACCAGTTTAATGGTTTCTTGATGGTCATTTACGTAGGCAATTGTACCTCTTACATCGAGCTCTTTCATTACAACACTGTGCACATTAATTGATGCTGGGTGGCTCCAAATCGAAACAATAACTATAACGCCTGTTGGTTTCACTGCCGCGACCAAAGTATCTAACACCTTGTTAACGCTACTACATTCAAACGCAACATCAACACCATCGTCATTAGTAATTTTCATGACCTCAGAAACAACATCAACTTCTGACGGGTCTAAAATATAATCTGCAACACCCGACTCTTTGGCTTTTTCTTTACGTTTGGCACTTAACTCGGTAATTATGACCTTAAGCCCTTTCGCTTTTAAAATTGCCGAAAGCAACAAACCAATTGGCCCCGCACCGCCAACCAGTGCAATATCACCAGCCTTTGCACCACTACGTACGAAAGCATGATGACCCACCGATAACGGTTCAATTAAGGCTGCCTGATCCAGTGGAATTTTATTAGAAATTGGATGCACCCAACGGCGTTTAACCGCAATTTTTTCCGATAAACCACCACCACGACCACCTAAACCAATAAAGTTCATATTTTTGGAAAGATGATAATTATCGCCCGGTCCAGTCGGTACATCATCTGCCACAATATAAGGCTCTACGACTACATGCTGGCCAATTTCAATATCATCAACACCTTCACCTACGGCATAGACTACACCTGAAAATTCATGTCCCATGGTAATCGGTGCAGATTCACCTGAAATAGGATGCGGATGTCCACAAGGTGGAATAAAAATTGGTCCTTCCATAAATTCGTGCAAATCTGTACCACAGATTCCACACCAAGCTACCTTAATGCCTACAGTGCCGGGAGTGACTTCTGGTTCAGGGATATCTTCAATACGAATATCGCCTCTGTCGTAAAAACGTGCTGCTTTCATTATTATCTCCCTCAAATCAGGATGTTGTTTTAGCGATAGACAATGCCGCCGTCCGTTAAAATGGATTGACCCGTAATATAGTCCGAATCTTCACTTGCCAGAAAAGCAACTAATGCGGCTACATCGTCTGGTGTTTGGGCTCTACCTAAAGCAATACCTTCCACATACTTTTTATAAGTTTCACCAATTGCAGCACCGGTAATTTCAGCAAAACGTTTATCAATTTCAACCCACATGTCAGTTCCGACAATTCCGGGGCAATATCCATTTACCGTAATACCGTGACTGGCATATTCTTTTGCCGCAGCTTGGGTAAGTGCTCGTACCGCAAATTTGGTTGCCGAGTAAATACCGAGTAAAGCAAATCCATCATGGCCTGCAATTGAGCAAGCATTAATGATTTTACCTTTATGTTCGCGTTGTTTAAATTTTGCAGCAGCAGCCTGTATTCCCCACAGTACTCCACCAATATTAATATCAACAATTTTTTGGAATTCATCAGGTGTGATATCAGCAATCGCTTGAACTTGTGCAATTCCAGCATTATTAATCATGACATCAAACCCACCAAGTGTCTGCTCAGCATGATTTATAGCAGCATACACTTGCTCGCGGTCACTGACATCAGCAATAAATGTGCTCGCATTTACACCTAGAGCTTGAATTTCCTGCTGCACATCGTTCAGTCGATCTTGTTTCATATCAACTAATGCAATATGTGCCCCTTCTTGTGCCAAGCGCAGGGCAATCCCACGGCCAATGCCTTGGGCTGCCCCAGTCACTAAAGCGACTTTATTTTTTAATCCCTTAACCATGTTCAACTCCTGTAAATGTAGAATTTCTACATATGAATCGCTCGTTGCATTGAAGCCAAAATGGATTCATGCATGGCTTCTGATAATGTTGGATGCGGGAAAATCACTTGAGCTAAACTTTCATCAGTTGCTTCTAGATATTTCGCAATGGCAAATCCTTGGATATGTTCGGTCACTTCATGACCCACCATATGTGCACCAAGTAACTCACCCGTTTCTGCATGTACCACCGTTTTAACGAAACCTGACGCATCTCCAATTGCTAAAGCTTTACCATTTGCAGTTAAAGAAAACTTACCAATACGTATAGGTAGATTCTTAGCTTTTGCTGCATTTTCCGTTAAACCAATACTTGCCACTTGTGGATGTGTAAAAATACAACCGGGTATCTGGCTACGGTCGAGTGAATGGACGTTTGCCACACCAGCGATTTTCTCGACACATATCATGGCTTCATGGCTTGCTTTATGAGCGAGACAAGGCGCTCCAGCAACATCACCAATGGCATAAAGCCCTGCTACGTTGGTTTTACAATAGTCATCAATTGCCACAAAACCTTGTGGATTGAGTTCTACACCTAAACGTTCTAGTCCTAGCCCTGTGGTATTCGGCTGTACACCAATTGCCGAAAGCACGCGGTCAAAAACAAGCGTTTGAACATCATTTGCCGTTTCAACCACACAGTGGACTTGCTCATTTTCAATTTGAATACTTTGAACGACAGCATCGGTTATGACTTTCATACCTTTTTGTTCAAATTGTTTTCTAACAAATTGAGCAACTTCCGCATCTTCAGTTGGTAAAATCTGCTTGGCTAAATCAATTAATGTCACCTGACAACCCAAGTCTTGATAAAGGCTAGCAAACTCGCTACCAATTGCACCAGAACCTACAACCAGCAAACTTTTTGGTAACTGCTCTGGAACAAGCGCTTCTTTATAGCTCCAGACATATGTTCCATCGACAGGAAGTTGAGGAACATGTCGAGCTTTAGCTCCAGTTGCCAAAATGATATGTGGTGCACTCAAAGCCTGACTATTACCTTGAGCATCTGTCACTTCAAGTTTTTCTTTTGCCGTAAGCTGAGCACGACCATTAAAAACCGTCACCTGATTCTTTTTCAGTAAGTAATCGATGCCTTGTACTAATTGAGCTGACACTTGTCGGCTATGTTGCACAAGCTTTTGAATATCAAAATCGAGTTGCGATACCTGAAAACCAAACTGTCCGGCATGTTTAAACTGGGTTGCGAGCTCTGCCCCTGCAAGCAAAGCTTTGGTTGGAATACAGCCCCAATTTAGACAAATTCCGCCTAAATGTCGCTCTTCTACAATTGCGGTTTTTAACCCGAGCTGGGCTGCACGAATTGCAGCCACATACCCACCCGGTCCCGCGCCAATCACAATTAAATCAAATTGAGCTTCTGACATGCGGGTTCTCCTACACCAAAATTAAAGCAGGGTTTTCAACAAACTGCTTAAAGCTGGCCAAGAATTTTGCCCCAACTGCGCCATCAATAACTCGGTGATCGCATGACAACGTCGCTGTGACAATCTCACGAACCACTACATTGCCATTTTCGACAACAGCGCGAGATTCCGAAGCACCTAATGCCATAATTGCACCTTGCGGCGGGTTAATAATGGCATCGAACTGTTTAATGCCTAACATTCCTAAATTTGAAATGCTAAAGCTGCCTCCCTGAAACTCGTCAGGTTGTAACTTGCCAGTCTTAGCACGCGTTGCCAAATCACGCATGTCATCGGAAATTTGTGCTAAAGACTTCTGATTTGCTGCTTTTACAATGGGTGTAATTAAACCGTTTGGAATCGCTACGGCCACCGAAATATCCGCTTGAGAGAACTGTAAAATTGATTGAGTCGCCTCATCAAATTGAACATTCACCTCAGGTACTTTAATCAGCGCGGCGGCAGCTGCCTTAATTAGCATGTCATTAATAGAAAGTTTGACTTGTGGAACAGTCTCATTAATCTGCTTACGTAGTTTTTGCAAAGCTTCTACATTGAGATCGACCACTAAACGGAAATGCGGTGCGTTACGTTTTGCAGTCTGTAAGCGTGAAGCAATCGCTTTACGCATCCCATTCATCGCCACCGTCGTAATGGTTGATTGTGGTTGAGCTGCACATTGCACAGGTTGTTCATTTACCGACACTGGGTTATTACGATAGTAAACTGCCTCAACATCTTCTTTACAGACACGGCCACGAGTACCTGAAACACGGCAGTCATTTAGGTTAATACCCCACTGCTTTGCTAAACGACGTGCCACAGGTGTCGCTAAAACTTGGCTATCATCGGCTGTAGATTTAACCACTTTAGCTTGAGTTTGCTGCTTAATATCAGACCATTGACCACCAGCAGCTTGCACAGCTTTTTGGATGTCCTGAACACTAATGCGGCCTTCACGACCAGAACCTGTGACTTTTGCCAAGTTTACATTGTGTTTTTCTGCAAGCTTCAAGGCATGCGGCGTTGCAAACAACTCATTAGATGTTTGATAGCCTTGTAATGACTCTGGTACAGCGTAGTCATCTTTCGCTACCTTTGCAGGAGCTGAAGCACTAGCTGCTGCAGTCTGTGGTTGTGCTGTTTTTTCAGCAACAGGTGCAGATGTTTCCGCTTTACTTTGCTCCGAAGGTGCTTCGGGTGCTTGAGCTGCTGAACCACCTAGTGATGCGATAAACTTTTCAATTTCTGCATCAGAAACTTCACTATCAGCACATACGGCAATAAGACCACCAACAGGTAAAGTATCACTATCTTTCGCTAAAATTTTACGGAGCGTTCCAGCAAAAGGCGCTTCTAACACATTGACGATTTTTGTGGTTTCAATTTCACAAATTTCATCGCCCTTATTAAAGCTATCACCCTCTTTAATCAACCATTGGGCGATCGTGCCTTCTTCCATGGATAATCCCCATTTCGGGATCTCCAGCGTTTTAATTTCGCTCATCCTAAGCCTCCAATGTTTTTCGCACAGCTTGCTCAATACGCTCTACACTTGGAATCCATTCTTTTTCTAAAACTGGAGAGAATGGAACAGGCGTATGTGGTGGCGTTACGAGTTCAACAGGTGCTTTCAAATAGTGGAAACCTTTTTGCGCGATCAGGGCAGCAACATCATGACCAAAGCCACAGCGTGCCGCTGATTCATCCACAATAACCACACGCCCAGTTGATGCAACAGACTCTAAAATTCCTTCTTCATCCAGAGGTGAAATTGTTCGAGGGTCGACCACTTCAACTGAAATACCATCTTTTGCTAGTTTATCTGCTACTTCATTGGCACGGTGTACCATCAAACCTAAAGCAATAATGGTCACGTCTGTCCCTTCACGGGTGTAATTTGCTACACCAAAAGGAATGGTATAGGCATCATCTGGAACTTCACCTTTAATGTCATAAAGCATTTTATGTTCACAGAACACTACAGGGTCGTCATCTCGAATAGCCTGAATTAATAGCCCTTTCACATCATATGGGCTAGATGGAACCACAACTTTTAAGCCCGGAACCGCGGCAAATACGTTATATGGTGACTGAGAATGCTGAGCTGCCGCAGAAAAACCTGCGCCAATCATGCCACGTACAACCATTGGCGCTTTTGCTTTCCCTCCGAACATATAACGGAATTTAGCGGCTTGGTTATAGAGCATGTCATGACACACGCCATAGAAATCCATAAACATTAAATCGGCAACAGGACGTAAACCTGTTGCAGCAGCCCCAGCAGCCATACCGATAATTGCAGACTCGGTAATTGGGGTATCAATAACACGTTCCGAACCAAATTCTGTCCATAAGCCTTTGGTTACACCAAGTACCCCACCGAAACCTTCAAGCTCGTTATCTTCGGTATTTTTACCGCCGTGCCCACCACGAACATCTTCACCAACAACAAATACGGTTGGATCACGGCGCATTTCTGATTCAATGGCTTCTTTAATTGCATTACGAAAACTTTTATTTGGCATCTTTACTATTCCTTTAGTAAGAGACATAGACGTCAGTAAGGAGTTGTTCTGGTTGTGGGTATGCCGCAGCACGAGCTTTAGCAACGGCATCATCAACATTTGCCTTAGAAGCTGCATCAATCTCGTCTAGTTTGGCTTCATCAATTTTGCCTTTGACTTTCTCACGGAAAATTTTCAAAGGATCTTTATTTTCTTTGATGAACTCGACTTCTTCTTTAGAACGAATCAAGCCAGGGTCACCTTCGAAGTGGCCATAAAAACGGTTTGTAATGGTTTCAATCACGCTCGGACCTTCACCACGGCGTGCACGTTCAATGGCAGTTTGAGCGGCTTCATAGACCGCAAAGAAATCGGTACCATCAACTTTAACCGCAGGTAAACCAAAACCTGCTGCACGACCAGCAATGTCTTTGCTTCCTACTGCGTAATCATGACCAGTACCTTCACCAAAACCGTTATTTTCGAATACGAAAATGACTGGAAGTTTAAGAACAACCGCCATGTTCATTGCTTCAAAAGTAAGACCTTGGTTTGAACCGCCGTCACCTGTAAAAGACAGTCCGACACCACCAGTCTTTAAGGTTTTCGCTGTCAACGCCGCACCAATAGCTAAAGGAGGTCCACCACCCACAATTCCGTTGGCACCGAGCATACCTTTATCTAAATCGGCAATATGCATAGAACCGCCTTTTCCACGGCATAGCCCGTCATCTTTACCGAAAATTTCCAGCATCATGGCGTGAATATCACAGCCTTTTGCAATACAGTGTCCATGTCCACGGTGTGTTGAAGTGATATAGTCTTTGTCGGTTAAGTTTTCGCAAATCCCGACTGCTACAGCTTCTTCTCCGCTATATAAGTGAATAAAGCCTGGAATATCACCATTGGTATTTTCTTCATGAAGTCGATCCTCAAATTCACGAATATCACGCATGCGTTTATATGCTGCGAGTAATTGCTCTTCCGTTAATTGCATATCCTTTTCCTTTATTATCTTGATTATTAAAAATCAACCAAGTTTCAGCGAGTGTTATATATTTCGCTATAAATAATAAAGCTCAATTTAATTTAATATGCTATTAGACTAAAAAGTTTTAAATAAGTTTTTTAGCTATTAATTTTTATTTATCACAAGCTTACACCGCAAAAATAAAATTAAAAAATTTTAATTCATTTCACACACTTGCAAAACAAACCTTTAACCAACCTTTATTAATTTATAATATTTGCTGTGCACTATACGCATTAATAAATTCTTTATTTCTTATTTATAGAAATAAGGTTTTTTATTATAACTAGTCTAGTTGCAAATTTATTTAATATAAAATGGAATTTTATATATGGACTTAAAAAGGCAAATAGAGACAGGTATTAAATTAAGAGGAGCGGATAAAGTTGCTCGCATTCCGATTAAAATTTTACCTACAGAAAAGTTACCGACTAAACCTGACTGGATTCGAGCAAAAATAAATGATTTCGAAGAAATTCAACGTATCAAAAATTTATTACGCCAACAAAAGCTACATAGTGTTTGCGAAGAGGCCGCATGTCCAAATCTACCTGAATGTTTTGGTGGTGGTACGGCAACATTTATGATTATGGGAGATATTTGTACAAGACGTTGCCCTTTTTGTGATGTCGCTCATGGTCGTCCAAAACCGCTAGATGAAGATGAACCTAAGCATTTGGCAGAAACAGTCGCAAATCTAAACTTAAAGTATGTCGTGATTACCTCAGTAGACCGCGACGATCTACATGATGGCGGCGCTGCACATTTTGTAAAGTGTATTGAAGAAATTAGGAAACGTTGTCCAGAAACATTGATTGAGATTTTAGTACCAGATTTTCGCGGTCGTTTAGAGACAGCTCTTTCGACTTTGAGCTTATCTCCTCCAGATGTGTTTAATCATAATATTGAGACGGTTCCTCGTTTATATAAAGCGATGCGCCCCGGTTCAGATTATCAACATTCACTAGAGTTACTTAAACGCTTTAAAGCATATTGTCCCGATATCAAAACCAAGTCTGGCCTGATGGTTGGATTAGGAGAAATTGAAGCCGAAGTACTTGCCCTACTCAATGATTTAAAAGACTATCAAGTCGATCTTATCACGATTGGTCAATATCTTCAGCCTTCAAAATCACATGCGCCTATTCATCGGTTTGTAAATTTACAAGAATTTGAACGATATACCCGACACGGTAAGCGATTAGGTTTTAAAAATATTTGGAGTGCACCTATGGTTCGTTCTAGCTATTTTGCTGATCGACAATATTTCGGAGAAGAAGTGCCAAAGCCTTTCAGCCGACAAGATGTCTTATCTTAATGGGTAAACAATTAACAAAACTTATCCAATAGGATAATGGTCAAGACTTATAAAATTATTTAAGGTAAGGAGATAATTAGGAAATAGTCACAATAAGAAAGTTATAACTGTTGAGCGGCTACGGATACGCCATTTCAATGATAAAGGAATTTCGATATGGATATGTCAGAACAATTATCATCGCCTTTAATAGACACTACTCCGTCCTTATTTCGGCCGGAAACCTCATCTCATTCTAAACAATTAGGAAAAAAACCATCACTTGACCTTGAAGCAGCGCCTTTATTTGATCTGGGTGAGGAATGGGAACATTCATTATTTGGTCGTTCAATCCAAGAGTGTCATAGAAATTTGATGCACATTGCTGAAGATGCAGATATGGCCATTGGGGTGACTGACCCTCATGGCACACTACTGTGGACATGGAGTAGTACACCTATGCGTTCATCTGCCGAACAAGTCCATTTTGTTGAAGGTGGACAATGGTCAACCCAAGCGGTTGGTCAAAATGCAATTGGTCTTGCCCTAAATACACATTCTGCAAGCTGTGTTTATTCACATGAAAACCAGATGAATAGTGTTAGAGACTGGGTATGTTATGCAGCCCCGATCACCGATGCAAATACAGGCCAGTTTTATGGTATTATGAACTTATCAACCAAATATCAAAAACATAATTCTCTGGGGCTTTTAGCTGTTGAAAGATGCGCTGATATTGTGAAGCAAGCAATTCAGCTTCATCAAAAAAATATTTTATATATTAAGGCCTTTGGTACTCCTAAAGTTCAATATAACCAACACAGCCTTACATTGACTCAACGTCAAATTGAGATTCTGTGCATTCTAACCCTTTGTCCCGAAGGGATTAATCTTGAAGAACTTCACTATGCTTTATATGGCGATCGACCAGTAAGTACCACCACCTTAAAAGCAGAACTTTCTCAACTCAGAAACTTAATACCCGACGTTATCGAGTCACGACCATATAGACTTAACTGCGAAATTCAATGTGATTTTTTAATGGCCGAACAAGCCTTAAACCTTGGTTTTACATCAACTACGCTTACACTCTATAGAGGGAGTTTCTTAGCTAAATCAGAAAGTCCTTTTTTATGCGCATGGAGAGATTGTTTTGATGCTCGTTTGAGTCATGTGATTTATCAAATTGAAGATATTGATCAATTATTGCGAGTAGTCAGTCGTGTACCAGACCGTGTAGATGCTGTTGAACGTTTACTTGAATTATTACCCGAAGAAACACCTTATCGAACTAAACTCTTAAAGTTGCTCGAATAAAATAAAAGGGAGAATATCCATGATATTCTCCCTTTTTAAGGCTAGATCAAGCAGAGGCTTGAAGCTGTACCCTATAGCAGTCGTCCAAAGCTAATTCATAATACCGCAGCCCTTCTTCTGCAGCATGAAATGCTTTTTGCTGCCAGTCAGGACGCTCATTACATAAGCGCTTAATCAACTCCATAGCTTCATATGGATGAAGATCATCGTAATGTGCATGCGCGCGTAACCAAGCTAAAGAACGTTTATCAATCGTAACTTCAGGATGATCTGTATAAGTATGAATCCCTTTATACACCTGAATTGACCAATCTCCGGTTGCCCATTCAATCGCCAAATTTGTTGCCGCCAGACATTCTGCTAAATTGCCTCGATGACTCATATTCCATAGAAAATGGTTTACAGCATTCATAGCAGCTGGTGGTCGTACATGATCAAGTTCTTCAACTGTTAAGCCAAAACCTCCAGCCCAATCGCGATACCATTTTAAGTGTCGCTCTTCTACCTTAATATTTTGAATTAACCAATCTCGCGCTTCAGTAACTCCCGGTTCAGAAAATCCAGTCGCTTTCCCCAGTGCTCCAGCCATATAGGACGGGAAATGGGCGACTAATGGATAAAAATTAAGTAGAGCATAACGGAAACTATCTAGGCTCAATCCCCCATTGGCCATTTCCGTAAAGAACGGATGTTTACTCACCCGTTCTTTGGCTGGTAACAGGTCGTCCCAGAACCGTTGTGACCATTCATTATGCGGTGTAATTTCTAAATTCATTCCATATTGATTTAGAGCAGTCATTGCTAATTTTCCTATTTATATGACAGCAATCATCTGTATTTCACGCTATAAGTCTATCCGAAAATGATAAAGATACAATCGTTAATCGACCATTTGTAACTTTTTTCGATGGATTGGAGAACTTTAGATAATTATTAGGCTAATCATTGAAATGTCGTGATTTTTATCACATTTAACATAGATAAAAATCATTACTTTTTTAAAAAATCTGTATTATTATTTTCAATAAACCACACATTATATAATCAATATTTTTAGATGGAACTTTACTTAAAATAAGTCTCATTTTATGACAACTTCCAATATAGAGAGCATTAATTATGAAGTTGCAGGGTTCCAATATATTGGGACAGGAACAAATAGATTTATTAACCACGCGAGGTTTAAATTTCGTATGGTTTCCAAAGCAGCTTGAAACGATTTATCGTTTTCAATACCAAAACGGTGCTGCCTATGAGTTCCGCTATAGAGCGCCTATTATTCTAATATTATATATATTTTTAAGCTTTGGTATATATCAAGTTTTACCAACTGAACAAGTTTTACCCTGGTTTAGTTATTATTCTTGGGTCGGTGTAATTATTTTTATTGCTTGGATTTTATCGTTTATTAAAAAATTAAATCAGTATTTTGATTATTATGTAGGAATTGGCTCAGCTTTAGCGGTAGCAATTACTTTTATTTTAATTAACGTTATTGAAAATGGACAAGAAAATGTTCTTTTTCATGCAGCGATGATGTATGCGATCGTCATTATTTATGGTGCTGTTGGTATGCGTTTCTATACCGCCATATTTGCTGGTTGGATAGGAGGGCTAGCTGGAATTTTAGTAAGTAACTACTTAAATGGAGTAATCGACTGGACTTTTCTGAACCGTACTTACACCTTCAGTAGTTTTTTAGGAATGACTCTCGCCTATGCAACTGACCGTCAGCACCGTGAAAACTATTTACAAAACTGTATGATCGAGCTGAACCGTATTGAGCTTATGCAACAAGCACAACAACTCTCTTTACTTTCGCAGCAAGATGCACTTACAGGTTTAGCCAATCGACGTTATCTGGATGAGACTCTTGATAATGAATGGCGACGTGCATTACGCCATGAAACACCACTCACCATTATGATGGTCGATATCGACTATTTTAAAGCATACAATGACACACTAGGGCATATAAAAGGTGATGAATGTTTAAAAGAAATCGCAGTTGCTATTTCTTCTATTGCTGCTCGTAGTGGTGACTTAGTTGCTCGTTATGGTGGCGAAGAGTTCTTACTATTATTCCCAATGACAAATGCCCAGCAAGCTTTAATACAGGTCGAGCGTTTGATGAATGCAATTAGCAAGATTGCGATTAAGCATCCATGTAGTGATGTTTCACCCTATGTCACCATTAGCGTAGGTGTCGCAACCACAATTCCGCGACTAAACGACTCAATTTCTGCTTTTGTTGCACGAGCTGACCATGCATTATACAAAGCAAAAACGAATGGACGTAATCAATATAAGATTGCTGTAAATGAAGAACAAATTGTAGATTTAACTTAAAGAGTTAGAATAATATTGAGAATATTTTTTGATTAATAAATATATAATTTACTGTTTTGCACTTCTTGATTCGATTCAAAATGATAAGAAATCAATATTAGCTTTTCCATCCGTGGCAAAAGCTAAAATTTAATCTAGATTTAATATGTACTAAATATTGTTGTTTAATTCTTAATATTAAATTAAGAATAGTTTAGTTAAGATTAATACATACCTACTCTAACCTAAAAAACTTCAGTTCATCAGAATTCTCCTTTTAACTTCTTCCAAAGTTTATTTATAAAATAGAGCAATAAGTTTTGCTCCATCCTTGGAGGTGTTGTCTGAACAACTTCATTTGAAAACGGCAATATCGAGACAATATTCTCATGTATCGTTTCATAGTTCGGATAAGCCTCTTTTTTAATAATCTCTATAATTTTTTGTATTTCATCTACAGATAAGTTCAAGAATTTTTTAATTTCTTGGACTGTCTTTGATTCAATAGATAATAAAGCACAAACTCTAGTGACATTAACAATCTGCTCTGCATGAATATTTTTAAAGTTTGGATAACAAACAAGTTTATATAGAATTTTTGTCTCAAACGGATCTGTAGCAGTTATATTTTCTATTCGTTCTCGATAAGATTTTTTAAAATATTCATTATTTTCAATTTCTAATAAAATTTTTAAAAGCTCCTGATACCTTAAAGGCCTCTTTAATCCATATTGATAACCTTTTAAAAGCTCAGGGTTATTACTTAATACAATTTTAATTTTTTTAGGAATAAGAATATTTGTATAGCCACTGTCTAAATCAATAATATATATATCTGGATTATCATCACTATATATCCAGTTTTCAGATAGCTGAGAGGATAAAGATAAGTCATGAATAACTTTTATCATTGCCTCTAAGTTTTTAGGCAATAGTTTATCCTTTGACATACAGCCAATTCTATATGTACATTGATTCATTGATATTTCCCCAATTTCAATGATGACTTTGAAAATTATTTGTTTAAAGTAATAAAATTTAAATATGTAATAAACTTATATAAAAACCAATTTAAATGAAATTATTTTTAAGATATACATATCTTGCGCAAGTATAAAAATTAATAAGATTTTAATTTTTTACTTAAGCAGATAAATATATTCAGAAATAAATCGCGGGTATTATATTTATATAGAGATTATAAGACAAGGAAATAATTTAAAATTTAATAGAGCCGAATGTGATAAAAAATTAAAGCCCCCAAGTTTAAGTTAAATATGGGGGCTTAATTTACTACAGTCAAAATTATGACTATGGTTCAATTGGTGCAAACGGTGGAACAACATCTGCATTTTGTGCACGATGGCGTAGGAAGTGATCCATTAGGACAATAGCCAACATTGCTTCTGCAATTGGAGTTGCTCGTACACCTACACATGGGTCATGGCGACCTTTAGTCAATACATCAGTATCTTCACGGCTTAAATTAATCGTTTTACCTGGTGTTGTAATACTTGCAGTAGGTTTTAATGCAATGGCAACTCGAATCGTCTGACCACTCGAAATACCGCCTAAAATACCGCCTGCATGGTTTGCTAAGAAGCCATTACTCGTCAACTCATCACGTGTTTCATGACCAAATTGCCCAGCAACTGCGAAACCATCCCCGATTTCAACACCTTTAACTGCATTAATGCTCATCATGGCATGAGCAATGTCAGCATCTAGCCGGTCAAAAACAGGTTCACCCCAGCCTACAGGAACTTTTTCAGCTAAAATTTCTAGCTTAGCCCCGCAGCTTGTACCTTGTTCACGTAAAGATGTAACCAATGCTTCAAAACGAGGAACAGCATCTACATCGCCACAGAAAAATGGGTTATTTGGAACTTCATTCCAATCCAGTTTTTCAGCAACTTCATTACCAATTTGTGTGACATGGCCACGAATCAAAACACCGAACTTTTCTGCTAAATATTTTTTAGCAATAGCACCCGCTGCAACACGCATAGCAGTTTCACGAGCACTAGATCGTCCACCACCGCGGTAATCACGGAAACCATACTTTTGTGTATAGGTGTAGTCCGCATGACCGGGTCTAAAGGTTTGCGCAATATTTCCATAATCTTTCGATTTTTGGTCAGTATTACGAATGAGTAAACCAATTGGCGTACCAGTAGTTTTGCCCTCAAACACACCAGAAATAATTTCAACCTGATCAGGTTCTTTACGCTGAGTCGCAAATTTTGATGTACCCGGCTTACGGCGGTCCAGATCTTTTTGTAGATCGTCTTCGGTTAACTCAAGACCAGGTGGCACACCATCAACAATTGCCATTAAGCCAACGCCATGAGACTCGCCACATGTCGTTACACGAAAGAGTTGTCCAATACTGTTCCCTGCCATATGTACAACTCCTTATGCTTGTTGCTGTTCAAATAGTTTTCTATAACGACGACATTGTTCTGCAGTTAAAGCAAAAATGCCAGAACCACCTTTTTGGAAAGTAAGCCAGTTGAAATCGATGGTATTGAAGTTCTGACGCATAGCCCATTCAGAGTTACCCACTTCAATGACAATTAAACCATCTTCAGTTAAATAATCTGCCGCTTGAGCAAGCATTTTACGCACGAGGTCTAAACCATCTTGACCTGCTGCCAATGCAAGCTCAGGTTCGTGTAAAAACTCTTCCGGTAAGTCAGCCATATCTTCGGCATCAACGTACGGAGGATTACTTACAATTAAATCGTACTGGTTTTCAGCTGGAATTTTGGCAAATAAATCAGATTCAAGTAATGCAACTTGATATTGCTTATTGTGATGTTCAACATTAATCGAAGCTACTTCTAAGGCTTCTTTAGAAATGTCTGTTGCATCCACTTCAGCATCTGGATAAGCATAAGCCAAAGCTACAGCAATACAACCAGAACCTGTACACATATCTAAAATACGCTGTGGAGTTTTAGGTTTAGCATTTTCTGGCAGGTTGTTAAGTGCTTCACGCATTTGACCATTTTCATCTAAGCAATATGGTGCAAAACGTTGCTCAATTAACTCTGCAATTGGTGAACGTGGAATAAGTACACGCTCATCCACATAAAATGGCTTATTAAAGAAGTAAGCTAAATTTAATAAATAGGAAGTCGGAATACGGTCATTAATACGACGCTCTAACAAACTTAAGAATTCTGCTTTTTCACTTGGTAATAACTTGGCATCTAAAATCTCTGCATCTGCTGACCATTCAAGAGATAAGGTTTGTAAAACTAATGCAGAACTTTCTGCAAAATAATCTTCAGTACCTTGTCCTAAATGTGCATCATGTTGACGTAATGCTGATACCCCAAAACGAATGAAATCTCGAATTGTTGATAAATTTTCAGCCGCTTCCTGTAAATGTTCAGGGCTAATCGTCGGTCGCTCCACTTAGGCGTCTCCAAAGGCAAATTTTGCAAAGTGACTATTCTACTGAGTGAGACAAAGCAACGCAACGCTTTGCCTTGTGAACCAGTGTTTTACACACCCATCTCTAACAATCACAGCTTAAAATTAGAATACTTTGTTTTAATTAAGAAATAATGAACTTTATAAGTAGCTTTAGATGTAGTCTTTGAAACAAAAAAGCGGCCCTTAAATACTGACCGCTTTTGGAGATTAGTCGGCTTAAAGCTTAAGCTTTTCGGCAACATAATCAGAGTCTTTATCTCCACGACCAGAAAGATTAACCACAATCATGGTTTCTTTCGACAGCTTTGGCGCTTCTCGTATTGCCCATGCGACAGCGTGTGAGCTTTCAAGCGCAGGAACAATTCCTTCTACACGAGATAAGGTCATAAAAGCATCCAAACACTCTTGGTCAGTTGCAGTGCTATATTCCACACGGCCTAAATCTTTTAAGAAACTATGCTGTGGACCAACACCAGGATAGTCCAATCCTGAAGCAATAGAATGCACGGGTAACGGTTCACCAGCTTCATTTTCAAGCACGTAACATGCCATACCATGAATTTGACTTGGTTTCCCTAAGGTTAAAGTTGCCGAATGCATGTGAGTTTCTAAACCATGTCCTGCTGGTTCAACTCCAACCAATTTCACATCCGAATCATTTAGAAATGCTGTAAAGGCACCGATTGCATTTGAACCACCACCAACACATGCGACAACATAATCTGGGTTTTTACCAAAACGATGATGCGTCTGCTCTTTAATTTCATTGCCAATAATCGATTGAAAATCTCGAACCATTTTTGGAAATGGATGTGGTCCAACTACAGAACCAATTGCATAAATAAAGTTTTTAGGGTCTTTTAAATATTCTTCAAACGCGCTATCTACAGCATCTTTTAAGGTTGCTGTACCACGTGTAACTGCCACCAAATGAGCACCCAAAATTTTCATTTTGACCACATTTGGATGTTCTTTTTCGATATCGACTTGACCCATGTGAATTTCACATGGAATACCAACTAAAGCACAAGCGGTTGCCAAAGCGACCCCATGCTGACCAGCACCTGTTTCAGCAATAACTTTCTTTTTGCCCATATATTTAGCAAGTAAAGCTTCACCTAAGCAGTGATTAATTTTGTGGGCACCCGTGTGGTTCAAATCTTCACGTTTTAAGTAAATTTGTGCGCCACCTAACTGTTCAGATAGACGCTTCGCATGAAATAACGGACTTGGACGGCCTACATAATTTGCAAAGAGGTCTGATAGTTCATTTTGAAATTCAGCTGTATGGCGAATTTCTTCATAAGCAACATTAATTTCATCCATTGCTTCTTTTAAATGCGGAGGAATAAATTGGCCTCCATATTCACCAAAAAATCCTTGTTCATTTGGCAAAGCAATACCATTAATTTGATGTTGCATATCATCCCTCTTTTTAAATTATTAAAGTTATCAAGTTTATCGAGAAAGGTAGCGTGTTAAGTCCTCAATGCCTTTTAGGGTCATTGGATACATATGGTTTTCAAAAATCTCTTTAATCCAACCAATGGTTTGAGTGTAATGCCAATACCCTTCAGTTTCAGGGTTTAACCATGCTGTTTTATCAAAATGTTGACGTAGGCGACGTAACCAAACCTCACCTGTTTCATCATTCATATATTCAACCGAGCCACCTACCGATTTCAGCTCATACGGTGCCATACTGGCATCACCCACCACAATTACACGATAGTCGCGTCCGTAAGTATGGAACAGATCCCACGTATTCATGCGGGTTGCTGTTCTTCGGTAGTTATCTTTCCAAACATAGTCATAAAGACAGTTATGGAAATAAAAGTACTCAAGCGTTTTGAATTCGGTTTTAGCTGCGCTGAAAAGCTTTTCACATTGGGCAATGTGCGCATCCATCGAACCACCCACATCAAACAACATGAGTACTTTGATTCGATTGCGACGCTCTGGCACCATCTGAACATCAAGAATACCTTGTTTGGCTGTTTCTCGAATAGTTCCGTCAACGTCTAACTCTTCAGCTGCACCTTGGCGAGCAAATTTGCGTAAGCGTCGTAAAGCAATTTGCATTTGGCGAGTTCCAAGAACTTGGTCGTCATCTAGATTTTGGTATTTCCGCTGTTCCCAAACTTTGACCGCCGAACGTTTACGCCCTGGCCCACCAATTCTGACGCCTTCTGGATGGTCACCAAAAGCTCCAAAAGGTGAAGTTCCACCTGTGCCAACCATACGGTTACCACCTTGGTGTTTCTTATGCTGTTCGCGTAATCGCTCTTCCAGCATTTTCATCAGTTCTTCTAAAGACCCCGCTTTTTGAAGTTCAGCTCTTTGCTCTGGTGTTAAATGCTTTTCGAGAAGCTCTAAGTCGAACCAGTCTTTTGGTAATTTATGAACTTGCTTAAGCAACTCATCGATATCAAAAGTTTCAATGCCATCAAAGTAATCTTTCATGGCACGGTCAAACTTATCAAAAAAGCGCTCATCTTTAACTAAAATAGTTTTAGCAAGCTGATAGAACTCTTCTTGATCGGCAAAAACCAAACCTTCACTTACCGCACGGTTTAGATCAATGAGTTCACGAGTGGTAACTGGAACACCATATTTACGTAAGGTGTAAAATAACCGCACAAACATGGGTTACTCCCTCCCTTAACGTCGAGACATGAAAGCCAAGCGTTCGAGAAGTTGTACATCTTGCTCGTTTTTGATGAGAGCACCATATAAAGGTGGAATAGCTTTAGATGTATCTCGATTACGTAATACATCTTCTGGCATATCATCTGCCATGAGTAAACTTAACCAATCAATTAACTCAGAGGTTGATGGTGGTTTCTTCAAATTAGGAATTTCACGTAGTTTAAAGAAAACCTGTAAAGCTTCGTTCACCAATGTTGCAGAGATATTTGGGAAATGAACCGCAATAATTTCTCGCATGGTCGCTTCATCTGGAAACTCAATATAGTGGAAGAAGCAACGACGCAAGAAAGCATCTGGTAATTCTTTTTCATTATTTGAAGTAATAATTACAATTGGGCGTTGTGTTGCCGTAATTGTTTCATTCGTTTCATAAACATAAAAAGACATTTTATCGAGTTCATGCAACAAGTCATTTGGAAACTCGATATCGGCTTTATCAATTTCATCAATTAATAATACGCAGCGCTCTTCACTCGTGAAAGCTTCCCACAATTTACCCGGCTTAATATAGTTCTTAATATCGTAAACTCGATCATCACCTAACTGGCTGTCTCGCAAGCGAGAAACTGCATCATATTCATACAACCCTTGCTGCGCTTTAGTTGTAGATTTGATATGCCAAGTAATCAGTTTTAAACCTAAGCTTTCTGCTACTTGTTCAGCAAGTAAAGTTTTACCCGTACCTGGTTCACCCTTAATTAGTAAAGGCTTTTGTAAAGCACGAGCTGCTTTTACAGCAAGCTTAAGACTATCAGTCGCGATATATTGATCTGTACCGGTAAAATGTTGGGTATCAGCAGACATGTAAAGACCTTATTTTTCTATTTCAATGGTTAGATGGAACGCATGTTTTTGTTTGTTGAATATTTTGACCAACAATATCCAATCACCAAACCTAGACCAACTACAAACAGAATTAAAGATAAATTTGACCAAATTAACGGACTATCTTTAGTTAAAACACCAAAAAGAAGTCCAAAAATAGCAGGTGCTACAGATGCATTCGGCCCTTCAGACACTGTTGGTGTGACTAAAATAGCAAATACGACAAGCCAGCTAATTGCACCCAGAGTTGTAGGAAGTCGACGCATTAATCGCCACCAACACCACAAAGCAATAATAGCGCCTATTCCATAAGCTGTTAAAGCAATAACACCTTCAGGAATAACATCCAAAAAAGAAAATAATTGATTCATTATTCCAGTTTGATCTTCACGCACCACGTAAGCCCTCTGGTTCAACTGCATTTGGGTTAATTAACCCTTCTGGCGGCATCTGAATAAAGAAACCTTTTGTTTGTAATGAGTCTAAAACATGTAAAACATTAACACGCGCTAATTTACGTGTTGGAGCCAACTCTAAATGCATGACAAACGTTGCACGACCAAACGCTTGTAAAACCGCTTCAGGAACATTTTCAAACGGATCAGCTTGCTCCGCATCGTCAGGATAGTTTGGACGAGCAATATACATGTACATTTCATCTTTTTTGCTCGATCTATAAATATCACAGTGCATTTCAAATCAACTCTTGAACTAAGGACAGCATACATGAAAAAAAACGACACACACACGCAGGTTTGTTTACGCATCAGTCGTTTTTTTAATTCTTGAGAAATATTAACCTACAACATTGATTAAGGTCGATAATAACTTTGTTGTAAACAAGAATGGTTTTATGCTAAATTTATTTAAGTATTTGATTTTATAAAATAAATTAAAAATCTATTTTACTAAAATAAAATCAGGTTTAGGACCGACAAAAAAAGTATTCATTATCGAATACTTTTTGATAGTATTCTTATAAGATTAACACTTAAGCTATTAAAAAATAATAAATTTCTTTTTCACTTATTTAATAATATACACTTGAGTAAAACTTTTAACTACTTCACTACACATCACCAGACATTATTTAACTCGTTTAATAGCGAGATATGTTTCAATAATAAGTATCTTATTTATAGATATGGAGGACAAAATTATGCCTCGTGGTGATAAAACTGCTTATACAGCCAAGCAAAAACGTCAGGCCAAACATATTGTTGAGACTGAAGTAGATAGAGGTCATTCTGAAGAAGAAGCCGAACGAATTGCATGGTCTACCGTCAATAAACAAGATGGTGGTGGTAAGAAAAAGTCCCATTAATATATAAATAAATACTTCTTTAGCCCAAACTAAAGAAGTATTTTTATTTAAAGATGTGTTAATTTTTCCTAAAAGACACGAGTGCTTTTTATATAGTCATCGCTTACTTGATTTAAGGCACTCAAAATAGCGCTATCGTCTTGACTTAATAAAGCCTCATTAAGACTTTCCATATAGGCAATAAGCTTAGTTTTAGAGGTATGGGCAAATTCGGTCGTTACCGCTTCATCTTCATATAAGATTACATAACTACGTGCGAAACCGTAGATTAGGTAAACTGCTGCTTTTTCTTTTGTATCTTGAGATTCTTTAAGAGACTGCTCACACGCATTTTTTAAGTCTTTAAATGCATCTGTACCAGTAGATTGATTTTTGAAAGAGAAAAGTATTGTTTGGAAGTTCATATCCATATTCCACTCAAAAAGTAAAGCTACAGAAGAAGATGGAATCTGTCAAGTAAAAACCTGATTAATATAAGTTTAATTGTAAATAATTTTATATATACTTCTTTTAGATCACGAGAAATCAGGCAATAAAAAACCACTCTTGCTTTAAGAATGGTTTAGTTAAAACCTATCAATGATTAGAAGCTTATTTCAATTGTGATCGTGGTACCGGAGTGCTCAATATCAGTTGAGACATTAAAACCTCTACTTTTAAGTTCCTCTTCAACCAATGTAAGATGATCAGGACTTATGGCATCAACAGGAAACCAAAAATTTGCTTTTCGCTTTCCCTCCTTAGATTCTGACTCAGTACCAGTTAAAATTTTTTCCAATATGACATCTTGATTTATTTTAAAATTTTTAGCATTTTGTCGAGCTTGTTCAGCATTAAAGTTATTAAGCATATTTATCTCTCTAATTATTAATTTATCTAATTTTATAACATAAAAAAGCGATATAAGTTTTAGTATTATGTAGTTAAACTCATTTAAAGATAAACTTTATTGATTGAATAAATTTTCTACCCACTCAATAAATTTTCTCGCATTTCTATTTTTAAAATCTTCCTTATTTGGTATGTAGTAACATAGCTTTGATTGAATTGGTTTAGTTTTAAACTCTTGTAAAAGATTCGCTTTAACAAACCTATGAGCCAGTGTGGCAGAGCAAAATACTAATCCATTGGCAGATAAAGCCTCGTGTATTCCAAAAATTTCCTGATCAAATTTCTTAATTATAACCCTATTTTGGCTCCATTCATTTTCCTCAAGCCATGCCTCTAGTGGTGGGTTTGGTAACGCCTTATTTTTCCATTCTGTCGTAAATAAAGTTATTGGCTCACTAGGGCATTTAAGTGAATCAAATTTGGATGAACCAAATACATTAAAAGAATCATATTTAACAATATCTTGAGACTTGACTAAAGATATCTCGCCATATCGGATAGTAAGGTATATAAATGATTGTCTAAAGCTTCACCTGTAGAAAATTCAACTGAGATATCGGGATGCAATTGATAAAATTCATTTATTGAAGGAATTAATACCATTGCAGCTAGTGAAGAGGTACTTGCCACTCTCACTACGTTTCCATCTACCGTTATTTCATCTAATGCATCTTCAATTTTACGAAACCCTTCAGAAATTGCTCCAGCCAGCCTTTCCCCTGTCGTTGTAAGCGTTATTTTTCTTACTTGTCGGTGAAATAAGTCAACATTTAATCTGCTTTCTAGATTCGTAACATGATGCGAAATTGCAGTTGGTGTAAGCGAAAGTTCTTCAGCGGCTAACTTAAAACTACCTAATCGAGCTGCTGCTTCAAATGCTTTAAGCGCTTGCAAAGAAACTTGCATGCTTTCTCCTAATAATATTTATAGATGAATTAAACTCATCTATAAATGTAATTTTCTCGTTTGTCTACTTGTCTTTTAAAACTCAAAATAAATTAAATCTTAATCTTTTATGGAACTAACGATGAGTAAAATATTACATATAGACGCTAGTGTAAGAGCTGCGATTAACCCTAATCCAAATCATAATTCGATTTCTAAAAATATTGCTACTCGATTGATTAATTCATGGAGAAAACAGCTACCTATAGATGAGTATATTTATCGTGATGTGGGAATGAATCCTCCACCCTTTATTACTCAAGAATGGATCGCTGCTGTATTTACTCCTGAAACTAAAAGAACACAAGCTCAACACGATGTTTTATCTATATCAGATCAATTAATAGCAGAAGTTTCAAATTCAGATATCCTTGTAATTTCTTCACCTATGTACAATTACGGTATGCCTGCTCAGCTTAAAGCATGGTTCGATCAAATTATTCGGATTAATAAAACTTTTGATTTTGACCTTGCTCGAGGAGACTTTCCTTTACAACCTCTTTTGTCTAGTAAATTATTAATTATTATCACTTCGAGCGGTGAATTTGGGTTTGAGAAAGATGGGATTCGGCACAACATGAATCATCTTTTACCTCACATTCGTACACTCAGTAAATATTTAGGGGTAGAAAAAATTTATGAAATTACCTCTGAATATCAGGAGTTTGGCGATCACCGGCATATAACATCATTAGAAAATGCTTATCACAAAGCTGAAGAAGTTGTGTCCGAAATTGCTTATTCATTTATGTAGAATTTAGAGGATATTAATACTTAAAATTTTAAAATTAAGTTAGATTAATATTAGACCAATAAAAATAAATAAGCCTACCCTATTGGGTAGGCTTTTCATTTCTGCACCGAAACAAACTTATAGTTATATATTATATATATTGAAATTGTTTTTCTTAAAACCAAGAATATACAGACCTGTATGTTTAAGCAATTGAATTTTTCTCACTATATAAGTTAATTTAATTCATTATTGGAATTTTAAATTGTTTTCCCTTTATTATATTGTTTTATGAATTTTATAAGGCATTCTAATTATTTAGATAAACTACAGAAAAACTCGTTTTTATAATTTTAATATTTAATTAAGCTATTTTTAAATAAGATCTCATTAATTAAAATTTTAATGTTTTGGCCATTTATTGAATAAAAAAGCCCATCACATGATGAGCCTTTTAAATTTAAATAGGATAAGTTATTAAATCGATAGACTTTGTTTTTCTTCTTGAAATAACTGAATTAACGGTTGGGTTAACAACTCATAACGCCAACCCAAAAGATAATCAGGTAAATCCTGTTCATCACCTTGCGAAAGAACATGTTGATGAATAGCATTTAACCATTTTTTTCTCAGCAATACTTCTTTAGGAATAGAAGTTTCATTTATTGCATGAGCAAGAACCATATCCATTTTATGTAAAGTCTCTTTAGACGTTACTTTAAAGGGTTTTGCAATTTTCGATGGCCATTTACTTTCAATCGGCAAATCTTTAAGTAATTCTAAAATAGTTTTGCCATATTCACGAACCACATTTGGGCGAATATCTTTAACTTGCGAAAGTTGAAAACTATTACGTGGATTCTTTTCAACCATATCAATCATGGTTGAGTTCCTAAGAATAAAACTACGTGGCTGGTTTGTTGCTTTTACAATGTATTCGCGCCATTCGCTTAAATTTTGTAGCTGCATTAGCTGACGACGTGAGTGACGATAATTGCCGACATCGGTATAGAGTAATTCTGTCGGGGTTTCACTAATAATTTCTTTAGTTAGGCTACTACAGTCTTCAAGAACATAGTTATAAAGCCCTTTCTGCTTAAGCTGTTCTTGAATATGACTAGCTAACTTCATTAGATACAAAACATCATTAGCAGCATAACAAAGTTGTTGAGGCGATAAAGGTCTAGCTAACCAATCAGATCTTGTTTGATCTTTTTCAATATCAATATCAAGACAAAGTTTTAAAGCACCTTGGTAACTCACTTGCAGGCCATGACCTAAAAAAGAAAGTCCCACTTGAGTATCAAACACATTAAGCAAATCTTCTTGATCAGCATAATGATAGATTAAATCAATATCTTCTCCACATGCATGAAAAATGTTTTGCTGTGCGAGAAAGATCTTTTTCCAAAACTGACTTAGATCTAATGAAACACCATCCAACAGATAGACATTGCCATTTACATTGACTTGGCATACTCCAAGTTTAGGCCAGAGTGTGTCAACCTTAATAAATTCTGTATCAAGTCCATATATTGAACATTGATCCATTTTTTGAAGAACATCAACCAATTCGGTTTGCTGTTGGATAAACTGAAACATGCTTTCTCAAGTAAATGCAAAGAGTGCTTTAAACTCTGGTATATATAACATAGAAGCAGAAAAATGCTACTTAAACCTTTATGAATACTCTATTTTTGAACAATTTTTCGAAAATAGATAATTTTTTGAACTTTTAATTGTACTTTTTTAAATTTATCTCCAAATGTTCTTTATTTAAAATTTATAAGACCTTTTTCATGCTTATATTCATATTTTATTTAAAATTTCTACTATTATAAAACCAAAATAATATTTATGTTTAATAGTTGAATTCAATTTAGAAGTTTTCAATTAAATTGATATTGTATTAATGAAATAAGCATCGCAATGCTTATTTCATTCTCATACGGTTATGCACTGCCTGACTTAAGGTATGGCTATCGACATACTCGAGTTCACCACCTTGAGGTACGCCCTGAGCAATACGTGTCATTTGTATTGGTAAGTGCTTAGTTGCCTCTACCAAATAATGAGCCGTTGCCTGTCCTTCTACAGTTGCATTCGTTGCCAAAATCACTTCTTCAATCTTACCTTGGCTTAAACGCTGAATCAGATAAGGAATACCAATTTCTTCAGGCCCAATACCATCTAATGGAGAAAGATGCCCACCTAAAACATGGTATTTGCCACGAAAGCTACCGCTTTGTTCAATCGCCATCACATCTGCTGGTGATTCAACCACACACAATAATTGATCATCTCTGTCCGTTGAGGCACAAATATCACAAATTTCATGTTCAGTCAGAGAATGACAAACACTACATTCATGTATATAACTTGAAGCTTCATGTAGAGCATGAGCTAATGCAAATGCACCTTCTCGATTTTTCATCAAAAGATGTAAAGCCATACGTTGAGCCGATTTCGGACCAACGCTAGGCAATATACGTAAAGCTTGAACAAGTTGTTCAAATCTATCACTAAACACTGAATTTCCTTAGAACATGCCCGCTAAGCCAGGTGGCAAGCCCATACCAGAATTTGCTTTTTTCATTTTTTCTTCAGAAATCACCTCTGCTTGACGCACAGCGTCATTAACCGCAGCAGCGATTAAATCTTCAATCATGTCTGGTTCATCTTGAAGTAATTCTGGATTAATTTCGATACGTTTTACGATATAACGGCCCGTCATTGTTACTTTAACCAAACCACCGCCAGCTTCTGCTTGAACTTCAGTTTGAGCAAGCTCTTCTTTAGCCTTTTTTATATTTGTTTCCATATCTTTTTGCATGCGCTGCGCTTGCTGCATGAGCATATTGATATTCATAACCTTACTCCGTATCTCTATCAAATCTTTAAAGTATTATTCATTTCTGCCAATACTTTATAAAAACTTAATCTCGTTGAGCTAGCCTTATTGATCAAAATCTATGTAGGCTAGTACATTGAACTTAAATTAATCCGTAATTCTGACACAATAAAGTAATGTTTTCTATCAGTATCTCTAGCTCTATTTTGACGCAGCCATATAGATAGCAAAAGTAAAATTAACTGCCATTTCTTTAGGATTTAAGTGCTTTAGAGGATTATTGAGACGCCTGTAAACCTTCTTTGATTGTTTTATATTCGCTTAAAGGAACTTTTTTGAAAGAGTTATTCGCTTTTTCAATAGATTCGTCTGCTTCTTGTACTGATTTCTCCGCATTGCTGATTAACAATGTTGTTTCATTTGATGCGGGGCTTAGGGTAGGTTTAGTTAATAATTTGTATCCAAAGACACCAACTACCCCCACCACAACAATAATAGCAATAGGCTTAAGCATTTTAAAACTCACATTTATTTTAATTAGATTTAAATTCTTTATAACCTTTGCTCGGCATTACGATTTAAATAAAATGTAGTTTTTTTATTGCAATTGTAAAAATTAAGTAACTTTAGATAAAAAACCACCTCAACTCATGAGATGGCTTTTAAGCAACTAAAATAGTTTCGACAAAAAATTTTAAAAGAATTAGATAAGATCTAACCCACGTGAAATATCACCAATGATGTCATTAATATCTTCTAGACCTACAGATACGCGAATTAAGCCTTCTTGAATACCTGCGGCTTCTTTTGCTTCAACAGAAAGTTTACCATGTGTCGTAGTCGCCGGATGTGTAATTGTTGACTTCACATCACCCAAGTTGCCGGTAATTGAAATAAACTTAGTATTATCAATAACTTTCCAAGCACCTTCACGCTCACCTTTAACAACGAAGGATACAATACCGCCAAAGCCATTTTGCTGTTGAGCAGCAAGTTCATGACCTTCATGAGCAGGTAAACCAGCGTAGTAAACTTTCTCTACCTTTTCATGAGTAGATAACCATTCTGCAAGAATTTGAGCACTCTCACAGTGTGCTTTCATACGCAAGCGTAAAGTTTCTAAGCCTTTTAGGAAAACCCATGCATTAAACGGACTCATTGATGGTCCAAGCGTACGAACAACACCAAAAACTTCTTCTAACAACTGATGATTGCCAACAACAGCACCGCCTAATGCACGGCCTTGGCCATCTAAGTATTTAGTCGCAGAGTAAATCACAAGATCTGCACCAAACTTGAGTGGTTGCTGCAAAACAGGTGTACAGAAACTGTTATCAACTGCAAGTAATGCGCCATTTGCATGGGCAATATCTGCAAGCGCCTGAATATCTGCGATCTCCGCTAGAGGGTTAGACGGCGACTCAACAAAAAAAAGTTTAGTTTCGGGACGTACAGCGTTTTTCCATGCGTCCAAATCACATAAATCAACAAATGTAATATCTACACCAAACTTGGCAATATATTTTTCAAATAAGGCAACAACTGAACCAAAAACTGCTCTTGAGCAAATAACATGATCACCAGCTTTTAAATATGCCATAGCAACAGACAAAATCGCGCCCATTCCCGAGCTTGTTGCAACAGCTCGCTCTGCGCCGTCTAAAGCTGCTAAGCGTTTTTCGAACATCGATACAGTCGGATTAGTAAAACGAGAATAGATATTTCCTTGAACCTGACCAGAAAATTTTGCTGCAGCTTCAGCTGCATTTTCATATACAAATGATGAAGTCAAAAAAATCGGTTCGCCATGTTCACCTTCAAAACTACGAGTATGTCCGGTACGAATGGCTAAAGTATCAAGTTGGTATTCTAAATCATCAGACTGGTTCATTAAATGTTCGCCTTTACTGGTCAAGTACTAAAAAACTATCATCATTTTGAGTGTCTAGGGTATTTAAGGTCAAGGTAAACCTTAAAATTAT
This sequence comes from Acinetobacter sp. WU_MDCI_Abxd143, assembly GCF_025514195.1. NCBI lineage: Bacteria > Pseudomonadati > Pseudomonadota > Gammaproteobacteria > Moraxellales > Moraxellaceae > Acinetobacter > Acinetobacter sp. WU_MDCI_Abxd143. The sequence goes on from NZ_JAHPTH010000003.1 coordinate 129,796, forward strand.
CGCTTAGACTTTATTCAACTTTAGTAAATAGTTGGTAAAAGCAAGATGAAACGCTTAAAGTCCCTTGTCTCTGAACAAAGTAAAATCAAGCACCTCTCTACCCGACTATTTCGCCCTCAAACATTAGTATTGTCACAAAGCACCCCATTTGAAGTGATTGGTGAGTTCAATCAAACCCGTATTCGTTACTACGCAGCTACTCAAAAACAATTTAAAGAACCTTTAGTATTTGTGGCTCCTTTAGCTATTAATATGGCGATCTATGATTTATACCCTTATCGTTCTCTTATCAAATACTTCCAAAATGCTGGTTTCGATGTCTATTTGGTAGATTGGGGCCGTTTAAAGTTTAAAGATAGACACCTTAACTTCTTATCATTTATTAAAGATTTTATTCCTAAAGCAATAGAACTTGTTCGAGCACATTCAGGAAGTGAACAAATCTCGCTACATGGATGGAGCATGGCTGGTATATTCGTTACTTTATATACCGCTCTCAATCAACCTAATCATGTTAAAAATCTTATAGTACTTGGTAGCCCAATAGACAGTTATGCCTCTGGCTATATTGGCAAGCTCTATCGAACCATGAATCATGTTATTGGTCGCAATAAAAAAATTCAGAACCGTATTTATGGTGGATTACCAAAACGTTTGATTCATACCCCGGGAATTTTAAATTCACTAGGTTTCAAAATTCTTGATCCTAAAGGTTGGTTTGATGGACATGTTCAACTACTAAAAAATCTTGACGACCTGCAATTTGTACAAGAGCATGCCACCCTCAGTAACTTTTTAAATAATATGATTGATTACCCTGGTGGAATTAATCAGGACATGTTGTTCAATGTGTGGCTACAGAACCCGTTAAAACATGGCTTTATTCAGCTAAAAGATCAGAAAATTGAATTAAAAAATATAGATTGCTCTCTCTTGGTTGGTGCTGGCCGTAATGATCAGTTGGTAACTGCTGACGCTGCTTCTCCATTAAGTGAGTTGACAAGTAGCCAAGATGTTACGTTTACGCTTATACCTGGCGGACATTTAGGCTTAATGTCGAGTCAGGCAAGTGCGCTAGAGTTCTGGCCCCAATTAGCGAAATGGCTGACCGAACGCTCAACAAAAATTTAAGGATAAGATCAGGATTCAATCTATGGGATTTGTTAGAAGATCTATTTAATTATTCTTTTTTGCTCATCACTAGCGATTATAAGATGTTCAACAACCATTAGCTTATGGAAAAACATATAATTTTTAGTTAAGTTTATGTTTTTATTTAATATTTTTAAGTTATTGATATCTAATAATTTTATTTATTCTTTGAACAAATTATAAACCAAAATGACACTTGAGTAATTAATAGTCATTGAAATCTTGGCAATAAACCTTATATTGAGTACAGGTTCATACCTTTAACTGAGGAAAAGCTCATGAATAAATTTATGGTTGCAGTCTTTACGGGCATGGTGAGCATTGCTAGTTTAGGCATACAAGCTGCAACACCTGAGCAAGAATGTCAAAAATTGCAAGACGATTACAATTTGATTTATGCATCAAAAGGCTTTTGTTTTAAAGATCCTGATGCAAAAGAAAAATATGGTAATGAAAACTGTCATACGACAAAACCTAAGTTTTCTGACAAAGAGCAACAACGTCTTGACGCTATTAAAGAACGTCAGAAAGAATTGAAATGTAAATAATTTTAAAGGAATAATACATGGCATATGATGATCAAAATATCTTCGCAAAAATTTTACGTGGAGAACTTCCTGCGATAAAAGTCTATGAAGATGATCAAGTTCTAGCTTTTATGGATATTATGCCTCAAGCCGATGGCCATACATTAGTTATTCCAAAAACACCAGCTGTAACACTCTTAGATTTACCTCCTGAAGCAGCGGCATATACTATACAAATTGTCCAAAAAATTGCCAAGGCAATGGAAAAAGCACTCAATTTGGAAGGTATTGTATTAATGCAACTTTCTGGAGCAGCAGCAGGACAAACTGTTCCACATGTTCATTTTCACTTAATTCCAACAAATGTGCATCATCTTGGACGCCATGCTGTTGAGTTAGGGGATCAAGAAAAAATTAAAGAATTAGCTGAAAAAATTAAAGCAGCTCTTTGATTTTTAGATAGTTAAAGCGGAGTTTAGGCTCCGCTTTTTTTCGTCTAAAAACTATAAAAAAATGAAAACAACTAATTTATTTCTAAATTTTAAACGTCATAAAACTGTCATTTATTCTTCACTTCTCTGTCACAAAATTTGCCGATACTGCTTAGCAAGTTGGTGAGCTTTTGTAACTTTTTGTACATAAGTCAACTACAAAATAAATAGTTAGCTAGGCATACGCCCTTTTTAAATACCTTTTGGAGAAATCTCAATGAAGAAATTGCTACTCGCTGCCGCAGTTGCAACTTTGAGCATAAACGCGGTGCAAGCAGCGCCAACTTTGTATGGCAAACTAAATGTTTCTGTTAACCAAGTTGATAATAAAAATTTCGATGGAAAAAGTGACGTTACCGAAATTAACTCAAACTCTTCTCGTATTGGGGTTAAAGGCGAAGAGAAATTAACTGACAAATTATCTGCTGTTTATTTAGCTGAGTGGGCAATTTCTACTGATGGTTCGGGTTCTGATACTGACCTTAGCGCGCGTAACCGTTTTATTGGTTTAAAAACTGAAGGTGTTGGTACTTTAAAAGTCGGTAAGTATGATTCTTACTTCAAAACTGCTGCTGGTGGTAACCAAGACATCTTTAATGACGATACACGTTTAGATATTACTAATATCATGTACGGTGAAAACCGTTTAGACAATGTGATCGGTTTTGAATTAGACCCTAAATTATTAGCTGGTTTAACATTCAATATCATGGCTCAAACTGGCGAAAGCACCTCTGATAGCAAACAAGGTGAAACTGGTAAAGACAGCAAAAATGATAGCTTTGACTCTGTATCAACTTCGCTTGGTTACGAAAACAAAGATATCGGTTTAGCAATTGCTGCTGCTGGTGACTTTGGTATTAAAGGTAAATATGCAGCTTACGGTCTAAAAGATGTCTATACAGATGCTTACCGTGTAACTGGTTCTTATGACATTGCTAAATCTGGTTTTGTAGTAGGTGCTTTATGGCAACACGCTGAACCTACTGATGACTTGACTGCATATGGTCAATCATATAAATCGGATGGTTCAATCGATAAAGCTGGTAAAGCTTACCGTGGTTTAGAAGAAGAAGCATATGCAGTAACAGCTGCTTATAAAATTCCTAACACTAAACTTAAAGTGAAAGCAGAATATGCTTCAGCTGAAACACAAGTAAGTGGTCAATCAGATCGTAAAATCGACTTGTACGGTTTAGGTCTTGATTACCAAATCAACAAACAAGCTCGCTTCTACGGTATCGTTGCTCAACAAAAACGTGACTGGTTGAACGACGACGACAAACAAACTGTTGTAGGTACGGGTATCGAATATAACTTCTAATTAGTTATGTTTGCTCCAGATCTAAAATAAAAGGGCTTATGCCCTTTTATTTTGTTGGCACAATAAAATAGCCGATATAAAAATATCGGCTTTTAAAAAATTTATATCTTATTTTAAGAAACCACTTACAAGATTCATAACGTTTTGAATATCTTGGTTTGCTTCTTGATGATCAGTACTGTCACCTTGAGGTGTTAATGAATCAATGACCTGAGGTAAGACTGAAGCAATTGCACCGTAAACTTGCTCTTTTGGCGCTTGGGCTTGCTCAGCAACTTGTTCAATGTCGGCTGGATTAAATAAACTCTGTAATTGCTGAGTCGGAACTTCGCTATTACTTTGATTTGGATCAACCCAGCTTTGAACCTGGCTTCCTAAACCCGCACCTTTCAACTTTTCTAATGCAGCCTGTAAACCACCTTGTTGCTGCACCCAACCTAAGATTAAAGGCACAACTGCAATTAATAAACTTTGTACACCACCACTTGTTTGTGGTGTATTGTTATTGCCAGTCACTTGTCCTAATACAGAACCTAGTACGCCCCCAAGACCACCTTGGGTACCAGATGAAGTATTACCACCCATTTGTCCGAGTACTGAACCTAAAATTCCACCTAAACCACCTTGACCTGACGCTTGTTGATTCCCACCTAAAGCTTGCTTAGCCAAAACTTCTACAATGTTGCTTAAATTTGTCATGAGTAACTCTTATGTATGGTTTATATATGAGCATACGCGTTTTTTTGTTAAGACAGCAAAAATCAAATTGTTAAATTTTGAAAGAGATTGAAAGGTCTTTTACCAACGGAATTTATTCCAGTTTTCCGGATTTGCCCAAAATTTTGAATTAAACCAGTCTGGTACATGCTTATAGGTCAAAATATTAAATTGCCATAAAGCAAAATCACTATCATGTGAAGTTTTATCAATAAGTTGAGTAAAACCTAAAGAACGTAATAACTGCTCATCACTGCGTTTGCTCACGACAATAATGCGTTTTGCTAATAAATCTCTTAGCTTCACTAATAATTGTGATTTTTGCACATCGCTGATGTTCTGCATTTCATCAGTATCGAACAATACAAAACCCAAATCATAACGCTGAGTAAAAGGCAGACTTAACAGCTCAGTTACGGTAAAATAGTGCCATTGAATTGCGTTATTCTGGTCAATTTTCTGGCCAATACAAAGTGCAGTATGAATGGGCTGTTCGTTTGATAAATCGTCTAGCATAGAAGTGATGACATTTTGTTCAGCCATAACTGCAACCCTTAATTGAAAGATGTGAGTTTAAACTTTATGGAACTACAAGGCATTTGCCATAAAATGCATGCAGGCCTAAAAGATGCTAGTGTAACTGATCAACAGACAACCAAGGCAAATGTTGAATACAAATTTATATTAGACCGTTCAGAAATTGATCTTCCTTTTAATTTAGGACAAGAACTAGAAATCGAATGGACAGGTAATATTTATTGCACTTCATGTGGCACTAAAACACCGAAATCTTATTCTCAAGGTCATTGCTTTAAATGTTTTAAAACTAAAGCAGAATGTGACTTGTGTATTATGAAACCTGAAACATGTCACTATCATTTAGGTACATGTCGTGAAGATGACTTTGCCCATAATGTTTGTTTCCAGCCTCATATCGTATATTTGGCAAACTCTAGTGCTTTAAAAGTGGGGATTACCCGCGTTAGCCATATGCCAGGTCGTTGGTTAGATCAAGGTGCAACTCAAGCCTTACCTATTTTAAAAGTTGGATCACGCCGTTTATCTGGTCAGCTTGAAACCATGTTTGGTTCTTTAATTGCGGATAAAACAGATTGGCGTAAACTCCTCAAGGGTGAAGCTGAACCTTTAAATATGGTTGAACAACGTGATCAGTTAATTGAAGAGTTCGCCCCTAAAATTCAAACTATTCGTGAGGAGTTCAGTCAAAACCTTGAATTTAACGAAACGGTTGAACTACTAGAAAATGAATTGCCACGTGAGTTTGTATACCCAGTTGAACAATATCCTGAAAAAATTAAGTCTCTAAACTTGGATAAAACACCAAAAATTCGCGGTATATTACAAGGTATTAAAGGCCAATATTTAATTTTTGATATTGGTGTCATCAACATTCGTAAATATACGGGCTACGAGCTCATCGTACGTGCATAAATAGAAAAGGCATTCATAAGAATGCCTTTTTTTATTTTTCAAGCACATTTAGGATGACTTGAACCGGATCTTCTGTATTTCCAGAAATAAGCTGTTTATGCATAGTTAAATGTTGCATTACTTGAATTTGAGCAGTTTCCACATTCATCAATTTTTCTATTTCAGCTGCTAAATTTTCAGGTGTTGCATCAGCTTGAATCAGCTCCTCAATAACTTTCTTACCCGCAATAATATTAGGCAAAGAGTAATAAGGAATTTTTACCAAGAATTTAGCAATTAAGTAAGTTAACCAATGCAATTTATAGAAAGTGACCATTGGTCGATGCATGAGCATTGCTTCTAATGTCGCCGTTCCAGATGCTAAAGCGATAATGTCACTCGCATTCATGACCATACGGCCAACTTTAGATTCACTATCAGTATTTTCTAAAATATGAATTACAGTTTTCAAATTAGGCGCTAATTGTTCAACACCCTGCTCAATCTGTTGTTTACGAGCATCATTAATTGCTGGAATTAAAAATTGAATGTCAGGATGTTTGCCATGCAAAATATTAGCAGCACCCAACAACATAGGAAGGAGTCGCTCTACTTCACCTTTGCGGCTACCCGGCAACAAAGCAATATGTTTTTGATTTTCATCAACGCCTAATTGTTGTTTGGCAATTTGAAGTGGGTTCTCAAGTGGCAATTGTTTAGCTAATGGATGGCCTACAAATGCTGCTGGAACTTCATATCGTTCATAAAAAACTTTTTCAAATGGAAATAAGCAAAGTACTAAATCTATGCTCTGCTTAATTCCATGAACACGCCCTTGGCGCCACGCCCAAACTGAAGGACTCACATATTGAACAGTTTTTATTGGAAGATTCTTTTCTTTGATACTTTTCGAAAGTCTGAGGTTAAAGTCTGGCGCATCAATACCAATAAAAATATCAACTGGATTTTGAGTCCATTGGTTAATTAGACCATCCCGCACGGCGAATAATTTTTTTAAGTCTTTTAAGACCTCAACAATCCCCATCACAGACAGAGTTTCCATCGGGTAATAACTATTAAAACCTTCAGCAATCATTTGAGGTCCACCGATTCCCTCAAATTCGGCATCGATCCCCTGTTCTCGAAAACTACGTATAAGTTTCACACCAAGCGTATCTCCAGAAACTTCCCCAACTACAATGCCTATTTTAAGTTTTCGGTTTGCCAAGGTGATTTACCCAAGAATTTGAAATAATGCATTCTAGCATAGAGGTTTATTAATCTTGAACTTGATCTATATGTACTTACCAAGAGCAGCTACAGCACAAGCTATCTAAAATTACACTCATTCACCATCTTTTAATCTAAATTAACAATGCAATTTGAATTGTAGCCTACATTTACAAACAATAAAATAAATGAGAATTATTTACATTATCTTTAATCTTATGAATATCCCACCTCGACCATTTAAGCTTACCGTAATCGCCTGCGCGATTTGTTATGCGAACCTCTCTTATGCTCAAGACTCAGAGGTACAAGCTTTACAGACGATTCAAGTTAAAGCATCAAATGCTGAGCAGTCTTCTGAACAAACTAAAGCATATAATGTTAAAAACTCGAGTAGCGCAACCAAGCTTAATATTGAGGCTAAAGAAACTCCTCAAACCATTAACGTCGTTACTCGTCAGCAAATTGAAGATTTTGGACTTACTAGTACCCGAGATATTTTAAGTAATACACCAGGTGTAACTGTAACCGGATTAGAAACCAACCGAACAACTTATACGGCTCGTGGTTTTGATATTTCAAATATTTTGGTTGATGGAATCGGTATCCCTCAAGTTGACAGCTATAACTACAATAATAGTGATGCAGACAGTTATTTCTATGATCGTGTTGAAATTGTCAAAGGTGCTGATGCCTTAACAAATGCTCTAGGAGATCCTGGTGCTACAATTAACTATATCCGTAAACGTCCTACCAAAGAATTTCAAGCAAATGCTGGGGTGAGCTATGGTTCATGGGATACACAACGTTATGAAGCGGATATCTCTGGTTCTCTTACACAAGATGGACGAGTACGAGGACGTCTTGTAGGTTATGAGAAAGTAGGAGATTCTTATCTAGACCGCTATTCAGAAGAAAAAAATGGATTTCAAGGAATTTTAGAAGCTGACGTTACAGACACTACAAATGTTTCAGCAGGATATTCGAAAACTCGTCAATACGCTAATGGTTCTCAATGGGGTGCTCTACCCTTGGTTAACTCCAAAGGTGAACCACTAAGTTATTCTCGTAACTATAATTATGCACCATCATGGACATACTACGATTGGGAAATAGATAATTATTTCGCCAATATTGAACAAAAATTATGGGGAGACTGGAAGTTAAGATTAGGCTATAACCTTAAGAAATCAGATGTTAAAGATAAAATGCTTTATCTCAATGGATTTCCTTCTGCTACTGACAATACATCTGGTATTTCACTACTACCAGAGATTTATAATCAAAAATTTAAAGAAACTACTGCGAATGCAGACATTCAAGGTACTTTTAATTTATTAGGGCAACAACACGAAGCAAATATTGGTTATAACTGGTCAAAATATAGTGCTCAAAGTGTTTATTCGTATGGCAGTAGTTTAGGTGTTATTACCACAGACGTACCAAGCTGGACACCTGATGAACCGACTTGGGGAGACTTTACCTATGCTGACCCAGAAGAAAGAATCATGAAGTCCGTTTACGGTGCGACTCGTCTTCATTTAGGTGAGGATCTGAAATTCATCTTAGGTGCCAACTACACCGAAATCGACACTTTAGAATATAAAAAGAATAAAGTTTCTCCATATGCAGGTATTACATATAACTTTACTCCTGAATACACAGGTTATATGAGTTACACCTCTATTTTTAGACCACAAACTGTTATCGATCTTTCTACTAAACAAACGGCTGTACCAGTAGAGGGCGAAAGTTATGAAGTTGGTGTAAAAAGCGCTTGGTTAGATGGCGCTTTAACAGGAAATATCGCCATCTTTAGAACAGATGAAGATAATTTTGCACTAAACCCATTATGGGATCCGCTTTATAACAAATACTCCTCTCCAATCGGAACGATTAGATCGCAAGGTGTTGAGGTCGGATTAACTGGAAAATTAACTGATAACTTAGATTTAGTTTTTGGTTTTTCAACATTTAGTCTAAAAAATATGGAAACGGGTGCAAGAGGCAGACCTAATATTCCAACTCAAACGCTTAACGTTTTGGCATCTTATACTGTTCCACAGATTCCAAAGTTAAAAGTTGGTGCAAGCATTAAGTGGCAAGATGATATACATGACACCTCTTACTCAACTGTAAAACAAGATGCATATACATTGCTTAACGTTATGGCCAGTTATGATTTAAATGAACATGTACTGTTCCAAGTGAATGGAAACAATCTAACAAATGAAAAATATTTGACAGGCTTATCTGGTGGCCAAGGTTACTATGGCGCTCCAGCCAACTATACAGTTGCTGTAAAGTTTAAATATTAATATCGTAGCCAATCCCAATTTAGGGATTGGCTTTACTTATTACTCTTTGTGTATGTGTCAGTCAAGATGTCCAAAACTGTAAATCTCCCTATGTCATATCGTATAAAAGTTTTCTATCGATTTTTGCTAGTTTTCGGTATGGGCTTTGCCTGTATGGCGTATTTAAGTCTTGGACTCACTGGAATTTTCCTTTTGAATCTGGACAAAGCTGAGGCTATCTATCTTTCAGCATTTATAGCGATTTTATTTTACGTCGTCTTTGTAATTGTTGGTTTCTGCATTCAATCATTATTGCGACTGACCATTTTATCAATCGCTCTATTTGCCCTTTTCTTTATTGTGACACGGACGGTGGGTTATGCATAAAGGTATACGTCAATCTATGGCATGGCTACACTCATGGACTGGCTTAATTTTTGGATGGCTCGTGTTTGCCATTTTCTTAATGGGAAGTTTGTCCTACTATCGCCACGAAATTAATTTATGGATGCAGCCTGCACTTGCCCAATATGAAGTAAAGCAAGATATTGCTATTAAAACAGCATATCAATATTTACAAGAAAACGCTCTAGATGCCAAATCTTGGTATTTAACTGTGGCTACACCAGAAAGTCCCGTCAACACCATGTATTGGGAAAAAGCTGACGGCGGTTATGGCAATGCCACACTTGATGCTAACACGGGAAAAGAGCTTCAACTTTCGGCGACCTTAGGCGGCGATTTTTTTTACCGCTTCCATTATCAACTTTTTGGAATTCCAATAATAGTTGGGCGATTAGTCGTATGCCTTGCCGCATTTATTATGCTGATTGCTTTGATTTCAGGCATTATTACCCATAAAAAAATATTCACCGACTTTTTTACTTTACGTACATTTAAGTCTCAGCGTTCATGGTTAGACTTTCATAATATTTCTTCAGTGGTTGCACTACCCTTCTTTTTAACCATTACGTTTACAGGCTTAGCTATCTTCTTTTATTTATATCTGCCTTGGGGAATGCAAAAGATTTACCCCCAAAACCCTTATCAGTATTTTACTGAGATTCGCACAAAGACTGGACTTGAGAATCAATCGATTCAGCCTGCTCAAAACTTAGCTATTGATAAGTTATTAAACCAAGTTCAACAAAGTTGGGGTAACCAACCTTTATCAATAATGAGTGTAAAAAATCCAAATACCAATCAAGCTCAAATTACATTTATTCAAAAAGAAGACCGCACCATTACTCGAAATCAGCCTCAAATTACATTAAATGCTTCAACTGGCAAAGTCTTGGCAGATACACGTAATAATAGTCCTATTGCAACGTTAAATGCGGGTGTCTATGGGCTACATATGGCGACATTTGCTCAGCCTTTACTTCGTTTAGGATTCTTTTTCTCAGGCATTTTAGGCTGTGTAATGATTGCCTCTGGTTTGTTACTTTGGAGTCTTAAACGTCAAATTCAAAATAAGAATAGTAAGTTTCATTTCGGGCACTATTTAGTTGACCGTTTAAATGTTGCGGTATTTGTTGGATTACCTTGTGCAACTGTCGCCTATTTAAGCGCCAATCGATTGTTTACAGTCACTTCAACCACGATCAATTATGAAATTTATAGCTTTTTCTTAGTTTGGTTAATCAGCTTAATCATTGCATTGATCACTAAAAAGCAGCATTTGTGGCGGACTCAACTTAGCGTTTTTATTATGCTGTGTCTTGCACTTCCAATCTTAAATCTAAGTTATTTACTTAAACATGATTATGTCCAAAGCCTCAGTGATTATTGGACCTTTGCACGTGTAGATGTATTTTTGTGGATCTTTGCCGTATTAGCAATTTTTATATTCTGCAAAATTCAACCTATTCAGCATAAAGCTGTCGCAAAAATTCAAAAAAAACTGAACAAACTAAATACTGAGGTGAGCTCATGATTCTTATAGCTTTCATCTTGATTTTATTAGGAATGTATTTGCTATTTATGGCGAGCGAGAAATATCGATTGCCGAAATCAACAGGTCGTTTCAAATCGTTAGCTCAAAAATATTACCGGCACTTTAAAATAGCTGCATTCATGCTATTTGGTTTATGTGCATTTATTCTTATTCACCACTATAAATTTTCAATTGGTTTTGTCAGTTGGTGGATCTTTGCAACGCCATTAACTTTTCTTCTTATACTTTTAGTTAATCCATTAAAGTCATCAAAATAATCATTTTCTTTAAAAATGATGAAAAATAGTACAAGCTAAGCAAAATTTTCGTTGCTTAGCTTTTTTTTGCATAAGTAAATCATTATTCATGACAACTGTTTATCTCTAAAAGGAATAAGATATCTGCGTTTCGTGATATGTGGCGATAAAGATGTCTGGTGCTTTTGAATTTATCTTAGCGGGTATGTTAGTTGGTTTCTGTGTAGGGATTACAGGAGTTGGTGGTGGATCATTAATGACACCAATTTTAATTAGTCTTTTTAGAATTGAACCACATATCGCGATTGGTACCGATTTACTTTATGCCGCAATCTCAAAATTTTGTGGATCAATGGTTCACGCTAGAAAGCTCAATATTGTCTGGCCAATTGTTTTATGGTTGGCTGTAGGTAGTATTCCTGCATCTTTCGGTACTTCATGGGTACTTGAGCATTATTTAAGCCAGTCAACACACTATAAAGCTGTACTCACCATGGTGTTAGGTTTTATGCTGACCTTAACTGGTGTTTCCATCATTTTCCGTACGCGTATTGAGAAATTCTTTAATAAATTCAGATCTAAAGAAGTTACCCAAACTGAAAATGAGCAGTTAGCAATCCATAAAAAACGTAGCTTTATCGTGATTATGGGCATCATTTTAGGTGTATTCGTAACACTTTCATCAGTTGGTGCGGGTGCATTTGGCATCATGGCACTCGTCATCATGTTCCCGAACTTGCCAATGATCCGAATTATTGGATCGGATGTCGTACATGCGGTATTACTTACCTTAGTGGCTGGCCTGGGACACATGAGTGCTGGTAACGTCGACTTTACTCTTCTTATGTGGTTATTGGTAGGTTCAATTCCGGCAATTATTATTGGCACATTAATTAGCTCTCGTATGCCTGAACGTTTAATCCGAAAAATTTTAGGGATTACCCTATTTGCCCTCGGCGTTAACTTTATGGTTCATCCAGTCAAAGCAAAACCGAAAGCACCTGTGATACAACAACAAACAGTAGTTGCCGAAAAAACAGGCAACTCGACTGAAAGATAGTAAAATCAATAGGATTTTTCCAAACTGAAATACCATGCGATGTAGTATTTTCATAATTATTTCATGGTATATTCAGTACACAAAACAACCTTTAGTATGATCGAACCAGTGACAGCAATGACTACACATTTAAATTCCGTTTCAAAGCCAGATATCGACGACGTTAATATTAAAAGCATTCAAACTCTTGTAACTCCAAATGAGCTTAAGTCAGAACTTCCTTTATCTGATGTTGCTTCACAAACTGTTCTAAAAGGCCGCGAAACTATTCGTAATATTTTAGATGGTTCAGATAAGCGTCTGTTTGTCGTTATCGGTCCTTGCTCTATTCATGATCCAAAAGCTGCTCACGAATATGCTGATCGTTTAAAAGCGCTAAGCGAAAAGGTTAAAGATACTCTATATCTAGTTATGCGTGTTTATTTTGAAAAACCACGTACGACAATTGGTTGGAAAGGTCTAATCAATGACCCGGATATGAATGACTCATTTAACATCGAAAAAGGTTTACGTATTGGTCGTAAGCTGTTGCTTGAATTAAATGAAAAAGGTTTACCATGCGCAACTGAAGCACTTGACCCTAACTCACCACAGTACTATCAAGACTTAATTTCATGGTCTGCGATTGGTGCACGTACAACCGAAAGTCAAACTCACCGTGAAATGTCTTCTGGTCTATCTTCACCAGTCGGTTTTAAAAATGGTACAGATGGTGGTTTAACTGTTGCAACCAATGCGATGCAGTCTGTTAAATATGGCCATAGTTTCTTAGGCTTGAACGAAGATGGTCAAGTTTCAATTATCAATACCAGTGGTAACCCTTATGCACACGTTGTATTACGTGGCGGTAACGGCAAACCAAACTATGACGCAGGCTCCGTTGCTGAAGCAGAAAATGCTTTAGCAAAAGCTAAAGTTAGCAACAAAATTATGATCGATGCGAGCCATGCTAACTCAAATAAAGACCCGTACTTACAGCCGCTTGTTCTTAAAAATATTACTGAACAAATTTCAGATGGTAATAAGTCAATCGTCGGTATTATGGTTGAAAGTCACTTAAAAGGTGGTCGCCAAGATATTCCTGAAAATCTTTGTGATTTAGAATATGGTAAATCAGTAACTGATGGCTGTATTGACTGGGAAACTACCGAGAAGACATTGCTTGAAATGCATGAAGCTTTAAAAGAAGTTTTACCAAACCGCTAATTCATCTTTTTAAGATTGAAAATTAAGCTCTCATTCTTGAGGGCTTTTTTATTTTTGGGTGAAATTCAAAATCAAACTAAATAAAAATAACTCACAACAAAAGCAAAAAGCAGCACGGTTTCACTTAGCTCAATCGCTGCACCGACAGTATCCCCTGTAATACCACCAATTCTTTTTATAAACACATGTCTTAAGTAAACAAGACTGATTAAAAAACTAATGATGGCAATAAGTCCTTGCCATTCCCAATATAAAGCCAATAGCAGAACTAACCCAGCTATTATCCATGAGGCTGTTTTGGGTAAATGATCAGTCAACGAACGGCCTAAACCTTTTTCACGGACATATGGTGTGGTTAAAAACAAAATAGACGGCACAACACGTCCAAGTACAGGGACAAAGACTAAAAATAACGTTTGATGCTGTTCAATCAACACATAAATCAGTACAAACTTGAGCAAACAAATAATAACTAAACTTAGCACTCCCATTGGACCACAACTTGGATCCTTCATAATTTGCAAAGTGCGTAGTTTGTCTCCAAAACCACCTACCCATGCATCCGCGGTATCTGCTACTCCATCTAAATGCAGCCCACCTGTTAGCCAAATCCATAAAGTGAGTATGATAGCTGCAAGCAAAAGAACGGGTAATTTAACTAAAAGACACGAGATAAGAAAAAGAATGCCGCCAATAATCAGCCCAACCAGCGGATAGAACAAAATAGCTCGACCATTTTGTTGCGCCGTCGGCATTGTCTTTAGCTCAATAGGCAAAACAGTTAAAAATTGCAATGCAATCCAAAAAGGTGTCATATCCAAGTCTCTAACTGACCTATATTTAAAAGCAAATTGGATTATGAATAAATAAAAATGGGAATAGCAATCCCTATTCCCATTAAAGACTCCAAAAACTGAAAATCTATTGCATTTGATAGCACTGTTTCAATTTGATGTAGTCGTAGTAAAAACTGGTTGGTGTATAACGTGCATAGTTACATGCAGATTTGAACAAAGTTTCTTTTTCGTTATAAAACATTTTTACCAAAGTATTGCCTTGGCTATTTTGGTAAATATCCCATTGGACATTTGCCGCCATAGGTGAAACTACTTCACCACGCCATGTGCTTGTTGAATAATTATAAGTCTGACGTAGTGGTAAAGGCTGCATCATATTATGTAAATCTAGGCTGGTTGCCAAAGGAATAATAATTTCAGCATGGGCAAAACGTAAAACTGCTTTGTATGGTTGGGTTTTATTTACAACCGCATCAACTTGTTGGAACAAGTCCTGTTTGAGTCCTTGGGCAATTTCACTTGTGACTTGATTTGACTCTGTGAAACTTGGACCTTTTTCATAAAAATCATTCGCATCATTAAATTCAGCATAAAATTTTGCAGCATCTAACGGCATATATTTATCAAAATTAATACCTTTCAACTCATCTTTCATGCCGCCCGAAATTGAATAGAGCTCATAAATATAAGCTGCTGCATCTACTGCACTAGCAATCGTATTTTTGCCCTTACCTTTTTCTGTAATTTGCTCACCTTTAGGTGAAGTGACCGTAAAAGATCCAGTGTTGCTAAAAATATAACCTGTTGTACCAAGTTTTTTAATAAAGTCTGCTTTAAAAATCGGGCTGAGCACTGTTTGAGCTGTTTTTTCAGCCTCGGTATTTTTCGATAACTCATCTAACTTTTGTGCTAAATCTTTATTATTTTCTTCAAAATCTTGATAGGCCTGACTAGCATCATAAATTTTTTGTTGGCTAGCACTCAGGGGTTGAGCTAAGTCTTCGTCTGCATTCAAACTATGAAAATAGAGTTTGAAACGATCAACGCCGCCATCTTCAACTCTCGGCACGCTTTCACTTGATAAATTGGTATAAGACAATGGAACAATTTTATCTTTCAGTTGCGGTTGTTGTTTAATGAGTTCAGCAGTGAAGAATTTTGCACTATCTACCGCACGATCCACTCCAGAACTTTGTACCAATATAGATGCTTGCGAGTTTAAAAGAGTTGGTAAGCGCTGTAATAAGCGATCGGCAATGCCGCGGTGTTCTAAAATACCAGTCATGGTTTCGTTTCCATAACCATACTGGCGGATCCCTTCCACGCCATAACCTAATAAGATATTTGCCTTCATCATGGCTTCTAAATCAGCACCTAATTGCTCACCTAAAGGTGTTAAGGCATTTTCTGATTTTGCCTGTTTCCATAAATTATAAAGTGCCAAATCATATTTCAGACTTGATAAACCTCTCGAACCGTGACGCGCCACTAGCTCTGTAAAAACTGGCTGGAATCCATTCGGTGCTTGTTCATAGTTTTTTATTTCTTGTTGAGGTTGATAAGGTGTTTTCGTTTGATAATATTTTGATGAGTTTGTGGATGGTGCAGTTTGAGCTCCTTGATCATCATTATCGTTACACGCAACGAGTAATAATGATGCTGCGAGCACAGTCGTTTTAAATAAAATATTCATAAGCTAGATGTGTGATTAATAAGAAATGCCAATAGCTTAGATAGTAGCAATGACAGTTCTATTACACAGGCTAAAATAACATTTTAAAAATAATAACTTACAAGTGTATAAAAATATAAAACTACTATCTCAATATAAAAGTTAATTGACCATCTGTTTCAGAAAATTCAAGAGAATATAATTTCCCAAGTTCTGCCGGCATTTTAAGTAAATCGTCTAAAGACTGTTGTCTGGCTAAGCAAGCCAATAGCTTGATTACACCGCCATGAGTAACAACTAAAGCATGCTGTAGGTTTTGCTTTTGCATATGCTTCAGCAAATCTTGAAAGCCTTTAAGAACCCTTATTTGAAACTGGTTTAATGTTTCTGCGCGAGGTGGACAATATTGGCTCGGTTTTTGCCAAAAATTTGCAAGTAATTCGGGTGAGGTTTCATAAATTTGCTGAGTCGAGACGCCTTCCCAATCACCAAAATACATTTCTTTTAAGTCATGATTTAGAAGTAAAGGCAGCTGAGTTGTCTTCGCAAGTTCCTCAGCAAAACAAGCACAACGCTTTAATGATGAACTTATAATGACATCCCATGGCTGATTAGCCACTTGCTCAATGGTTGACTGCATTTGCTGCCAACCTTTTGCTGTTAACTCATCATCTAAATGACCACGCAAAGTATGGCTATATTGACTTTCGCCATGTCTGAGTAAATCAATTCTAAATTTACCCAATTTTATCCCCGCTTACAGCAGCTTGGGCAAATGTAGCCATTTGGTTGTGTAATACACATGCCATTTTAACTAATGCCAAAGCAGCGCCAGCTCCACTACCTTCACCTAAACGTAAATTCATTTTTAAAATTGGCTCAGCATTGAGTTCTTGTAAAATACGTTGGTGGCCATATTCTGCCGATTGATGCCCAAAAAGCATCCAATCACGTACTTTAGGGTTCATCCGCACTGCGCATAAAGCAGCGACCGAACTAATAAAACCATCCACAATGATAGGTAAGCCCACCTGCGCACAGCGGATATAAGCCCCTGTAATTGCCGCAATTTCCAATCCACCAACTGCACACAGTGTTTTGAACGCATCGCCAGTAACATGTTTATGATGAAGTTCAATTGCCTTTTCAATTACTTCAATTTTATGTCTTAACTGATCGGCACCAATTCCTGTACCAACTCCAGTTAATTGCTCGGCAGTATCATTTAATAAAAGACATGCTAAGGCAGAAGCAGAACAGGTATTTCCAATTCCCATTTCACCCGCAATATAAATATCTGCACCTTTAGATTTGGCCGTGTCTACACTGTTTTTACCTAACTCTAAAGCAGCACGACATTCATCTGCATTCATTGCGGCTTGTTTGGCAAAATTTGCTGTGCCGGCACGAATACAATGACGTTCAACCCCTGCATATTCATATGCTTCACCAACTGTACCGCAATCAATGACCTGCAAATGAGCTTGATGATATTTGGCAATGACACTAATTGCTGCACCACCAGTCGTGAAGTTTTGTAGCATTTGACGGGTAACGGCTTGTGGATATGCAGAGATATTTTCTTCAACTACGCCATGGTCGCCAGCAAAAACTGTAATCCATGGATAGTTAACTTGTGGATGCGCATTTGATTGCAAACTAGCAAGTTTAACTGCTATCAGTTCTAAATCACCTAAGGCACCAGTAGGTTTGGTGAGTTGGAGTTGATGTTGCTCTGCTTGTTGTTTTGCATTCAAATTCGGCTGCTGTACAGACTCTAACCACCAGTTCATTTTATTTCTCACCTTTTAAAATCATTGGAAAACCAGCTACACAAAACACAACCTTATCTGCAATTTGCCCTAGAGCTTGATGTAGTCTGCCCGCTTCATCGACAAACTGTCGACTTATCTCACCGAGTGGCACAACGCCTAAACCCGTTTCATTACTTACTAAAATAATTTCTGACTCAAGCGTAGGTAAAACTTTTAATAGTTGCTCACACTCGAGTTGTTGAACACTTTGATCATCTAACAGTAACAAATTGGTTAGCCAAAGCGTTAAACAATCCACCAAAATAATTTGGTTAGGGCGATCAATTTTTTGTAGAGCATTTGCTAAATATAATGGTTCTTCAACCAAAGACCAGTGAGCAGGACGCTGATTTTGATGGTGTTCAATTCGACTTTGCATTTCTGGGTCAAGCGCTTGTGCCGTTGCAACATAAGTGACAGCTAATTGCCTATCTATTGCCGTTTGTTCAGCCAATCGGCTTTTCCCGGAACGGGCTCCCCCCAAAATCAGTTGCAACATGGATCACCTAAAAACAAATGCTGATGCGGATATAACTGACCTTGTAAAATTTGAGCTTGATAATAACCAAACGTTAAATGCTCAACTTTAAGGTCAAATTCAGCCTGTTTATATTGTACAGGTAATTGAGAAATTTTTCGTAAAATCAAATCACTACTATAGTCTTTTTTATACAATCCCAAGGTGATGTGTGGGCAATAATCTAAAGCCGCAATTTCATTAGAAACTAAACCTAACTTTTGGCGTATCTGAAATAAGATATTTTCGGTGTCTCCTATTTCTACAAATAGAGCACTACTAAAGCTATCGATTGAACCAATTTTTAAATAAAACGGAGCAAAATCTTCTTTTTTTAAGATTTCTCTTTGCTGCTCAAATTCACTCAAACTGAAGTCATCACTATAGACTCTGGTTTCGTGGTCTAAAAATCCACATATAAACAGCGTGATATGATATTGACGACTATTAGGTTCTAATAAGAATTCTGAAAAATGCGCGCGCAAGGCATCTAAATAATCAACTATTTTTTGATCATTAATTTCTAAATACCACAATGCATAATTTTGCCGTCCAAGATGCCATTCGGGATAATCCCGTATAGATGTTGGCATCATGAACGTCGAGGGTTTTAGCAACACAGCTTTAATTCAAAATCATTCAATTTTTGTATTAAAGCATGTTTGCCTTTCAGTTGTAGAGCATAATTAAAAGAATTTAGGCATATTGAGTAGGCGCTTTCTTTGAGTTGACAATACTCATGTTTAAAGGCTGTTTACCTTGTTCAGAAAATAAATATTCAACTAATTGCGTTAACTCAACTTCAAGTTGTCTTTTTTGGGCAATACTCATTTCCAATTTCTGAATTTGCTGTTGTAAATGTTTAATTGCATCAGCTTCTTCAATTTCTAAAAATTGAATCGCATAGGCATAACCTAAAGCAGCGCCTTTTAATAGGTTTTTATAAGGCAAATTATGACCTATATTCACCTCAATTGATGCAATTACTCTTTCATTATGAGTTAATTTTCGTAGTGGATCTCTCGCCACTCGTTGACAAGGGTCTTTAAATGCATATTCACATGAGTCTAGAAAGCTTTGTGCCATGCGATCCAAATCTTTTGCATAGTTAGGTAATACAATTGCAAGCCCTTGCTTTACTTCCCTAATTAAATTCTCTGCAAATGCTTTAACTGAATGATCTCCCATTGCGACGCCAATAGAATCATAACCCAGCAAAGATGCATACCAAGCAAGCATGGCATGTACCCCGTTCCATAGACGGTTTTTGATTAATTGAATATCTGTAATCTGATTAACCAAGACAACTTGACGTAACTTTTCGAGTAGAGGGCTGCCTTTTTCAATATAAATTGGCATATCCGTTTCGCTATGAAACAGAATTAGATCCATACTTTGTAATATATGACCTGGCTGGAAATTACGGCGCATGTTATCAACATATAAAGATGCCTGATTTTGCTGATCTTGGGACAGTTTATTGCAATCTTCAATTTCGACTTGCTCTTCATACTCCACATCTTCTAAATGCTGCTCAAGAAAATTATGCTTAATACGAAGTTGGCGATATAAATTTTGATTAGATAGCTTTGAAACCATACGGTTTACAACGGTGTCGCAAAAGTAATGTTCTTTTAAAATATGCTCAGTTACGTCTTCATCATTGGTTAACTCTAGTAGAGCTTCTCTAAGATGCTTCATAACCAAATATTTCGCACCGACTTTATTTAAAATAATTAGAAAAGTTAGTGGTTCAATACATGCTTCAAGTGGTGAGTTAAAACGTGCATATAGCCCTTTTGCAATTATTTTTGCTTCAACTTCGATGGCCTGTTCGGGTAAACAAAGTGCGATCAAACTTGAATGGGTATACATCTCCAACATTTGTTGTTCATTTTCAGAATCAACAATACTCATATTCTCAATACGTTCATCATAAGAAAATTGCCCATAGCGAATACTATAAGTTCCAAATGCATTCACTGCTTCGCGGAAAAGACTATTTCTTGTAGAAGCAATAATACGTTTTGGTTTTGTGTAGCCATCCCAATGTGACAAGATCTGTGCTATATAACCACCGCCAATAGCACCGAAACCATGTATCCCCACTGTCAGTTGATTTAGGCTTTGTGGAAAAGGTTCTTGTATCTCTGGCATATCCATAACAGGGATAAATTGATCGAGATCTGTTAAAAAGTCATACATCTGATCATAATAAAAAAGCGCTTTGTCCAGCATTTCATCATTTGGTTCTTTAATATCTTTTAATAAAATCGTTAAACCTTTTGAAGTGTGAGCTGAAGTTAAACCATTTTCAGAATCTTCAAACATAAGACACTGGTTAGCATCCAAGTGAAGTTGACTAGCAGCTTTTAAAAAGATTTCTGGGTGTGGCTTTCCTTGTTCTACTTCATCCCCACAGGTAATCACATCAAAAAATTTATAAACATTCGCATTAATTAAATATTCTTCAGCAATTGCTCTACGGCTTGACGTGGCAACAGCCATTCTTAAACCCGATTTTCGTAAACGCTCTAAAACTTGAACCAAACCTTTTTTAATCGGTACACCATGTTTTCGAATATATTCGAGCTCCATCTCATCAGCTTTTTTTCTAATTTCTTTATAGGGAACATTTACCCCATATAACCGTTGAGCTAATTGCTCAGCAGTAGTTGCACTTAAACCTAAACATTGCATTAAATATTCGTGAGAAAACTCCTGCCCAATGAGTTCTTGAGATGCCTGTTGCAATGTTTGAAACCGTAATCGCTCAGTGTCAAACATTGTCCCATCCATATCGAAGATAGCTCCATGAACAGGTTTTCCATGAAAAATAAGCACGTTTTTACCTCTTTTTTGATCATGTTTTATTCAGGGTATACAAAAAAATGCCTAAAAAGGCAGGATGTTAATAAATGAAACATTAGTGGTTATTTTTTAATCAAAAATATAATCCGTCTGTTACTCAGTAGAGTTAAAAGACGAAAAGAGTTGAAATAGATAAATAATTATGAAATTGAGTTTAGATACAAAAGCAGCAAGCCATCCTCGCCTGCTGCTTTTGATTAGTTCTTTTTGTTGCGCTGATAATGTTTATTTTTATTAGTTCCATTTACCGCTAATTGAACCTGCCTGTTTTTATAATATCTCGCAGGCGCTCACATACCAGAAATCAACTCATCTTTCAGCGTTATTGTTATTGGAGTCGCTGGTATAACTTTAAATCGACTAAAAACTTAACGTTAGAGTGGTACGCACTATAATTAATTTTTTTGAACCCTCCTTAACTCCTCAACAAGGATAATGATAATCATTTTCATTTATTAGTGCAAGTTTATTTTGCTTTTTTTTTATATTTATTAAGGAATACCTATAATTTATAGATATTCCCTCTATTGCCTCATATTAATAATTAAATGTATAACTGAGGCCGTAAGTACGTCCTTCAGCTGGTATACTTTCTACAAGACCATATACTTTTTCTGCTTGTTGACTATAGACAGTTCGATAGTCTCTATTCCAAACATTATATACACCAAAATCTATACGTCCTTTCCAAGCTGGAAAATGAGCCAAAACATCCATCGTGCTATAGCCTTTAATTTTTACAGCTGAAAGTGAGCCATCTTTTACTGCTTCATTTGTACCTTTTACAGCAAGCATTTGCACACGAGCGCCATATCCCTCATCACTGTTCCATTCAGCAAAAACAGTACCTTTTATTGGTGAAACCTGAAAAGCATTTAACTCTTTCCATTTACCATCCGTATCTTTATATTGACCTCGCGTATAACCAAGCGTCCCCCCAACTTTAAACTCTTCCATAAATGGATAGGTCGCCGTTAATTCAGCACCATATACACGCTGGTCTTTGTCCATAACTTCAGCAACAGTTTCTTTATTACTGTTCTTGTAGAATTGAACCACTTTGTCTGAGGTATTATAGAAACCTGTTATACCTAGATTTAGGCTCTGCTCCCCTTGTAAACGCCAGCCCAGTTCATAGCTGTTTACACTAATAGGTTGGATATTAGCTGTTGAAATATTAAATGCATCACGCATCATCCGTTGTACATCTGGAAAACTAAAACCTTGAGAGAAATTAGCAAATATTTGCTGCTCATCTGTTAATTTATATATCGCTCCCAAATTGAATAAAACAGCATCGTCATTTACCGATCCGCTTGGCTGTATTCCATTTTTAGTCGAATATTGTTCTGTTTCGGCTTTAATATATTGATAACGAGTACCAGCCTGGACATTCATACGGTCTGTTAAAGCGTAATCACCTTGTATAAAAACGCCAGCACTTTGAATTGTTGTATTTGGACCGGCATCGGAAGTTTTACCTGTAGGTTTATAGGTCAAACCTGTATTAAATGCTGTGAAATGCTCGTAGTGTTGATGATCTTTTTCATGTTCATAATCTAAACCATAAGTTAGATTAAGATCATGATTCATAATATTCAAATCACTTTGTAGTGTTGAACGCAGACCAGCCACTTCGATTTCAGATTGAGATTGTTTTGCTTCTGTACCTTCCCCTCCTAAAAAGACTGGAAAGAAACGAGCATCTTCTTTACGGTAATATCCTTCTAAATTTAAGACCTGACCTAAAATATCTTTATTTTGGTATTGAGTGTTGAATGCATAGCGCTCTGTAAAAGGCTGATTAGATATTTCTAAACCCTTTTTCCCAATATATGAGTTAGGTGCTCCTCCATAAATATAATTTTTCCCATAATCAGGACCATAATTCGTATCTTGTTCATCTTTATAGTACTGTGCACCCAAACTTATTGATTGGTTATCAGTTAAATCTATATTTAGACGACTGTTAATATCAATTGTATCAGTATCAGGACGGCTACCTTGCATAGGTGCTATAGCAATACGATCACCATGGCTATCGAACTGAGATCCGCGACTAGTGAAATTAGCTCCCAAGAAACCATTTATATTATCTTTATTAAATGAAATAGATTGGCCAATTTCGTAAGCTAGACTATCACTCCGAAATGTATCGGAAGATGTAATACCAAGTTTAGTTTCAAAACTTACTGGTTTAGTCGAATCAGCACGTTTCGTAATAATATTAATAATCCCGCCGGTAGAACCTGATCCATAAATACTTGTAGCTCCTGAAAGAACTTCAATACGTTCAATCATGCCTGGACTAATACTATTTAGCTGCCGAGCAACATCGCGTGATCCATTTTGTGATACGCCGTCAATCATAATCATGACATCACGACCACGCATTGTTTGCCCATAGTTGGTAGTCGTTCCGCTACTCACCCCGAGTGATGGAACCAACTGAGCCAGAATATCGGCAATTTTTCGTCCAGCAGTTGCCTGTTGTTCAATTTGCCGCTTTTCAATCGTTTGAACTGTGCCTGCAATTTCAGCAATATTTTTTGGCGTCCTTGTCGCCGTGACTATAATTTTTTGCAATTGAGCTACAGGCTTTTGTGTCGGTTGATTATTAAGAGCTACCTTTTCAATATTTGTATTTGCATAAACCTGCTGTGCAAATATTGCTGCTAGAGCAAGACAGCAAGGTGTTAATTTAAAATACCTTGATTCAGCACACATCAGATGATTTGAGTTAACCCTAACCTTTTTGTATTGATGCATTTTCCCTTTCTCCAAACCCAAAAGTTATTAGATAGTTATAAGGCTCGGAATAATACTAAATATAAATAATAATGAGAATTATTTTTATTAAAAATAACTTGGTTTAATACTACCTATCTTAAAATTAGTTAATTTAATGAGATAAGAAAAAGATTTATTTTACTCATCAAGTACATCAACAAATTGAGCATTTAAAAGTTGTGCTAGATCTTTAGGGTTTAAGCCAATATCTAGTCCCCGCTTCCCTCCACTCACATAGATTTTGCTGAACTCTTGTGCAGATGCATCAATAACGGTTTTTAAGCGCTTCTTTTGACCTAACGGACTAATCCCTCCGACTAAATATCCCGTTAAACGTTCAGCATCTTTAGGGTTCGCCATTTGCAATTTTTTACAGCCAAACGCTGTAGCGACTTTTTTTAAATTTAATTGGTGATTAACGGGCAATACAGCAACAAAATAATTCTTATCGTCGCTAACCATCAATGTTTTGAATACTTCCCTTACATCTAAATTTAGTTTTTCTGCGGCTTCTAATCCAAAACTTTTAGCATTTGAATCATGTTCATATTCATGAATTGAAAATTCAATTTTATTACTTTTTAACAGTCTACATGCAGGAGTCATAATAAGTAGTGTTAGAGATGAAGTTATTTGGATTATAGTTTTTTTAGAAAAATTTTTAAATTTACTTAGGCTATTTACAAGAATTACATAAAAAATCAAACAGCAACTGAATAAAAAATAATCTCAACTTGATATTCAGGGCTCGACTCCATATATTTTATTTAGAGTTGAAGTCTGAGCTGACAATTTTATGAGTTATAAACACAACAATCTGATGGCTATGCGTCACCGCTTTTGGGATGAATCTTCAGATTATGTATTAAATGAAAAGCAGTTTTTGCAGCAGACGTTAGTTGAACAAGGCGTTTTTAATGACGCAACACTTGACGATGTTAAGTATTTTTTCTATACCCTGCCTAGCATTATTATTGTAAAAGCTCATGCACTTGGTTTTATGCATGATACTGTCAAACAAATGTTATTACAGCATATTCAGACTAATCGATTTCACTTGATGCAAAAATCTGAATTTAAGATTCAATTTAAAATGTAATCTAAGTGGTTATAAAAGATCCGTTTACCCTATTTTTACTCATCTGAACGCTGTAAGTTTCTTCAATTTTAAAATTGCTTAGGCTATTTTAAAATTATTGAAATAAAGATAGCCATTTCGACTGATCATTCAGTCTGAGAGAACTATTTTAATACGCTCAAAACATGTAATATTCGTTACAATTTTAGATCACCAGCGTTTGGCTGCATGATGCGCATAGGATTCTATTTTCATGTCAAATCAGAAAGATAAGCTTAAGAGTTTAAAAACTTCTTCCATGGATCGACGCTTATCAATCGCGAAAGCTTCTTTACTTGCAGGAACACGTTGGGCAACTGCAAGTGCCTCTTCTATATTTTCTAATGAGGAGGAAAAAGAAAAGAAACGCAAAAAAGCGATGAGCGAACAAGCTAATTATCTGGTTTCTGAAATAGGTAAACTTAAGGGTTCTATTGTTAAAATTGGCCAAATGATGGCCCTTTATGGTGAACATTTTTTACCTGAAGAAATTACACAAGCGTTAAATACCTTAAATAACCAGACAGTTGCATTAGATTGGCCTGCAATTAAGCCACATCTTCAAGAGCAACTGGGCGCTAAATTAAATGATTTAACCATTGATCATGAGCCAATCGGTACTGCCTCTCTCGCACAAGTACACCGTGCAACGCGTAAATCAGATGGCTTAGAGTTGGTTTTAAAGATTCAATATCCTGGCGTTGCAAATGCAATTGACTCCGATATGAGCTTGTTTAAAAACATGCTTAAACTGACGCGTATGGTTCCACAAACCCGTGAATTTGATCAGTGGTTTGATGAAGTGCGTGAAATGATGCATCGCGAAGTTGACTATGGTGTTGAAGCTGCTACTACCCGTCGCTTTGGTGAACGTTTAAAAGATGATGAGCGATATATTGTTCCAACAATTGTAGATGAATATTGCACTAATCAAGTGCTCTGCATGACTTTTGAACGTGGTGTGCCAATTAATAGTCCTGTGATGTTGTCATTACCTCAGGAACGTCGTAATCAACTCGGGGAAGCGTCATTAGAGATTGCGGTTCGTGAAATTTTTGAATGGGGTGAAATGCAAACTGACCCTAACTTTGGTAATTACCTTGTTCGTTTAGGTAATGGCCAAGACATTCAAGACAAAATTGTATTATTAGATTTTGGTGCTATTCGCCAGTTTGATGAACACTTGCTAACAGTTGCCCGTCAACTCATTCAAGCAGGTTATCAGCATAATAAAGATGCAATGGTGAAAGCCATGACTGGTTACGAGTTCTTTGATGCAATGCCTGAGAGTATTAAACCGGGTATGGCTGATGTCTTTTTACTTGCAACAGAAGCATTCAGCACTCCTGCAAATAACCCAAATATGCCTGCTGGCCTTATGGATGAACACGAACGTTATGACTGGAAGAAAAGTCAGCTCCATAGTCGTGTTATGCAGCAGGCGAGTAAATCAATGGCATCACGTTATTTTTCGGTTCCGCCAAAAGAGTTTATGTTTATTAGCCGTAAATTTATTGGAGCCTATACATTTATGACAGTGATTGACGCAAAAACCAATGTACGACGTATGATCCGTAATTATGCCTGATTTACTGAAAGACTAGAATGATTCCATGTCATTCTAGTCAATACCTCTCACCTCATCAAATTTTAAAATTAATTTAAACAAATAAAATCAGTATCTTATAAATTAATTAATTTTTATTTACCTTTTATCTACTCATTTTTCGAATGTCAGTAACGACATAGTTTTTTATTATGAGGCGTGTCAGCATAAAACAATAACAATGTGTTAGGACACCATAATCATGACAAGTATGATCAATAAAGCTCAGGGTTTGGGTTTATCGCTGATCACCAGATTGGCTGGAAGCGATGTACTTGATCAACTCAAATTGCGTAAATTTGTTGAAAAATCTCTTTATCAAGGTTCAAAAGCTGGCTTTAGAGCATTAACGCAGACTCAAAAAGCATTTAAACCCAAGCAAATCTCTCAACAACGTTTGCCTCGTCAACAAAAAAATCTATTTGATTTAAGTCTAACCGAAGAACAACAAATGACTTCTGAAGCAATGTCTCAATTTGCTCAAGAAGTCTTATTGGGATTGGCTCATGATGCTGATCAGACAGCTCAGTTTCCTGAAAGTCTTTGGCAATATGTGGAAGATTTAGGACTCAATTACTATGCACTTCCAGAAGCATTAGGTGGTGTAGCAACTGAACAAAATATTGTTAGTAATCTATTAATAGCTGAAAAATTAGCTGAAGGTGATTTTAGCCTTACAGCAGGATTACTCAGTACCTTTAGTGTTATTAATGCAATTACACGTTGGGGTTCTACCGAAGTTCAGTCGATGTACTTACCATGTTTTGCAGAAGACTCAGACATTACCGCAACTTTTGCTGTTCAAGAAGCAACTCCAGCATTTAATCCTTATGCTTTAAAAACAAAAGCATCACTTGAAAATGATCAATATTTTATAAATGGTGAAAAAACCTTAGTCATTTTAGGTGATTTGGCTGATGTGTTCTTGGTGAGTGCAGACTTTAATGGCAAGCCGGATGTATTTGTAGTACAAGCGGGCGATACCATTTCCATTAAAAGTACCCCTGCTATGGGTCTCAAAGCAACAGAGACAGCTACTTTAAAATTCAGCCATACACCTGCTATACGATTAGGTACAACAGATTTTGATTACACCGCCTTTTTAGATTTAGGCAACTTAATGTGGTGTGCAATGGCTGTAGGTACATGTGAAGCTGTAAAAGCTTACTGTATTAAATATGCCAATGAACGTACTGCATTCGGCGAGCCAATTTCTCATCGCCAAAGTGTCGCTTTCATGATTGCAGATATGGCTATTGAAATTGATGCAATGCGTATGTTGATTTTAAATGCTGCAAGCCTTGCAGAGTCAGGCAAACCATTTCACCGCGAAGCTTACTTAGCCCATCTCCTTTGTGCTGAAAAGTCCATGAAAATCGGTACAGATGGAGTGCAAATTCTTGGTGGACATGGTTTCACAAAAGAACATCCAGTTGAACGTTGGTACCGCGATTTACGGGCTACTGCAATTTTACAATCTGGCTTACATGCTTAAATGATCAATCAGAGGATACTTTAATGAATTTACAAAATCCTAAAAAATTCAAAATGATGATTGATCAAGCACGTGATGTTGCGATCAATGTTTTACGCCCTATTTCTCGTAAATATGATAAAGCTGAACATGTATATCCAAAAGAACTTGATATGCTCGCCTCTCTCATCGATGGCATGAATGAAGGTGGTGAAGGAATTAATGCTGGAGCTGCGGGTGCTGGAAAACGTGGTGATACAGACAATGAAAGTGTTCGTAACGGAACCAACATGTCGACCGCTCTTGGAATTATTGAGATGTGTTATGGCGATACAGGCTTATTACTGAGTATGCCTCGTCAGGGTCTTGGAAACTCGGCAATTGCTGCTGTCGCAAATGATGAGCAATTAGAACGGTTCAAAGGAACATGGGCAGCAATGGCCATCACCGAACCGGGTTGTGGCTCCGACTCTGCCGCTATCCGTACCACGGCAACCAAAGATGGCAATGACTATATTCTAAATGGTGAAAAGATTTTTGTGACCTCAGGTGAACGAGCAGACTCTGTCGTGGTTTGGGCTACACTTGATCGCAAACTTGGCCGTGCAGCAATAAAATCATTTGTCGTACCCAAAGGTACGCCTGGCATGAAGGTCGAACGCCTCGAACATAAATTGGGAATTAAAGCTTCAGATACAGCCGTGATTAGTTTTATTGACTGCCGGGTACCAGCCGAAAATCTTTTAGGTAATGCCGAAGTCGATGTTGCGAAAGGCTTTGCTGGAGTAATGGAAACTTTTGACAATACTCGCCCGTTAGTTGCAGCAATGGCAATCGGTTGTGCGAAAGCATCACTAGAGCGTATTAAAGAAATTTTTAAAGATCAGCTTGATCCTAACTACTCGACTCCCTATCTGCACGCTTCTAACCTTGCAGCACAAATCTACCGCATGGAAGCTGAATGGGAAGCTGCTCGTCTGCTCATGTTAAAAGCAACATGGATGGCAGATAACAAAAAGCCAAACTCTAAAGAAGCTTCTATTGCAAAAGCAAAAGCAGGTCGTGTTGGTAACGAAATCACTTTAAAATGTGTCGAATTAGCATCAAGTGTTGGCTATAACGAAGAGGAGTTGCTTGAGAAATGGGCGCGTGATTCAAAAATTCTTGATATTTTTGAAGGTACTCAGCAAATACAACAATTAATTATTGCACGTCGTGAACTTGGTAAATCTTCTAGTGAATTAAAATAAGAAAGACATAAGAGAATCTAAGTTCTCTTGCGTCATAACGCTAAGATTTATCTAAAAAATAAAACCCTCTAATCGCATGATTAGAGGGTTTGGTATTTCAGGAATATATATTATTTATTCAATTTTTATGCTTCTAATGATTTATCTACTGCACCAAATTTTTTGAAGATTTTTGCGCGACGTTTTGAAGAAATATTTGCTTTGTTTAAATCACCTTTATAGTGATCAAAAACTCGCTTATCCATTATTTTGAACCATAACGAAGGAATTAACGCAGGTAATAACATACTTGCATAACCACTTGGTAATTCTGGCGCCTCATCAAAATGACGTAATGCTTGGAATGGACGAGTCGGATAAGCATGATGATCTGAGTGACGCTGCAATTGGTACAAGAATAAATTTGTTACTACGTTATTGTTGTTCCAGCTATGCTCTGGCATTGTACGTTCATATTGACCATTTTCTTTTTTCTGACGTAGTAAGCCATAATGTTCAATATAGTTAATAATTTCAAAAAGACTAATGCCGTAAAATGCTTGTGTCGCTAAATATGGAATTGTGCTTTTACCAAAAATTTCCACCATAGAAGCATGGAAAGCAGCGCTCATTCCCCAGCCCTGTAATAATTCATTATCTGCTGACCAGAACTCTTTTCCTTTACGTTTTAAACGATTTTTCTCGATTTCAATTGCAGATTTAAAAGAACCTACAACTGTACGTGGCCAGAACTCATAAAATGTTTCGCCCATACGTGAAGAAGCAGGATCTTCAGGAGTTGCTGCACGTTTATGATGACCATAAGGATGTTCGATACGGAAATGGTTATAACCTGTAGGAACCAAAGCAAGGTGAGATAAAATATGATCAATACGATCATGCTTGTGGCTTAATTCATGGGCTGTATTAATCGCAATACCATTAATCGCACCCATCGAAACACCAAGTAAAATTTTATCAATGAATGACGTGGTCTTACGGCTTGTTAAATAACATGCATAAATATTTGCAGCATACTGCAAAGGAATAAAACTTTTCACAAGACGTGAATAATATGGATCTTTTTCTAAAAGCTTAATTTCTTCATCAGTCGGATTACGCGCATCCTTCCCAATAACAGTATCAATTGCAGGGATCACAACATGTAATAAAAGTGGACCACCTAAAGCGAAAACTTTTTTTAAGGGGCGTGGACCAAAATGGTAACCAGCTAAAATACCTAAACCAATTACAGGTAGAGCTGGACTAATCATCCATAAATAGCGCTTACGATCTATCTCACGCATAGACGCTGGCACTGGCATAAGTTCTTGCTGAACATTCACTGGTGCATTCATAGTCATATTTCCTTTTTCTATATATCTATATAGTTAAAGAAATAGTGTTTACTTAACAGTAGTAACCGTCCAAAAAACCTACGTTAAAGTCTTTGGCATTTTCTTCCACTTTTTTGTCCTAAAAACACATGTTGATCTATTCTTATAGCTCACTATAATTTTATTAAAATAATGATTGATCATTTAAAGATGGATGCACTAAGTAAATTTTTTGATGATATTCACCTTAATAAGTCTGAATACATCTATTTAAAAGCACAAGGAGAATGGGCTTTTAAAACACAAGATCAATCAGCTTTACTTGCTTATATTGTTTTAACTGGTTCAGTATATATTCAACTTAATGCTTCAGAAAAAATAATTGCCACAGCTGGTGATATTATTTTAATTCCCTCAGGAAAAGCACATAGTGCCACTGATTCAAAATCAACAGCCAGTAAATTGGTAGATTCTCTAGATATTACTTCGCTTTTTAACGGCCATAGACAAGACGCGATCGAGTTTGGTACTTCTTCCCCACATAAAACATTATTACTATGTTTACGCTGTCAGATCGATACTCATATGGCAGGTCCTTTGATTAATGCATTGCCTTCTATCATGCATATTCAACATGAAAATCAAACCAACCCACCCGAATGGCTACAAATTGGGCTTTATTTTTTAGCAATTGAAACTCAAAAAATCAGGCCGGGACATGACAAAATTATTGATCATTTAGTCAGTATTCTTCTCATTGAATGCATTCGTGATCATGTTCAACAAATGACAGATCAACAAAACTGGCTAAGTGCATTAACCCACCCTGAATTGAGTAATGCCCTATCTGCTATTCACAGCCAACCAGAAGTTGCTTGGACAGTTGAGTCTTTAGCAGAACAATGCTGCATGTCACGCTCCAAATTTGCAAATCTATTTAATAGTATTATTGGGGAACCACCTCTAACTTATTTGCAACATTACCGTTTTCGTTTAGCAAGTCAGTACTTACGCACAAGTAATTTTTCAATTCAGCAAATATCAAACAAAGTCGGCTATTCATCCGAGACTGCTTTTAGTCAGGCCTTTAAAAGAATTTTTGATTTATCACCTAAACAATATCGACAGCAATATATCGAGCATCATCTCGATTAATAGAAAATAAAAAAGCGCCGAAGCGCTTTTTTTATTTGATCAAATTATTATTTAATTTTTGCATGTGATTTTAAATATTGGCTGTAATCTTCCAATATTTGTTGACCACGTGATTGGCGATAAAGTTGTTTTAACTGTTGTAACTGATCGGCAGGAATGGCATTTACAGCTGATGAATTTACATTTGAAACTGCAACTACTACAAGCTCATTTGGTAAGTTTGCTGTTGTAACAGACCACATACCTGATTTAGGTGTAGCTAAGCTAAATGCAGCACGTTCAATTTCGCGTTTTAAACCTTGTGATCGAGTAAACACACCAGCTGACTCAAATGCGACTTTGTTTTTAGCAACCACTTGGTCTGCAGGTTGAGTTTTAAACTCAGTCAACATAGTAGCAATTTTTGCTTGAGCAGCCTTACGCGCTTTTTCATCGATAACTTTTGCTTTTGCTTCATTCATCGCTTGCGCTAATGGTTTTACACCAGCTGCGTGGTAATCACGTACTTTAACCCATACCGTATCACCATTCGCTAACTGAATATTAGAGGAAGTATTACGGTCTCCATTCTTCACATCATCATTAAATAATTTAATTTTGACACTTGGATCGCTTAAATATGGATTTTGAGTAGCTAAAGTTACACCATTTAATGATTCAACTTTTGTACCTTTTACTTCTTGAACAACAGCTTCTAAAGAATCATTGCCAACAATCGTTTCATTCAAACTATTTACGGTATCTGAATAAACGGTCGCAACTTTATTCTTTTCAACCTCAGCAGTTAAACGAGCCTTCTCAGCTTCAAATGAAGGGATTTGGTTAGCTTGAGTTTCTGCTTCAATAATATGATAACCATATTGTGTTTTTACTGGCTGTGAAACTTGTCCATTTTTCAAACTTAAAACAGTTTTATCAAATGCATCCGAGAAAACACCTGGTGCATATGCTTCAACTAAACCGCCTTTTGCTTTTGAACTAGGATCTTCAGAGAACTGCGATGCAGCTTGTGCAAATGAAAGACCACCTTGAATTTTCCCATAAACTTCTTTTGCAAGCTTTTGAGCGGCTGCATCATCACGAGCATCAGTAGTAATTAAAATATGCTTTACAGTTCGTTTAGCATCTTTTTTCTGAGTTTCAACAAACTTTGCATAGGCTTGCTGAAGTTCAGCTTCTGTTGCAGGAGCTGGTTTAGCCACCATTGAAGGAGATAACACCACATAATCCACATCAACCGAAGCTTGTTGCTTAAATTCATTTTGATGCTTGTTGTAATAATCTGTAGCTTCTTGATTAGATGCAGTTAAGCCTGTTTTATAGCTATCTAATTTAATACTAGCTAAATGTAAAGTACGTTGTTCAGTTTGCAAATTCGCAATTTGCATAAGATCAACTTTACTTACTAGAGAGTAATCAGCAAATGTAGAAGTTAACATTTTTAAAGCATGATCTTGACGTAGGCTTGAAATTAAACCTTGGCTTGTCATGCCGATAGAACGTAAATAATTTTCATAGAGTTTTTGTGAGAATTGACCATTCTCTTGCAAACTAGGCTGTTGAGCTAACATTTGCTCAATTTGAGTATCACTCAAAGAAATACCTAATTTTTCCGCTTGTTGAATTAACAAATTACGCGACACTAAAATATCAAGTGCCTTAGCCTGAATGACAGGCAAATTAAGTAAACTCTCATCACCTTTAACAGCAGCTAAATATTGTTGTTTGTAAGACTGAGTTAAAGTTTCAAGGTCTTTTTTAGATATTTCTTGGCCGTTTACTGTCTTTGCAACATCAGCCTTGTTTCCCCTATTAAAATATCCTTCAATACCTACAAGTGCTAAAGGGGTCAAAAACAAAATTAGAAGGACTTTGCCGAGCCAACCCTTAATGACTGTACGAAACGATTCCATAAGTATTCCAATATTTTATTTCGAGGAGAATTTTAACTGAAAAACCACAATCAATGAATGAGCAATATTGGTCAATTCAGATTTTTAATAAAAAACGCGCCTATATTGGCGCGTTTATTCATCTTAAAAGATTAAGCTACTGAATCTTTAAGACCTTTACCAGCTTTGAAGCTTGGTACTTTTGTTGCTTTAATTTGAAGCTCTTCACCAGTTTTAGGGTTACGACCAGTACGTGCAGCACGTTCTTTAACACTGAAAGTACCAAAACCAACTAAAGTTACTGTGTCACCTTTTTTAAGTGCTTCAGTAATTGACGCAATTGTCGCATCGAGTGCCTTGCCTGCATCAGTCTTAGATACTCCCCCTTTTTCAGCAATTGCATCGATTAATTCTGATTTATTCATGAATAAAACATCCTCTTAATATCGTTTGTTTAAGGTCCAAGGCTATAGTTTAAAAGGCCATGACGCCTTTATAGCAATGCTTTAGGGGAAAACGCAATACTAGAGCAGGGCTTTTAGCAAAAATAAATGCTAAAAAACTGTTATATATTTGCTAAATCCCAACATTTTTTTACTTTTTATTCAATTTTGCTTTCAACTGCTGGTTTTCTTCTATTAAAGCATCCACCTTAATATGCAGTTGTACAAGCAGCTGTTCAATGTGTTGTAAATCCTTCGGAGTGACTAATCCTATTCGGTTTAAAGAATGATTAACACTCGTATCAAGAATCTTCTCTACCTTATCTTTTGTTTCAGATACAGATTCTTTAGCTTTTTCTGTAACTTTACCTACAGTATTATCGGCTAAGTCCCCAGTTTTTGACTCTAACTCTTCACCAACTTTGACTAAGGAATCAAAGAGTTTGTTGCCCTCTTCTTCGGCACGTGAAAATGCCCCTAGTCCCGCCAACCAAATTTGCTTAGTATACTTTCTAAAATCTAAAGCGGATTTTCTTGAACCTCTTGATTTTAATTTATTTTTTTCTTCTGACTCTTCTGTCTGGTTATCTATATTTGCATTATCCATTAATCTAAACTCCTAATCAGATGAGAGAAATGATGACTGATTTGACCACAAAATATTTCTATAATATCAAAGTAAAGACTTGATCCATTTACAAAACTGTTCTACAAAGCAATTAAGTCATGTAAATATATTTAACACGACATTGTGTTAAGTTTGGGATAGGATGTCCCATTCTTCAATTAATTGCTATTTGTAAGGATAAACTTTTATGAGTGAAACGCAACAAAGACAAAAACATCCGAGTCTGTTGCTGAATATTGTTCTAATTATTTTAGAAACTTTCTTTTCATTTATTCTCACCCACGATGGTGCTCTTCGCTTGCAAGCGAAAAAGTTTATCTTAAACAAAACAACAATTCGCATTAACAGCTATCTGCCTTTTTTTGACTTCTATGTTCAATTTACAGAGAAAGGCTTGTTATTCGACATCCACTCTTTTGACAGACGTATTGATCTTGAAATCAATAGTACTCTCGTTGACCTCGTTAAAATTTTCGGCTTTTCAAATCAGCGTAGTCTTAACAATATGCGTATTGATGGAGATGAGGAAACTAAAAAGGAACTTCTAGATTTAATTTCTCACTTAACACTACCTAAGTTACTTGCAGACTGGAAACAATGGTTCAACGCAGTTGATGATGAAGCTGAAACACTTGCTTCGCATAAAAAAATTGCACCTTTACTTGAAAAAATTGATCAACAACGATCAGAAATCAATTCACTTCATGTGGAAATTAAACAATATCAAAATCGAATTACCCGTTTACAGCGACGCCAACGAAACATTAACCTCTCCTTTGGTATAATTAGCCTAATATTTATTGCTTATTTAATATATAATTTGTGGGTTGTTTAATTTATTTTTCCATTTTGTTCCTATACTTGAATTAAAAATAAAAAAACTTGACTATTTTAGTCGGGATTCATAAAATCCTATTATCTAGTCTTAACATGTGTATCGAATCATGCGCCTTACAACTCGCGGTCGCTACGCAGTGACTGCTCTACTTGATTTAGCTTTGCAGCCAACTGAACAAACGATCACGCTCGCCGAAATTGCCGCACGCCAATCCATTTCAGTTGCATATTTAGAACAGTTATTCGCAAAACTTAAGCGTCATGGGTTAGTTTCTAGTGTTCGTGGTGCAAATGGTGGTTATCATTTGGCTCGAAATGCTGATGAAATTACTGTGTTAGAAATTATTGAAGCCGTAAATGAAACCGTTGATGCAACACGTTGTGACCATAAAGGCAACTGCCAGAATGGTGCAATGTGTCTCACTCACGATTTATGGCAAGAACTCTCTCATCATATTGCCGACTATTTAGCAAAAATCTCTCTTGCCGATCTCATTAGCCGAGACAACGTTCAAACTGTTGCATTACGCCAAAATGTGACTGGCACAGATTCAGCTCTTTTATCGGGTACAGGTATTTGATATGAAACGTCCAATTTATCTTGATTACGCAGCAACCACTCCAGTAGATCCGCAAGTTGCAGAACGTATGATGGAGTGTTTAACTTTCGACGGTACCTTTGGTAATGCTGCGTCTCGTTCCCACGCTTATGGCTGGCAGGCAGAAGAAAAAGTTGAATATGCACGTGAGCAAGTAGCAAATTTAATTAAAGCTGATCCACGTGAAATCGTTTGGACTTCTGGTGCAACTGAGTCAGACAACCTTGCCCTTAAAGGTGTAGCTCAATTCTATGCATCTAAAGGCAAACATATCATTACAAGTAAAATTGAACATAAAGCTGTTCTAGATCCTTGTCGTGAATTAGAAGAACAAGGTTTTGAAATTACTTATTTAGAGCCAGAGCCACAAACAGGTTTAATTACTCCTGAAATGGTTAAGGCTGCCCTTCGCCCAGATACTATTCTTGTTTCACTAATGATGGTAAACAATGAAATTGGTACAGTTACAGACGTAGCAGCGATTGGTGAATTAACACGTGCCAATAAAACATTCTTCCATGTAGATGCAGCACAAGCGGCTGGTAAAGTCGAAATTGATTTATCTACTATGAAAATTGACCTTATGAGTTTCTCTGCTCATAAAATTTATGGTCCAAAAGGTATCGGTGCATTATATGTACGTCGTAGTCCACGTGTGCGCTTAAAAGCACAAATTCATGGCGGTGGTCATGAGCGTGGTATGCGTTCTGGTACTTTAGCGACTCACCAAATTGTAGGTATGGGTGAAGCTTTTGAAATTGCTGGCAAAACAATGCAAGCAGAACAAGAGCGCATCCGTAAGCTTCGCGACAAGCTTTGGAATGGTTTACAAGATCTTGAACAAGTTTTCTTGAATGGCCACCCAACTCAAAACGTTGCTAACTATTTAAATGTCAGCTTTAACTTTGTTGAAGGTGAATCTTTAATGATGTCTCTTAAAGATGCTGCGGTATCAAGTGGTTCTGCTTGTACTTCTGCAACCTTAGAGCCTTCATATGTTCTTCGCGCATTAGGTTTATCTGATGAGCTAGCACACAGTTCAATCCGCTTTAGTTTTGGTAAATACACAACTGAAGAAGATATTGATCACGTGCTTACAATTACCAAAGCCGCTGTTGAGAAATTACGTGAACTTTCTCCGCTTTGGGATATGTATAAAGAAGGTATTGATCTTTCTACAGTTGAATGGGCTGAACACTAATTCATTGAAATTAGTGTTTTTACCCTCATATTAATATTAGGCTGACCCCGAGGTTTGGAGAAGCGAAATGGCTTATAGCGAAAAGGTAATTGATCATTACGAAAATCCACGTAATGTTGGTGTTTTAGATAAAAACTCTGAAAATGTAGGTACAGGCATGGTGGGTGCACCTGCATGTGGCGACGTGATGCGTTTACAAATTCAAGTAAACGATAGCGGTGTGATTGAAGAAGCACGCTTTAAAACTTATGGCTGTGGTTCTGCAATTGCATCAAGTTCCCTTGTAACTGAGTGGTTAAAAGGTAAAACTCTTGATGAAGCTCAAGCGATCAAAAATATTGATATCGCAACTGAGCTTGCACTTCCACCAGTAAAAGTTCACTGCTCTGTACTAGCTGAAGATGCAATTAAAGCTGCGATTGATGACTACCGCAGTAAAAAATCTAAAGCTTAATTTGTTACCATTGTAAACGTTGGAGTTTTCATGATTCATTTAACTGAAAATGCTGCGACTCATATTAGCAATTACCTTAAAAACCGAGGTAAGGGTGAAGGCATTCGCGTGGGTGTGAAAACTTCTGGTTGTTCTGGATTGGCTTATGTTCTCGAATTTGTTGATTCTATCGATGAACATGACCAAGTTTTCGAACAATTTGGCGTTAAGGTTGTTGTAGATCCAAAAAGCTTAGTCTATTTAGAAGGCTTAGAAATGGACTACGTTAAGAACGGCCTTAATGAAGGGTTCGAATTTAACAATCCTAATAAGAAAGGTGAATGTGGTTGCGGTGAGTCTTTCACTGTATAACCCACTTCTCCTTCCATCCTTTTCATTAAAACAGTGTCTTTTTATAGCACTGTTTTAATGTATTTAATTAACGTGGACCTCCTTTCTAATGAATCATTTTGAGTTGTTCAATTTACCCGTAGAACTCGATATCGATTTGGCGAGCTTAAAATCTAGCTTCTTAAGCTTGCAGCAGCAATATCATCCAGATAAAGCAGAAGATAAAGATCAGGCGTTGATCAAATCAAGTGAAATCAATCAAGCTTTTAAAGTTCTGTCGCAAGTAGATAGCCGCGCTGCTTATCTTCTAGCATTAAAAAAGCAAGACCATCACCTCGATCAATCTATTAGTGATTTTGAGTTTCTGCAATCAGCTCTAGAACTTCGTGAACAACTTGATGAAGCAACTTCACAAGAGCATTTAAGCACTCTTAAACAAGAAGTGTTTCAGTGGATTGAGGGTTTAGTTCGCGAATTTAAAATTGATTACTCAGATGAAGACTGGGGTGAAGCTCGAGATACTGTACGTAAATTACGTTTCTTTCAGCGCGTTCTTAACGATATTGAAAAAGCAGAAGATCAATTGTTGGATGATGAAGACAACTTTGATTTAGATGACGATTTTTAATTTGCTTTTTTCAATTTATATTCAAAGGATTTAACTCATGGCACTTTTGCAAATTGCTGAACCGGGTCAATCCAGTGCCCCACATCAACACCGCATTGCGATTGGTATCGACCTAGGAACAACACATTCTCTAGTTGCGACAGTGTTATCAGGCAAACCAAAAGTCCTCAACGACGAAAAAGAAAGAAGACTTCTTCCCTCTATTGTGCACTATGGAAGTGATATCACTCACTATGGTGAAGAAGCAAAGCCTTTCATTATTGCTGACCCAAAAAATACAATCGTTTCTGTAAAACGTTTTATGGGACGTTCAAAAGCAGATATCAAATTTCAACACCCTTATGATTTAGTGGGTTCTGAAAATGAGATGCCAGCTTTCGAGACACGTTCTGGTCGCAAAACACCTGTTGAAATTTCAGCTGAAATTTTAAAACAACTAAAAGAACGTGCTGAATCTAGCTTACAAAATCCAGTAAATGGAGCTGTAATTACTGTTCCAGCTTACTTTGATGAAGCTCAGCGCCAAGCGACACGTGATGCTGCGCAGCTTGCTGGTTTAAATGTATTACGTCTTCTAAATGAACCAACGGCAGCTGCTGTGGCTTATGGTTTAGACCAAGAAACGAATTTAGCTACAGATCACAACTATGTGATTTATGACTTAGGGGGCGGTACTTTCGACGTATCAATCCTACGTTTCTCACAAGGTGTCTTTGAAGTATTAGCTACTGGTGGCCATACTGCTTTAGGTGGTGATGACTTAGACCGTCTTATTGTTAAATGGGCTAAAAAACAGCTAAACATTGATACGCTAAGCGATGAAAACTATGCCGTATTTATTGTGGCTGCTCGTCAAGCAAAAGAACAATTGTCTACACAAGAATCGGTTCAGTTAAGACTACTTGAAAACGAACTAACACTTGATCGTTCAACCTTTGAGAGTATTATTCAAGTTGCTTTAGATAAAACAATCAGTGTTTGCAAACGTGTTTTACGTGATGCAAAACTTGAGTTATCAGATATTCAAAACGTTGTTTTAGTAGGTGGCTCTACCCGCTCTTATGCTGTTCAACAAGCAGTTCGCAATGTATTTAACCAAGAACCACTTTGCACGATTAATCCAGATGAAGTAGTAGCGATTGGTGCTTCTATTACAGCTAATCAATTAATTGGAAACAGTCAAGACGGCTCACTACTTTTAGATGTTACTCCTCTTTCTCTTGGCTTAGAAACCATGGGTGGATTAGTAGAGCGTCTTATTTCTCGTAACACAGCTATTCCTGTCGCTCGCCGTCAAGAGTTTACTACTTATCAAGATGGCCAAACAGCCATGCTTATTCATGTAGTTCAAGGTGAGCGAGATTTAGTCGAGCATTGTCGATCATTAGGAAGATTTGTTCTTCATGGCATCCCTCCAATGACTGCTGGTCAAGCACGTATTGAGGTTACCTTTCAAGTAGATGCAGATGGCTTACTCACAGTTTCGGCTCGTGAAACAACTTCAGGTGTACAAGCCCAAATTGATATTAAACCATCTTATGGTTTATCAGAGTCTGACACTGAACGCTTATTAATTGAAGGTTTCCAGCACGCGGAAGAAGATAAAAATCTGCGTCATTTAAAAGAAACCAAAGTTGAGGCCCAACGTGAGCTTGAAGCATTAGAACAAGCTTTGAAAGTAGATGCTGATTTACTCAATAATGAGCAACTCGAAGCACTTAAAGCCGCTGAAAATTCGCTTAAAGTACAACTTGAAAGTAATGATATTCAAGCAATTGAAAAAGCTGTAGAACAACTTAAAGTACATAGTGACGCTTTTGCTGCACTACGTATGAATCGACATATTGACCACGCCTTAAAAGGTACAAAACTTGAAGATTGGTCAAATTCAAACTAAAGGTATAGGTGATCAATATGCCCCGTATTAAAGTACTTCCTCACGCTCAATTTTGTCCTGAAGGTGCAGAATTTGAAGTTGAACAAAATGCAAATCTTTGCCAAAGTTTGCTTGATCGAGGAATTAAAATCGAACACGCATGTGACATGTCATGTGCTTGCACTACCTGTCACGTAGTAGTTCGTAAAGGTTTTGATAGCTTGGAAGAAATGGATGATGTTGAAGCAGATCTTTTAGATCGCGCTTGGGGTCTTGAACCAGATTCTCGCCTCTCATGCCAAGTAAAAATTGTTGATGAAGATTTAGAAATTGAGATTCCTAAATATACAATCAACCACGCTTCAGAAAATCATTAATCGAGTTATTAAAAAAGCTGCTTTTAAAGCAGCTTTTTTATGTTTTATAAACTTTAAACTTGGTCTTGTGAATCTATCTCTAAAGGTTTAACTTCATCTTCAATTCTTAACTGTGCAATACCTTGAGTATTTACTAAAGTTTGTTGAACTTTAATTCGTTGAATCATCTTCTCAAGTACTTCTACCAATTCAGGATATTCATAGTTTTGTACTTCTTCTAAGTTAAGTACCAAGTGGAAGCCTTTATACTCATAGTCAAACCATTGCTGATGATCTGACTTATTCCCTGTATATTTCTCCATTACTTGCCATGTTTTTACTGCACCTTGAATACCTTTTAGGTAAATTGGTGTTTTAGGGGCACAAAGGAAATCACTCTTAATTAATTGATAAGTATCATCTGAAATTAAAATTTCATCTATTTCCGCAGCATATTGTAAACGAGCCGCTAAATTCACATCACGACCAACAATCGTATAAGCCATGCGATGTGTTGCCCCATAATTCCCTACGTGACAATAACCTGTACTAATCCCCATTCGGATATGTAAGGCTGAGTAACCCATTTTTTTCCAGCGCTCACGTAGCAATTTCATTTGCTGACGCATAGCTATTGCCATTTCTACACATGCTTTGGCATCTTGCTCCACACCTTGTGAATTCGGATCACCAAAAAATATGAGGATGGCATCCCCCATAAATTTATCGACAGTAGCCTCATACTGTTTAGCAATTTCAGTCATATGGCTTAAATAATCATTAAGCAAAAATGCCAAATCATCTGGAATCAAAGTTTCTGATAACTCTGTAAAACCCTGAATATCAGAAAAAAACACCGTCATTTTTTTTCGCTTATATTCAATCTTTGCTTCAGCCTCGCCACGCATAATAGACTGCCACAACTGTAGTGGCGCATAACGGCTTAGCTGATTAGCAAAAGCAATATAGCGGGTCATTTGGTCATAGTAATGTTGACGCTGCTGACTGATTTTTTTAACCCAGCGATGTTGGTAATAATTTCCAATGGTAATAAACATAACCAAACCAAGAAGAGTTATTACTGTCAACTCTTGGCTAGTAGGCTCAAAATATGTATAAAAACCAAATAGGAAGAAAGTACTTAAATAAAAAATAATCGCGCCTAACAAACTCGTCAAACAAATGACTGCGAAAGAAATACGACTATTAATTGCTGAATAAAACAAGGCAAAAAGTGCAATAAATGTAGGCACTAAATTAAGATGCAGACCAGCCAATGTAACTGCTACAACAATTGCATCGATTGCAAAGAAAACACTTTTTTGAGTTTTTTTATCGAATTGGTACTGAAGCCAATGTTCTAACTTCGAACTAATAAAAAGCAGAAATAGGAAAAATGGTGGAACATAGATCTGATAATTTGTATTCGGTGAGGTAAAAGCATAGATCACTAAAATTAATGACAGAATTGAATATCCCATCAAACGATGAAAATATGCAAACTGCTTAGGCTCTCTATCGATAAACCTCTCTAATTGCACCCTATCCTCCACACCTCAATGTAGCCACATTCATATAAATGTGGCATTGCATTGATTTAGTCCATGCGCCAATCAAAAGGCATATCGCCTTGACCACGTAGCGCAAGCATAAGGGTTTGACGCATATGAGCCAGCACATCATTTGTATATGGAACTGCTGGTGTACCCCAAACTGGTTTAGGCCATGCAACATCATTCTGATAACGTACAACATGATGAAAATGCAATTGAGGCACCATATTCCCCAAAGCTGCAACATTCATTTTATCAGCACGGAATACACGAGATAGCTGGCTAGATAACCAACTTGATTCGCGCAAAAACTGTTCTTGGTCAGCTTGGCTCAACTCATATAATTCTGTGATTCCCGGCACACGAGGGATTAAAATCAGCCAAGGGAATTGCATATCATTCATTAAACGACATGTTGAAAGCGGAAAATCGCCTACAAAAAAAGTATCTTGAGCAAGTTGTGGATGCAAACTAAACATATCTTTTATAAATGACAATAAACAATAATGGCTAATACTATCACATCAGTTTTAATGTGAGTATTGCTAGTGTCTGGTTTGATTACAAATAACAATGATTTTATGCACTTATTCCCCGAACAGACCAAGAAATCGTGCATAAAATTCTGTTATCAACATACAAAAGATTCTTGTTGAGTTGAAATCAATTTAAAACACGATTTAAGCATGTAATTCATTCAATAATTTCGC
Source organism: Acinetobacter sp. WU_MDCI_Abxd143 (assembly GCF_025514195.1). NCBI lineage: Bacteria > Pseudomonadati > Pseudomonadota > Gammaproteobacteria > Moraxellales > Moraxellaceae > Acinetobacter > Acinetobacter sp. WU_MDCI_Abxd143. The sequence goes on from NZ_JAHPTH010000003.1 coordinate 173,310, forward strand.
TAACAAATCATTAATAAATTGAATTCGTTTTTCCTGTTCTTCAAGCTGAACCATCACTTTTAAGCGCTGACCACCTTCCATACGATAATAGGTTGGATGCTTTTGCATGAGTTGAATAATACTAATGGCCTGAACAGGCGTATCAGGCGAGAATTCAATATTGCCACCTTGGGTATTAATATCGATTTTAGTAATACCTAACTGTTCAGCTTTCAGTCTAATTTGATGAACACTAAATAAGTGTTTAACTGATTGCGGTGGAACTCCAAAACGGTCAATCAGTTCCATACGGATATTGTCGAGTTTTTCTTGGGTATCTGTATTACTAATACGCTTATAGAATAATAAACGCTGATGTACGTCACCTAAATACTCATCTGGAATCAGTGCAGGAATGTGTAAATTAATTTCTGCTGTTAATGATAAAGGTGCATCAAAATTCGGTGTTTTCCCTTGTTGAATCGCCTTAGTAGCTTTTTCCAGCATTTCCATATATAGGCTATATCCAATTGCTTGCATTGAACCACTTTGCTGCTCACCTAAAAGCTCACCTGCGCCTCGAATTTCTAAATCTTCTGTAGCCAGCATGAAACCAGCACCAAGAGTTGAAGCACGTTGGATTGCATCAAGGCGTTTTTCAGCATCACCTTTTAGATGCTTTATCGAAGGAACTAATAAATAAGCATAAGCTTGGTGATGTGAACGCCCCACACGGCCACGCAGTTGATGTAATTGAGCTAGACCAAGTTTGTCGGCCCTTTCGATCAAAATGGTGTTGGCATTTGGAACATCAATTCCGGTTTCAATAATGGTTGAGCATACCAATACATTGTATTCTTTGTGATAGAACTGTTGCATGACTTGCTCAAGTTCTCTTTCCCTCATTTGTCCGTGAGCTACTGCTACACGAGCTTCAGGTACAAGCACACGAATATTTTCAGCAGCTCTTTCAATCGTATCAACTTCATTGTGTAAGAAATACACTTGGCCACCGCGTAGTAATTCACGCAAGATCGCTTCTTTAATAGAAGCTTCGGTATGTTCTTGTACAAAGGTTTTAACAGCTAAACGACGGGCTGGAGGTGTAGCAATGATAGATAAATCACGCATTCCCGAAAAAGCCATATTTAAAGTTCGTGGAATTGGTGTAGCTGTAAGCGTTAACATATCAACATCTGCGCGTAATGCTTTAATACGCTCTTTATCCCGCACACCAAAACGATGTTCTTCGTCGACTACCATTAACCCTAGATCTTTAAACTGTACATTTTCTTGTAAAAGTTTATGGGTACCCACCACAATATCGACTTTACCTTCAGCAAGATCTTCAATATTTTTCGTATGCGTTTTATTTGAACCAAAGCGTGATAGTACTTCGATACGAACAGGCCAGTCGGCAAAGCGGTCTTTAAAAGATTCATAATGCTGTTGAGCAAGTAATGTCGTCGGTACTAATACAGCGACCTGCTTACCATTTTGCACCGCAACAAATGCTGCTCGCATTGCAACTTCTGTTTTACCAAAACCAACGTCCCCACAAACAAGTCGATCCATCGGTTTAGCTTGTTGCATATCATAAAGCGTCGCTTCAATAGCATTGGCTTGATCAAGTGTTTCTTCATACGCAAATCCGCTTGCAAATTGCATATAAAGCGACTGATCTATTTCAAAACCAAAACCAGGTTTTGACTGACGACGTGCTTGTATATGTAATAACTCTGCTGCAACATCATGAATTTGTTCTAAAGCTTTACGTTTCGCCTTACTCCACGCATCAGTTCCTATTTTATGTAATGGTGCTAAGTCTGGATCTCCGCCACTATAGCGGCTAATAAGATGCAAATTCGTCACAGGTACATAAACTTTTGCCTCTTCAGCATAGTCTAATTGCAAGAACTCGTAATCTTGCCCTTCAATTGCTAAAGTAATTAACCCAGCATAACGCCCTACACCATGGTCAATATGAACAACAGGAGCACCAATGCTTAATTCGGTCAAACTACGAATTAGGAACTCTTCTGAAACTTCTTGCTGACGTTTACGACGACGTTGAACCACCCGATGCTCATATAACTGATTTTCTGAAATAACAGACAATTGATCAGTTAAAAGCAACCCACGGTCTAATGGCGCATTCGTAATTGCAATCGCAAACTGACTTTTCTGGAATTGCTCAAAACTATCTACACTAGGAATATCTCCCAGACTAGCACGCAAACCATCTCTTAAACTTTCTCGTCGACCAGCGCTTTCCGCAACCAATAAAACAGGATGATTTGCTTCATCAATATATTTTTTAACCACGGCAAATGGTTTGTCTTTTTTCGGATCAACTGGCAACTTAGGTGGTTGCTCAACCTTAAGATTTAGAGCCCCAGCTTTTTCTTCAACTGCTTCAGCGCTCACAAGCATACGTGGGAACTGATTTAAAGCACTTAGTAAGTTATTTGGTGCAATAAATAACTCATCAGGAGGCAGAATTGGTTGGTCTGCGTTATGGCGTCTATCTTCATAACGACGAAAAACTTCTTTCCAAAAACTGGTTAAATCAGTCTCCACATCATTATTTGTAATTACAATGCAATCCTTTGGAAAGTACGTTGTGAGTGTACTTTGAGATTGCATGTAAGTTTTATCAAAAAATAACGGTAAATAAAACTCAATTCCCGGAGATGCGATTCCATCAAGAACATCTTGGTAAATTGGGTTTTTCTTAGGATTTGCGGTCGGAAAAAGTTCAGAATAACGATCTCTGAAAATGGAACGAGCTTCTTTTAATGGGAACTCTTTCGCGGGAAGAACTGTAAAACTTTTTAAAGTTGTGGTAGTTCTTTGTGTTTCTGGATCAAAGAATTTTAAAGTATCAATTTCATCATCAAATAGGTCAATACGGATAGGTGCATCCTGACCAGATGCAAAAATGTCCATAATGCTGCCACGTACAGCAAACTCACCATGGTCGTAAACTGTATCTACTAAATGATACCCAGCTTGTACTAAACGTAGCTTCTGTTGTTCTAAATCAAATTTTTGCCCCACACGTATATCAAAATGCTCACCTAAAACCCAAGAATATGGTGCAACTCTTTGAGCTAAAGTGCTTGCTGAAATGAGCAATACACCTTTTTGCGGCATATTAGATAAAATAGCGAGTCGTTCTGAAACAATATCTTGATGAGGTGACAAGCGGTCATACGGCAAAATTTCCCAATCAGGGAAAATTGTCGGTTTTATGCCATAAAATTCAAGTTCACTTTCTAACTGAGCAACATGTTGGTTATTTCGAGCCACCACCACGAGCAAAGATGAATGCTGAACAGCAATTTCTTTGAATAATAATGCAGCAGATGAACCTAATAACGACCCTACCCAACGCTTTTCACCGGCTTTGAGCTGTTGTAAATTCAATTGAGAGATTTCTTGTTGAAACATGTATATGGCTTTTATCAGCTAAGAAGATATGAGCTCAATAGTAGCATGATGTTTTTAGTGAAATGAGTTATTTTTTTGAAAATCAAACTACTAGTTGGTCCTACTTTTTATATTTTTTAATCAATCAACTATGATTATTTATCACGCAAAAACAAAACGTAATATTGATTTAATATTTGTATAATCGCTTTGAGTTGAAGTAGCTTTTCTTGAGTATTTTCCAATCTTGCAACATAGCGCTGTGTTGCGATTTCTAAATCAATCTTTTCATTAATTTGTGGCGTAATTTGAAACAACTTTTGAAGATTATCAAAATTCTGTAATTTACGGTTTGAGAAATATTCAAGATGCTCTGACCACTTTTGATTAATCACTACATCATTAATGATAGGCCCACGTTCAGAATCAAATTTTAATTGATTCTCTTGCAAGTAAATTTGTTCAGGTGTCTCTTTCGAACCTTGAAAAAGCTGCGTTATCTTTTTAAACATTTCATCACATCATATTTATTTCAATTTAAATAATGGAAGTAATCTAGTCACTCCCATCATTTCAGTCTTCTAAATTAACGACTATTCATCGCCTAAATCATCAAGAAAATCTACAGTCGGTACAAAAAATAAAGTACCCGTTTGAGCAGTACTAAAGTCAAGTAACCGATCTAGGTTACCATGCTCATTGCCTAAAAACATGTTCTCAAGCATTTGTCGGGTTGTACTAAATTTACGCGAGTAGCCAATAAAGAATGTGCCATATTCATTTCTAGAAGGATTTGAAAAAGGCATATTAGCTCGCATAATTTTAAGTTCATTACCTTCTGCATCATGAGCTTTACTAACGACATTATGAGCCGTTAAAGGTTTTTCATCATCGCCGAGCTCAACATCATTGAACTTTTTTCGGCCGATCACTTTTTCTTGCTCTTCGTCAGTTAATGAACGCCATTTGTCCATATCATGTGTATATTTTTGGATAAAAGCATAACTTCCCCCGATAAAGTCAGGGTCTTCATCGCCTACTAATGCCCACTGCGCTGCAATAACAGGTTCAGGATTCTCTGTTCCATCTACAAAGCCAATAATTGCTCGTCCGTCAAAATAACGAAAACCATGAACTTCATCAATTGGATACGTTACTTTACCAAGCTGTTGATTAATTATATTACCCAGCTCATAGCATAAAGTCTGACGATCAGCACGTATATGAAAAAATAAATCACCCGGAGTTGAAACAGCCGTATATTTCGGACCTCTAATTTCTTGAAATGGTTGTAACTCTTGAGGCTTGGATTGCTCTGGAAATAATATATCCCATGCATTTGAGCTAAAACCTAAAGTAGCATTAAATTTACTATCTGGATAACGATTGAAGAGACTTCTGGTTAGTGCTGAAAAATTAGCAGCAAAATCTTTTACTTTTTCTATTACAGAATCACCTTGAGCTAGCCCCAACACAATAAATAATGCATTTTCACCAGGAGCACTCGTTACAGGTTGAATTCTCATACATTCCATAAAATATGCCTTTTTAGGTATTTAACCTTATTAATTTAGCATACTCATATTTTTTTCATACAACCTGTTAAGAAATCTGATGTTGATAAGAGCTTAAGTAAAATGCCTTAAACTCTTACTCAAGTTAACCTTAATCAACGTCCGTACTGCTTTTTTAAATATTTTACGATTTGAGCAGATTCAAACATCTTTACTCCAGTATTTGGGTCTACCAAGTATGGTACTTGCATTTTATCCTGCATAATCGGCAATAGCTTTTCTCTTTTCCCACCTTTTAAAGGTATATATTTCCCTGGTTTTAAGCGAAGAATAGCAGGTCCCATATCTTGCCATCTTTCTTTTGCCACATTATGCAAAATATATGGAAGCTCAAGTTCAGAGAGTAGACTTCTTACAATTCGTGAATACGGACTTGCTTCAAAACTCCATAACTCAAGTTTTTGTTCAGGCGCAGCTCTATCAACAATTTTTTTATTTATCCAAACTCCACGGGCACCATTTAATATAGTTCCTGCAAATGCAACATAAGGCATGTTTGGGTAACTCGAAAATTTCTGAGGTGTTTTCCCTGTTTTGCCATAGTGTTTAAATAAATGATGAATAATATCTTGTGATTCGTATAACTGATCGCCAGTATTTTCATCAATTAAAAAAGGAAATTGTAATTTGCCACCTTTTTCTTTTACAACTGAACGATACTTTATTCCACCTTTAGGACATGGATAAATTTCAACGTCCAGATTCAAAAGTGTAATCACTTCACGAACACGACGGCAAAATGGTGAACCTTCAAATTCATATAGTTTCAAAGCTTTTACAGGTTGTTGTGGAAATGCTGTTCCTGTAACACCTCTACCACCTTCAGCAATTGCAGATACAACTGCTTGAAGTACTTTAATTTGATGAATCACCATCATGCGTTCCTTTGTATGAGTGAATTAGACTAGTTTTTCTTTTGCAATCACAATTCCATTATTATCAGCATAGATAAAATCACCAGATTGAATTGTGACTCCACCAAAATACAAAGGAATATCTACTTCACCAATGCCTTTACGATTACTTTTTTGTGGAATTGCAGCCAATGCATGTACACCTAAATCCAAAGTTGCAAGTGCATCAACATCGCGTACACAACCGTAAATCACCACACCATTCCAATTATTTTTAACCGCTGATTCAGCAATCATGTCACCCATAAGCGCACAACGCATAGAGGCGCCACCATCTACCACTAATACTTTGTCTGTACCATCTGTTGCCAATAACTCTTTTACTCGTGAGTTATCTTCAAAGCACTTTACGGTTACAACCTGCCCCCCAAATGTTTTACGTGCCCCATAACTTTGAAAGAACTTTCCATCCATTGATGGAATTACGACCTGCAAGTCTTTTTCAGGGTTATCATCTAATAAATCACAAGTTACAAATGGTACTGTCGACACTTTCATACTCCCTTATCGAGTTTGTTGTATGCTCAGATTATCATATCGTTTAAAAGCTTCAATTTGCGTTAGCGCCGCTACGACCATCGTATGAGCCAATTGCTCGGCAGTTACTGGCTTATATTTGAATGGCTTTTGAAATTTATTCTCAATAAGTTTAAATAGACTCTGCCCTAAGTCTTCAATAAACCGTACATCGCTGCGTTTACCAATCAGTAAAGACGGTCTAAAAATAGATAATTTTTCGAGCTCTAGACTCTCGATATAAACCTCTAACTGTCCTTTCACTTTATTATAGAAAATTGGAGAATTTGCATTTGCTCCAAGGGCACTCACTAGCAGTAAATGAATGTGCTTATCTTGCACTAGATCTGCTAAATGGGCATTGATTTCATAATCCACGGCATAAAAAGCCTGTTTTGAACCAGCTACTTTTAATGTTGTTCCAAGACAGCTAAATGCATGGGTATAGCCATTCACATCTTCATCATTGAGTAATAAAAAATCATCTATAACAAGTTGAGTAACTTTTTTATATGTATTAAGTAGTTGTGATTCTTTTCTTACTACAACAGTAACCGCTTTAAATTCGGGCGTTTGCTCAAGCTGTTCAATAAGAGCTAAACCCACAAGTCCTGTAGCACCTATCACAATTGCTTTTTTAGCACTTATAGTCATTTTTTATCCAACCCTCTTTAAGTTTGTATCAAATTTAACCTTTTCTTACCGTTTTAGCAGCCCCTAAAACCGCTTAAAATGCTCGCAAGGCTTGACTTCACGGTGTTGATTCATCACAATATGGCACTTGTTTACGGGCTGGTGATGGTTACATCAGTTTACTGAATTGACCACAGCCCGCCCAGACCAACTTATTTTCAAGGAGTGCAAGAGTGGCAAACTCTGCTCAAGCTAAAAAACGTGCGCGTCAAAACGTTACAGCGCGTAAACACAACGCAAGCTTGCGTTCTATGGTTCGTACCTACATCAAACGTACTTTAAGTGCAATCGCTGGTGGTGATTATGCTGTTGCTACAGAAGCTTACAAAAAAGCTGTTCCTGTAATCGACCGCATGGCTGATAAAGGCATCATCCACAAAAATAAAGCTGCTCGTCATAAGAGCCGTTTAAATGCTCAAGTTAAAGCGTTAGCTAACTAATTTGAACATGTAAAAAAAGCCCAATAGGGCTTTTTTTATTATCTATCGTTTTTGAGCTTATAGCACTTTATGAAATTTAGCCACATTCAGTTCGTAGGCCTTTCCTCTCCAAATCCACTTTAATTTACAATTTGGAAACTCTTCACCTTCAAACCATACAAATAACCCTTCCATCATTTCCGGCCAATCTTCTTTCTTAATTTTATTTTCACCTGAAATTACAGCAACAATGGCTGCAATAATCGTGTCATGACTCACGGCTAAACTAAGTCCGCCTTTAGTTTTTGGATGAGTTCGGTAAATAAGCTCTAGTACATCTAAAACCCCAGTAATGGGATGTTTCATACCAGGTAATGCATTATTTACAAAACTATTAATAAAACCCAACGCACCTTGCTTTTTGAAATAAGGAGCAGCTTGTTGTATATCCAACACAAAGCTACCTGGTTCAACAAGCAGCCCTTGCTCAATAATTTCAATCGTATGAGTATTTGATTGAGGGCTTACGTCATCAGCCCCTTCAATCATGAGCGCAGCCGTATCGACACAGCGTTGTATTGGACTTGAAATACAATGCTGAATAACACGATCTGTATTTTTGATTAAATAATTACCCCATGCCTGCGCAAGCTCACGTCCTTGAGGAGTAAGTTGGAGATCATAACCAGCCAAGCCCTGCCCATCTACAAGTTCTCTTAAAGAATGGCGCGTAAATAAGGTTACAGGAGTTGAAGCATCGGGCAATAAATCAATTGCTTCAAACATACTTTTAGGCAATAAATCGAGTGCCATCTTTATCTTGTCATCTTTTTTCAATACTTTGCCACTATAACATGTCTGGCATAACTCTCAATCGATAACACCTGATTGGGCTAATGCTTCAAATGCTATTTTTTTGCTTTCCTGATCACGAAAAGCGATAAAGCCCTTATTTAAAACCGTGCTTCTTTGGTTATATTCAAAAGGTTTTCCATCCAGAGTAAGTAAACCACCGCCTATACTTTCTAAAAGACCTTGACCAGAACTTGTATCCCATTCAGAAGTAGGATGAAAGCGTGGGTAAATATCTATTTCACCTTCTAACATCATGCAAAACTTATAGGCACTCCCGGCTTCTCGTCGAATAATGCGATGTTCTTTTTCTATAGATTGAATAAATTTTTGATATTTTGGATTTTTACTACCGTGACTCAGTCCTATTTGTATAGGCGCATCTAGCGGAGTTGAACTAACCTGATATTGATACCATTGTTGTTGGCTAAAGCTATATTTAAAAGGTAAATCTTGCAGATATCCTAAGTACACAACTTGTTCACATGGCACGGCAATAACTGAGAAAACTGTTTCTTTGCCGTTGATCAAGCTTAGATTGATCGTAAATTCATCACGTTCATGGATAAATTCTTTGGTTCCATCGAGTGGATCTAACATCCAACAAGTAGACCAGTCATGACGGGCACTATAATCACTTTCTTCAGACAATACAGGCAACTCTGGAGTAATCTCTGCAAGATGCTTTAATAAAAATCTATTTACCTTTAGATCTGCTTGGGTTACAGGTGAGTCATCTTGCTTTTCATGAATAGTAAACTCATAACCCGCAGAATAGTTTTGATATTCTTCTAGTAAAATCTGACTCGCCTGTTCCAGAATAGGCAGAAGTTGATTAATTAAATTATCTTGTGGGCGTGTAGTTGTTATAAACATAAATATGCTCTACATAGTTTCACTTCTATTATAGGTGAATTATGAACAATTCTATATTCGCCAACAGTTTGATTTACTAAAATAGTAATTTATCTTAATCATTAGGCCGTTGCTTTCCGCCTATGCTATTTAGGTAATATGAATAATTTTAATATTTATAAAAGTCTTTATTCCGTACAAAAAACAATCTATAAGTTATGAAAAATAAACAACTTAAATCAGATTTATCCATTTCCTTTTCATATATTTCTTGGTATGTTCAAGAACACAATAACAAGATGGAAGAAAGTGCACATGATGCTATATGGATATCATTTCTCAACAATAGAACATAACTGGGAAGACCTTAAGCCCTTAACTGAGTTTCTACAAACCTTTGCAGATGATGACGGTGATGTTTCAACACGAGATAAAGAATCTCTCAAAGAAATCATAGCGAAATCTGATACAGCTTTAGCTCTCGCTAGAGAAATGGGTTGGGATGGTAACTATACAGGCTGTCCTTATCTATTCTGGTTGCCAAGTAAAAATAGCCAATCTTTTGAATATGGTTTTGTATTTAAACAGACCTCAGATAATACAACTTTTGTGATTTCACCGATTGAATTGAGCTATTTAGCTGAAGATCCCGAGGTACAAACATTAAGTAAAGATATTGAATAAGTGATATAGGTTATTGATTCAAATTTGAGATCAATAACCTCATCTTAATCTTAGATAGATTAGTCAAACATACTTAACTGAGGTGTAGGTTTTATAATTTTTTCTTTTGGGACATGAGAACATTCAAACTCTTCAACTGGAAAACCTTCGATAAAGCTTGAAATATCAGGTGATTCTAAACTTAACCATTCATCTAGTCGGTCATGTGGAATCACAATAACTGATCGTTTGACATCGCCTGGCTCGTGAAAGTCTTTCATCATTGGATGGTCTATAGCATCCATGGTCAACATGCTTGCAGAACGAATAATCGTTTCATTTATTTTGCAAATTTCATAGATTGCTGCGATGAAAAAAGCCTGCCCATCTTTACGGCGAACACCCCACCGCTCAGGCTTATCATTTATATATTTACTTTCATAAAACTCGGTCACTGGAATCACACCGAATTTACATTTAAGTGCGGCTTCTTGAAAGCTAGGTTTTTGGAAAATAGTCTCATGACGGGCATTGTAGGTATGTTTTGCTATATTTGTATCTTCAGCCCATTTAGGAACCAATCCAAACATCACTTCGCGCCATTCAAACCCTTGTGGTGATTTAAATAATAATGGCATTGTTCCTGTAGGATAAACCTCTTCGGCATAGCTAAAGCCGACCACAGGCAACTGAAGTTGCTGTAATTGGGCAAGCGTTAAAGGTTTAAAGTTAGCGCACATAGCAAGAATAAAATACTCCACATTTACTTCTTTTATTTTATAAGCATTTACCGCATAAACCAAATAAAAAGGCACTCGAAAGTGCCCTTAACGACATAACTTTACGTTCATGAAACGTGTTGAATCCCTTGAGGAATCGCCTGCAATAATCGTTTAGTGTAGTCATGTTGAGGATGTGCATAGAGTTCATCTGAATTGGCTATTTCTACAACCTCGCCATGATTCATGACCATGACCTGATCAGAGATATATTTCACAACCGATAAGTCATGTGAAATAAAGATATAACTCAGCCCAAACTCATCTTGTAAGTCTTGTAATAAATTAAGTACTTGTGCCTGAACTGAAACATCAAGTGCAGAAACTGATTCATCACAAATCAAAATTTCAGGCTTTAGCGTTAAACAGCGTGCAATGGCAATACGCTGACGTTGTCCACCTGAAAACTCATGTGGATATCGGTAGTAAGCTTGTTCAGGCAGATTCACTCGCTCAAGCAGTCCAAGGGCAATTTGTTTACGCTCTGCATCATCTTTACCAATGTTATGAATTTGCATAGGCTCTAATAAAATCTGTCCAATGGTAAAGCGTGGATTAAGAGACGCATAGGGATTTTGAAAGATGATCTGGATTTTCCGTTGATATTTGGCAAACTCTTTTTCAGTTAAAGAAAGAATATCTTTACCTTCGATGAAAGCTTGCCCACCAGATGCCTGATGTAAGCGCATGAGTAATAGCCCAACGGTCGTTTTACCTGAACCTGACTCACCGACTAAACCCAAGGTTTTTCCCTTAGCCAGCTTAAAAGAAACTCCTTTTACGGCCTGAAACTCTTCTCTGCCAAATAGACCTTTACGGCTATAAAAGCTTTTTTTCAGGTCTTTGACGTCTAAAATGATTTGTTCATCACCATTTAAGCCACGTTTGCGCTGGGGAATTTCTGAAACGTCAAAACTTTGTTCGACCAATACACCGTCTTCTTGACGCATAAAATCGCTCGTTACAGGCAAACGATAAGGTCGTTGTGACATTTGCGGACGGCAATATAACAAAGCTCTCGTATATACATCTTTAGGCTGATCAAGAACCTGTTCAGCAGTACCTTGCTCTCTAATCTCGCCATGACGCATTACAATGACTTTATCTGCAACTTCACCGACTAATGCTAAATCGTGGGTAATAAAAAGCATCGACATTTGACGGCGCTTACGCAATGACTCGAGTAAATCAATAATTTGCTTTTGGATCGTGACATCAAGTGCAGTGGTCGGCTCATCGGCAATAAGTAGTTTAGGCTCACACGCAATCGCCATAGCAATCATGACACGTTGCTGTTGACCACCCGAAAGTTGGTTTGGATAGGCATCAATTTTAATTTCAGGTGAAGGAATACCTACTTCTTTAAGCAATTCTAAAACGCGTTGTCGAGCCTGTTTACGGCTCAACCCCATATGCAAACACAACACTTCTGCAATTTGGTTGCCAACCGTAAAAACAGGATTTAATGATGACATCGGCTCCTGAAAAATCATCGCAATATCTTTACCACAGATTTTGCGCATATCTTTACGAGATAAGCTCAGTAAATCTTTGCCTTCAAATATAATTTTACTTTGCTCATCAATTTTACTCTGACCTACAGGCAACAATCCCATAGTTGCCAAAGAAGTAACCGATTTACCACTACCCGACTCACCTACTAAAGCAACCGTAGTATTTGCAGGAATATCAAAAGTAATTCCTTTTACGGTTTCAATATATTGCTTATCTTCACCTTTAAAACTTACTCGTAAATTTTTAACATGCAGCAACGGCGCATTCTTATTTTCTTGTTCTAACATTTGACCTTCCTCTTATTTTAGCTTTGGATCTAACGCATCACGAAGTGCGTCAGTAAACATTGAAAATGCCGTTACCAAAACAGCCATCGCGACAGAGGCTGCGACAAGCTGCCACCACTTACCTAAAAGAAGTTCACTTTGTGCTTCATTTAACATGCTCCCCCAAGACACTACACCCACTGGTACACCAAAGCCCAAGAAACTCAAAATAACCTCAGATTTAATAAAAGAAACCACTAAAATTGACATCTGGACTAAAGCAATATGGCTGACATTTGGAAAAATATGAATGAACATACGGCGGAAGTGACCAACGCCAATTGCTTTAGCAGCAAGAACGTACTCACGTGCAGTATGTTTCATATATTCGGCACGAATTAAACGATAAACACCCGTCCAGCCCGTTAAGCCTAAAATCAGAACAATGGACAATATGCCTTTTTGTTGAAGTACGGCAGCAATAGCGAGAACTAATAATAAATATGGAATTGAGGTAAAAATGTTATAAAACCAGTTGAGAATATCATCCACCCAACCACCAAAATATCCAGAAATTGCACCTAAAAGTGTACCGATACCTACCGCAAGTAAAGCAGATATCACCCCAACAATAATTGAAGTTTCAGCACCTTTAATGGTCTTTTTAAGAACATCTTGTCCCCATTTATCAGCTCCAAACACAAGGGTACTTTTCAGTTCTGCTTGCTGATCTAGTAAATGTCCGCCCAGTTGCTGATCGATCGCTTTCATATCATCGGCTAATGGGTCAACTACACCATAATAATCAATTGCGCTTCCAGAGCTCTTTTCTTGTTTAATTTCAGCCTTAAGCTTGTTAATTACATCTTTTAAAGGATCAACTGGATTTTCTGGTAACTCTTCCTCAATTGCTGATGCATTTTGTTCAGCTTCTGTTGTCTTGTCTGCCCCTATAAATGTGGGTGGCGCATAACTCACAGCAACTTCTTTATTCCAGTCAGATGCAATCACGCCCGTCATTGATAGAATCAAGATAATAAAATAAAGCAATACAATCACTAGCGATGACATTGCGATCTTGTCGGCCCGAAGACGACGCATGGCAAGTTTCCACAGGCCAGATGAATGAGCTTCGGCTTTTGTTTGTTGTTTTCTTTTTGATAGAACGCTCAGCATAGCCCACCTATTTCAACTGTACACGTGGATCAACCACTTTGTAGACCAAATCGGCAATCAGGTTAAAAATCATGGTTGCAGCTGCGATGTAAACTGTAATTGCTTTAATGACAGGAAAATCACTTCGCTCAACTGCAATAATGACCTCTCGACCAATCCCAGGAATACCAAAAAAACGTTCAATTAAAAATGCGCCTATGAGCAATGCAGGTAAAGTTGACATCACATCGGTAATAATCGGAATTGAAGCATTACGCAGTACATGTACACCTAAGATTCGGCTTTCACCCACACCTTTAGCACGTGCTGTTCGAACATAGTCCTGATTAATTTCATCAAGCACAAAACTACGATATAACCGTAAAGTCGGGGCAATACTCACCACCAGCATGATTAGAATTGGTAGTAAGGCAAACTTAAATAAGTTATCAGTAAAGGTGTCGCTCCAGCCTTGTACAGGAAACCAACTTAGTTGATAAGCTAAAACATATTGAAAAACGATAATGTAAACTAAGATGCTGATCGACATGCCAATAGTACATAACATCATGACCATACGGTCGGTTAAAGAACCACGTACCGCGGCAACAGCCAATGCCAAAATAATTGAAATAACCGTCTGTAAAATAGTGAGTGGAATTAAAAGTGTGAGCGATGGCCCTAATCGGGTCAAAATAATTTGGGAAACAGGTTCCCCCGTACTCCAACTTGCGCCATAGTCAAAAGTGAGAATCTGCTTAATGAACATCCAGAGCTGTACGTAATAAGGCTGATCGACTCCTAGCTGTTTACGAATATTTTCGATCTGCTCAGGATTAGACATCTTGCCCGCTAAAATATAAGCAGGATCGCCACCTACCCAGTTAAAAAGAATAAAAATAAGTAAGACTACCCCCAACATAGTTGGAATCATCTGCCATAACCGCCGAATAACATATGCCAGCATAGTGATAATTCCTTATTTAACCCGTTGTCCGGTAATTTCGTTAAAGAATGCTTTATTGTCAGGATCACGACCGAGGAAATCTTTAACTAATTCAGCTGCTGGTTTTTGGCTACCTTGCGATAAGATCGTTTGACGGTAACGTTGCCCTACTTGTGGGTTATTAAGGTTGTCCCCATAAGCAGAAAGCATGTCTAAAGCTAGAATCTCAGACCACATATAGCCGTAATAACCTGCTTGATAACCGCCCATCAAATGCCCAAACTGCCCCGGAAATTCGGTTGTTGGTACATAACCTAAAGCTGTAGCAGCTTCCATTTTTTGCCAATTTTCTAAAGGTTTTACTTTTAATGCATCAGCAGTATGCAATGACATATCGTACTGTGCATAAAGGGTCTGACGCGCATAACGCAAGCCACGACCATAGTTATGTACAGCTTTTAAACGGGCAATTAACTCATCGTCAACACGTGGGCAGGCTGGATCGCAATAATCGGCCACTTTAGATAAGGTTTCTTTACGGCGTGCCCACTCTTCATACATTTGAGATGGTGCCTCTACGAAATCACGCTCTACAGATGTTCCTGACTGACTGGCATAACGTGTATTTGATAAAATGCCATGTAAAGCGTGACCAAACTCATGAACAAAAGTTTCAAGCTCATCACTATTTAACCCTTTACGATTAAAGTTCGTGACTAGGGCTGAAACTGGTAAGCGGTTTGTTAATGTACTTCCACCATATACTCCCCAAACGGCGGCATGGCCATACTTCCCTTCACGAGGGAATTTATCCATATATAAGCCACCAAGAAGCTTTCCTGTTTTTTTGTCAACCACATCGTAATATTCAACTTCATCCTGCCATGCTTTAACTTTGACAGGTTTAAAATCAATACCATAAAGATCAGATGAAATAGCAAACAACCATTTTTGAGCAGCTAAAGTGGGGAAATAATCACGAAGTTTTTCCTGATCAATCTGATATTTATTCTTACGAAGCTTTTCACTCCAGTAAGCTTCACTCCAACGTGTGATCTCGGTTTTTTCCAATGGGGTTTTTAAGGTTTGTGCTTTAAATTCACGGAGTTCTTCTACTTCTTTACGTTCAAGTGGCGCTACTGTTTTTTGGACTTCTGCTAAAAATTGATTTACAGCCTCAGGCGTTTTAGCCATACGGTCTTTTAAAACCCAATCTGCATAACTTGCTTTTCCAAATAACTGAGCAAGCTCATAACGCAAATCAATTGCCTGTTTAAGTAGTTTTAAATTTTGTTCAGTACCCCGTCGCGTAAAGGCAATTTGGTATCTTTTTCGAGCATCATCATTATCTGCCAACTCCATAAAAGGACGATACTCTGGATATTCAAAACCTAATAAATAATTGCCTTTAGCATTTTTCTTTAATGCTGAAATATAACTTTGAGGCAGACCCTTCATCTCTTCAGGAGTAAACTCAAGTTTCTCCGGATTATCACGGACATTACGGGCATATTCTTGTTCTAGTTTGGTCAACTCATCCAGAATAGCTTTCATTCGTGCACGCTTTACTGGCTCAAGTTGAACACCTGTGTCTTCAAACTGATCTAGAATATCTTGACGATATTTTTGGTCTATCGGATCAGTAGCTTTTGTATTCTTAATGACGTTATATAATTTTGAATTTTGAAATATATCAGTATGAAACTGATTAATTTTGATTTCACAGTCTTCTGCTGCTTTACGTAACTTTGCATCTGGGTCTACGTTACTATATAGACTTATAGGACCTGAGAAATCTTCAAAATGCGCAAAAATTTTATCCCACTTTGCCAATATAGGTGCCGGTGCCGCTGCTGCATTATCTTTAACAGGCGTTTTTTCAAAATTTGATATCTCTTTCTGAATCTTTTTTAAATTCGCATCACACCATGCTGGAAGTTGTTGTGCTTTAAGTAATGGCAAAGTAGGACGTGTTGTCTCTGCCGTTGCAAATTGACTTACACCCATGGTCAACACACATAAGGTTGTAATTTTCAGTGCATTATTTTTCATCGTATCTCCAATTTTTTTCATTTAATGATTAGATTTAGTATTTGTATCAATATCGAAATACATCCACTCTGCATGTAAAATTGGATGCTTCTTATATCCAATGATTTTTGGTTGAGCCAGCATATTCCGGTAGCGTGCATAAGAGATTTGGACAGGCATATACACTTCTAACAACCGTGTCATTTTTCGATAAAGTGCATCTCTCTCAGCACCTGTTTGCACTTGTTGCGTTTGGCGATACAACTGATCAAACTCTGGAATAGAGCCACAAGACCAGTTCGTCATATGTGTATTAGGTCCATAAAAATTCTGCATAAAATTATCCCCATCTGGATAATCGGCTATCCAAGCAGAAGACCCAAACATCCCTTCACATTGTTTTTGTGCACGGATAAGATCTGCAAAAAGCATAGGTTTAAAGACCATACGGATATTCAAACTATCAAAATTTTTCTTCCAGAGTTCAGCGCTTTGCTGCCCAATACTGTCACTACGCGCCATATATTCAATGACAAGTGGTTTTCCGTCTGGTTGCGTACGCCAACCTGAGGCATCTTTTTTATAGTGATATCGATCTAATAGTAAATTTGCTGCTTTCACTGAATATGGGGTACTGGTTCTGTATTGAGGATCATTACCCACTACCCCTGGTGGAATTGGAAAATGTAGACGCTGTGCATCATCATTTCTTACTAGTTTAATTTCTTGATCTATCGAACGAGACATCGCAATCGCACGGCGTAAAGCAATTTTTTCTTTACTCATTCCGCCAACGACTGGATTTTTAAGATTCCAATAAATATAGCTAATTTCGGGGTCAACAATGCGAGATAACTGCACACCTTCTTTAGCAAGTTCAGGTCTTAATTTACCGTCTTTAACCGCTTTTGCGACCAGTTGGCCTTCAAGCTGAAATATATCAACCTCACCACGCTGAAATGCTAGCCACCGCGATTGGTTTTCTTCCATCACCTGAATATCAATTGTGCCGATTTGAGGCATTTTTTTACCTTTAAGTCGCTTCACAATTGCCTGATCTTCAGGGCTGCTGGCAGTAAAGTTCCAAGTAAAGCCGCGATAATCAGGATTCGCTTTTAAAACAATACGCGATGCTGGTACCCACTTGCTCAGCACATAAGGGCCTGTACCTACAGGGTGGCCCATTACATAACCAGCTTTGTCTTTATACTTTTCGATGACTTCACGTGCCACCGCACCTGTCGGGTCATGGGCCAGTAATAAAGGAAAGTTATAGTCTGGTTTAACTAAACGAATCATCAAAGTGTATTTATCAGGTGTTTGTAAACCACTTACCTTTTGATCATAGTTAAATTTTCCGGACTTATTGGCTGCTTTGACTAACGCATCCATACCTTCAATTTTGTTTTCTAATAGCCAGCTATTTGGAGAGCGCAGATTCGGGTCCAATAAACGCTTAAAAGAATACGCATAATCATTGGCTATTAATTCTCTAGGTTTGCCTTTAAAAACAGGGTCTGGCGTAAAATAAATTCCCTTTTTAATGCGAATGGTATAGGTCAAACCATCAGCACTGACTTCTGGCATAGCAGTTGCTATTTGCGGAATAAGTTTTGCCGGCCTTGCTAAATAATCATAGGTATATAGAGTTTCAAATATCGATGTGGTTACATGTGCAGAATATAAATCATGGATATAAGCCGGGTCGAAACCTGTCTCAGCTGTTGGGAATACATAACGTAAAACTTTATTCGGATCAGCTGGGCTTTTCGCAAAAATACTTGTAGATCCCGTTAAGGCCATACTAGCGAATAGCAAGTTGATACTACAGTGCTTGAGCTTTTGTTTTAAATTTTCAGTCATCATGATCTTTATCTAAAATTATTTTTTAATAGGAGTAATATCAAGATATTGCCAGTTTGTATTCATCATAGGATGGGGTTTAAAACCCTGAACTTGTGGCCGTACTAACCAGTTACGAATACGGGTTACATGAACAATCCATGGGTTATCAGCTTCAATCTGGCGATTGAGCTTTTCATAATATGGTAGACGTTGTTGTGGTGGTAAATGAATGGTCTGAGTATAAAGAGCATCATATGTTTTAGACTGATAACAAGCATGGTTTCCCTGTCCAGCATTTGGTCCATAAAGCAACTGTGCAAAATTATCTCCTTCAGGATAGTCAGCAATCCATGCCCCACTCCAAATCATATATTTACATTGAGTTGCGGCTTTTAAGTTATCTGCAAAATTACTCACCTTAAAGTCAGCTCGAATGCCAATCGCATCTAAATTCTTTTTCCAAAGTTCAGAGTGGATAACTGATGCTGAGCTATTTTCTGTATTGATTTTTAAAATTAAAGGTTTCCCGTTTGGCTGAGTTCTATAACCATCAGCACCTTTTTTATAACCATAATAATCAAGTAGTTTATTTGCTAGCAGCGGGTTGTACGCTAGGCTACTTTTATATTTCGGGTTATAGCCATTTACACCATCAGGTATAAACATTTCAGCCCGAACAGCTTGCCCTTTATAAGCCTGTTTTATACTTTCTTTTTGGTTATACGACAAAGTAATTGCTCTACGAAGAGCTATCTTTTCTGGACTAAAACCACCAATGACCGGATCACGCATGTTCATCATGGTATAGGTAATCTCGGGATCTTTATTTGGATAGTGTTTAATTCCCCTTTTCTTGAAAGAGGCTTTGAGTTGATTTCCGTCTAAGGCTTGAGGAACGGCATCTGCTGTAAGTTTGTCAAAATCTAATTGTCCCGACTGAAAAGCTAACCATCTTGACTGTTGTTCTTCAATAATACTGACCACCACCTTTCCAATTTGTGGCATTTTCTTTCCAGACATTTGCTTAACAAGCTGATTATCCCAAGGTGTTCCTGTTGATTTAAAATTCCAAACGAAACCACGATAATCAGGATTGGCAACTAACTCGACCTTACTTCTTGGTACATATTTACTTAACATGTAAGGGCCTGTACCTACGGGATGCATACCAATACGGTCGCCGTAATAATCAACAACCTCTTTAGCAACTCCACCAAAAGTAATATAGGCAAGAATATAAGGAAAATTATAATCTTGGCGAGTTAAGGTAAATTGTAGAGTATATCGATCAAGTGCTTTGACCCCAGCAATGGGCGCAGCATAATCAAATTTTCCAGTTTTCTTTGCTTGGACTACAACCGTATCGGCACCTAGTAACTTACCATCAATGAATGAAACAGACGGTGCTCTATTTTTCGGGTCTAAAATACGTTTAATTGTATAAACATAGTCTTCAGCTACTAGCTCACGGCGTTTACCTTTAAAAGCGGGATCATTGGTAAAATAGATACTTGGCTTAATTTTAAAAGTATAAACTTTACCGTCTTGTTCCACTTTAGGCAGACTCTCTACTGTATAGGGAGCTAACTGTAATGGACGTGCCAGATAGTCATATTTGAGTAAAGGCTCAAAAATTGCCTCAGCAATATTAGCACTATAGAAATTGGTAGTTTTAACCATATCGAAGCCATCATCTGGAGCTTCATAGGCAACATGCAAAATTTTATTTGGTTGCGCTGGCGTAATTGCGTAAGCACAAGGAATTGATGTAATAGCCAGACTTAAAATGGCGAGCTTAAAAAATTTTAATTTCAAGTTCATACCCACGTAATTAGTTTTTTTAAAAGATATTATCCTTTTGAGTAACATCTAAATCTGCATAAGAAAAGTTCTTTTTCAACAGATAGGCCTATTTAGGTTTTAAAATTCACTTTCCTTTATCATCTTTTTATTTGATCAAATGGAAAAATAAACTCAAATACCTAGAGTTTTATAACTATTGAATATAAAGCGAATTTCATGCCATTTATTAATATCCATCTTAAAATATTTAAAAATATTAAAAATTCATATTTTTATTAGATACTTAAAAACGTTTGAACTATATAAATAAAAGTAACTTTTTGCCAAATATTATAATCATATAAGTTAATCATCTTACACCTTAAATGCACAAATAAAATACATTAAAAATTAATTATGATCCACATTAGAACCAGCTTACTTTACACATGATTTTTAAATAATTTATTGATTAATAATTAAATTATAACTAAACCACTTAACTATAAATATTATATCATTACCTATTGAAAAGCTCTAAAACGATACATTTTTATTTAATAAGCATGTGAAGAGTCCAGTAATGTATATTTTTTATACAAATAAATTTGAAACTTTTCGCCACCATCAAAAATTTTTCCAAATGGAAAATTTATTTTTATCTCAAAAATGCTAAAGCATCCTACCCAAACATAATAAAATCAATATATATCAATATTTTGCATAAACTAAAAAAAGAAAAATATATAGTTGGCACTTGCTTTGCTTAAAAACTTTCCAGCAATATCGCTAACGACAACAAAAAGGGATCAAATCCACGATGAAAAAAAAATACAATGTTCGATCTCAGGCAACCCCCAAGATTGGCAAAACAATTCTTAAATTAAGCACCCTTAGTTTAAGTATGATGTGTCTTACCCTGGCACAGGCAGCAGAAACTGAACAATCAAGTACTGATGAAAAACCAACAAAAGTCGTAAAAGTTGCCGTTACAGGTTCTTCAATCAAAGGAGTTGCAGCACAAAGTGCTTCCCCCATTACCATCGTAAAAGTTGATGAAATCTTAAAACAAGGGGTAACAACAACAGAGGAGGCATTAGCAAAGATCAGTGCAAACCAATCAAACTTTGTGACTGCAAGTAATGTAGGCGCAAGTAAGACGGTGGGTTCAGCAGCGAACCTTAGAGCCTTAGGTGCCAATAAGACACTTGTTTTACTTAATGGCCGTCGATTGGCTGCAAACGCCTATGACAGTGGCGTTACCAACTTAAATATTATTCCACTCGCAATGTTAGACCGTATTGAGGTTTTACGAGATGGTGCCTCTTCCATTTATGGCACTGATGCAATTGGCGGGGTAATTAACTTCATTACCAAAAAACAGTTTACAGGACTTAATCTGACTGCTGGCTATCAAAAACCAGAACAAAAAGGCGGTGAGCAACAAGACTACAGTATCTTTGGCGGCTTCGGTGATTTAGACGAAAATGGCTATAACGTTTTTGGTGTCATAGACTATCGCAAAGGCGATGATGTCATGGCCAAAGACCGTAAAGTTAGTCGACGTGGAGGCATATTACCTGAATTAGGAATACATAAAACTAGTAGTGGTTCATTCCCTGCCAATGTACCTGGATTAGGTAATCCCTATGCATCTACAGGTTGTGGTAATAACCCTCTAGTAGAGACTGATGGTCAAATTTGTAAATATAACAGCCAAGCAGTAATTGGTATTGTTCCAAAGACAGAAGACATCTCAGCTATGGGCCGAGCTACATTTAAACTGAACGATAACTTTAATGCGATTGCAGAATATTTATATGCAAGAAATGAAGTTACAACGTCAGTCGCACCAGATGTATTTTTTGATCTGACGCTTGATCCTAGTAGTAAATATTATCCAGGTAAAGGTATTACTCCAGCTTTAGCAGGCGCTACTGGAACTATCCCTCTATATCTGCGTTCACAATCAGGTAATCGTATAAGTAATAGTATTAATCAATCACATAGAATATTTGCTGGTATTGAGGGTGAAACTCATGGTTGGGACATTAACTCCGGCGTTACCTATGCTCATAGTAGTGCATCGGATGCAGTAGTAAGTGGCTATTTAAACTTTGACAAAACACAAGAAGCTTTAAACAATGGTATTTTAAATCCATTCGGACCGCAAAGTCCTGAAGATGCCAATGTATGGAACCAGTTAGGTGTTGAAGGTAAATATTTAAAAGCCAATCTAGATACAACTACAGTCGATTTCACTGCAAGTAGACCTATATTTAAATTACCCGCAGGAGATGTGGCTTTTGCAGTTGGAGCAAGCTATCGTTATGAAGATTGGACTTCAAAAGTCGTTACTGATGTTGCCCGAGTTGCACCTAGTACAGGTGTCGATCCTGATGAGCCAGTAAATACTGGCGATCGTAATATTAAATCGGTATTTACCGAATTTCATATCCCCCTTCATAAAACTTTAGAAGCTCAAATCGCTGCTCGTTATGATGACTACAACGATTTTGGCGATACGTTTAATCCAAAATTTGCACTTCGTTGGGAACCTATTAAACAGTTAATGTTCCGTACGACTTATAGTACGGGCTTCAGAGCTCCAACACTTTGGGAAGTGAATGGACCAAACTCCGTAACCAATACGGGTGGATACTATTATGATCCCGTACTCTGCCCAGGGAATGTCTTAAAACCAGGTGGTGTAAGAGAACGTGATTGTAATATGCAATTTGATAGACAAAATGGGGGAAATAAAAGTCTTGATCCGGAAGAGTCAAAGTCTTTTACTGCTGGTTTAGTATTTGAACCAATTAAAAATTTAGCCTTCACTCTCGATTACTTCAATATCGAAGTCGACAAGCAAATTGCTACGCTTTCAGAAACTGCTATTTTTGATGACCCTGTGAAATATGCAGACAAATTTGTACGTAATCCAGATGGCTCATTAGATTATATTATTACAACACAACAAAATTTAGGTGGAATTAAAACATCTGGTTTCGATGTGGGCTTAAGTTGGGTTTCTCCAATGACTGCTACAGGTCGTTTTGGTTTCAATATTGATGGAACATATATTACGGATTACAAATATCAAGCCGAGCAAAATGGTGAATGGAAAAGTGTTGCAGGCACTTATAGCGGTCTAGACTACCAAGCTATTATTCTTCGCTGGAAACATACTGCAAACCTAAATTGGAATTATGAGAATTGGGCTTTAAACCTACAACAAAATTTTTCACGCGGTTATGAGGATCAAAATTCAAGTTCTTCTGTTAAGGCAGGCTATCGAAATCACAAAGTGAGCGACTATACAACCTATAATATTTCAGGCACATACAAAGGCTTTAAAAATCTAGAAGTTACAGCGGGCATTAAGAATATCTTTGATGAAGACCCTCCTGCTTCAAATGTTGGTGACAACTTCCAAATGGGATATGACCCACGTTACGCGGATCCTTTAGGACGTACTTACTTTGTACGAGGTACATATAAGTTCTAAATGGTTGTTCTGCAAACATGCCTTTAAACATTGTGTTTGCAGAACAAATACTCATTCTTAGCCAAACAGTCATTTTAAAAATTGTTTGTCTACAGTTTCAGGAGTAACTATGGGCATGACTTTTACAGACATAGAAAATAAATCTGCCAAACGCCTAATTGGTATTGCTGCAGTCATTTTCCTGCATCTTCTTGTTGCCTATATTCTGATGTCAGGTTTAGCAAAAAATATTCAAAAACCAGCAGAAAAACCTGTGGAATTACAAATTATTCAGGATATTAAGCCGCCTCCTCCACCAAAACCAGAGGAGCCAAAACCTAAGGAAAAACCGCCTGAGCCACCTAAAATGGTAGAAAAAGTTGCCAAGGTTCCTGAGCCAGTGAAACAGGTCGAAAAAGTGACGCCTGTACAAAAAACGACACCGGTGGCTCAACCAACTAAAGTGGCTACCCCAGCTCCTGCTACACCTAGTACCCCATCACCAAGCCCTGTTGCCGCACCTGCTCCAGTGGCTGCTGCGCCAGCACCCAAACCAGCTGGTGTAAGTCGTGGTGTCTCAGAGGGTTCTGCTGGTTGTGAAAAACCAGAATATCCACGCGAAGCACTTATGAATGAAGAACAAGGGACAGTGCGTATACGTGTTCTGGTTGATACATCCGGCAAAGTTATTGATGCCAAAGTAAAAAAATCGAGTGGCAGCAAAATTTTAGATAAGGCTGCAACTAAAGCTTACAGCTTATGTACGTTCAAACCAGCAATGAAAGATGGTGTACCTCAACAAGATTGGTATGAAATTGAATATCCATTTGTAATTGAATAAACATTTGAATTAGCAAGAAATTAAAAAATATTGGAGATAAAATGATGAAAAAATCAACTCAACCTTTAGTTCGTTTCGCTTCTGCAAGTCTAATCGCAGCTTGCTCGTTACTTCCATTAAGCTCAGTTTTCGCAGAAGAAGCAAGCAATACTCCTGTGGCCACAGCAACTACTGAAGCTACTTCAAATACAAGTACTCCAACTCCGCCACCAAAGCCTGCAACAAGTGAAACTGTTAAAAACCCTTATGGCCTAGAAGCCCTTTGGCGCGAAGGTGATTTAGTTGCTAAGTCTACCTTATTTATATTAGTACTCATGTCGATTGGAACTTGGTACATCATCATCTCTAAACTATTGCAGCAAGGTAAAGTCAAACGCCAAGGCAAAGAAGCTGAAAAACACTTCTGGGAAGCTACCTCCCTTGATAATGCTGCAGAAGGTTTAGAACAAAGTAGCGCTTATCGCTTTATTGCAGAAAAAGGCATTAATTCAACTAAATCACATGGCGGTTCTTTACTTGAACGAATCGATTTTAATACATGGGTGAGCATTTCAATTCAACGCGCAATTGAGAAAATACAAAATCATTTAGGCGGTGGTTTAGCCTTTTTAGCAACGGTAGGTTCTACTGCACCATTTGTCGGTCTTTTTGGTACTGTATGGGGAATTTATCACGCATTAACAGCCATCGGTATCTCAGGTCAAGCGTCTATCGATAAAGTTGCAGGCCCCGTTGGTGAAGCTCTGATTATGACAGCGATTGGTCTTGCAGTCGCAGTACCTGCTGTACTTGGTTACAACTGGCTTACTCGCCGCAATAAAGCAGTTATGGAAAATGTCCGTTCATTTGGTTCAGATTTACACGCGGTTTTATTAAGTGGAGAAATTAATACCAATAATTCAGTTAATCGCAGTATTAAATAATCAGGAGCAAACATTATGGGTATGAGTGTTGGTTCTGAAGATGATGATGAAATGATTGGCACAATTAACACGACACCTCTGGTTGATGTCATGTTGGTTTTACTTATTATTTTTCTTATTACTATTCCGGTAGTCACACATACGGTTCCAGTGAAACTACCAGAAGAAAAAAATACGCCGTACGCAACCACGCCTGAAAATATTCAACTGTCAGTAAATAAAAAAGGCGATATTTTCTGGAACGAAAGTTATGTGCCTAGTAAAGAGATATTACTGGCAAAACTTCAAGTAGTTGCACAAAAACGACCTCAGCCAGAAGTTCATATTCGGGGTGATCAGCTTACCCATTTTGAAGCGATAGATCAGGTCATTAGTACGACCAAAGAAGCTGGTATTGGCAAAATTGCTTTTGTTACTACCCCTCCAGCCTCCCCGTAATTAACTTAAGGAGAATTTTATGGGTATGAATGTCGGTTCAAATAATGATGATGATGTGATGTTAGAAGTCAACATGACACCTCTTATTGATGTCATGTTGGTACTCATTATTATGTTTATTATTACTATACCTGCACCAAACAACGCGATTAATATTAATTTGCCAAATGGCACACCGCCACCAACAAATGAAAAGCCACCTGAAGTGATTGATGTAAGAATTGATACGGTAGGCAAAGTATTTTGGAATAACCAAGAGGTTTCTGACCGAAAGGCGCTAGAGACTTTATTTCAAGGTGTTGTTGCTAAAAAAGATCAAGACCAGATCAAACTCAAACCAGACCAGATGGCTGAATATAAGAATGTAGCGATGGTCATGGCCACTGCACAACGTTTAGGTGTCACTAAAATTGGAATTGTGAGCAGTAACTAATATTGCTTTTCAATATATTTAACTCTATTAACTCCTGCGCTAACTTGAATCTTCAGTTAGCGTTTTTTTAATTAGAAATATTCAACTCTAAAATAATATCTCCACACTCATCATATTCTCCAGTTTCTCGGAAACCCATTTTTTTATAAAGTTTTCCAGCCACATAGTTGAATGATTTATACATCGTTCTAATTCGTTTAGCTCCTTTTGCAGCCATTTCATCAATTGCTATTTGCAATGCCTTAGTACCATAACCTTTGACTTGATTATCTTTGCCAATCATCAAACGAAATAACCAAAATAATGTCTTATCAGGTGGATCAATTTCGACGCAATACATTAGGAACCCAACAACTTCATCATTAAAACAGATCACTCTTGGACAGTAATGTTCTTCCACTTTAGACTCAGCAATAGAATATACATTTGATGCAACATAGTCCTTTTGAGATTCATCCAACGACAACTTTGCACATTGAATCCAATTCTCACGATTAAGATTTTTTAAGTTAATCAATCTCAAAACCTTTTAACTATAAGTCTGCATTTTATAATGCACAAAATATACCGAAAATAAAAAAAGCCTCCGAAGAGGCTTTTTTTCAAAACAGGATGAAATTAATCACCTGTATAACCTTTTAACTTCAAACGAGCAGCATGAAGTAACGGCTCAGTGTAACCAGAAGGCTGTTCACAACCTTTGAAGATAAGATCAGAAGCTGCTTGGAAAGCAATATTTGTTTCAAAGTTAGCTGCCATTGGTTTATACAATGGGTCATTCGCATTTTGCTCATCAACAATTTTGGCCATGCGTTTAAGCACTTCTTCAACTTGTTCACGAGTCACAATACCGTGACGTAACCAGTTAGCAACATGTTGAGAAGAAATACGTAATGTTGCACGGTCTTCCATTAAGCCCACGTTGTTAATATCAGGAACTTTCGAACAACCTACACCTAAGTCAACCCAACGAACAACATAACCTAAGATACCTTGGCAGTTGTTTTCAAGTTCATTGTTAATCTCTTCTGCTGACCAGTTTGTATCAGGTGCAAATGGAGGGGTTAACAAGTCATCTAATGACAACATTTCTTCAGCTTTTAACTGATCTTGACGTGCTTTTACATTCACTTGATGGTAATGCATCGCGTGAAGTACAGCGCCAGTTGGAGATGGAACCCAAGCACATGAAGCACCAGCATTTGGATGTGCAGCTTTAGTCGCTAACATATCTTTCATGCTATCTGGTTTTGGCCACATGCCTTTACCAATCTGTGCTTTACCTTGTAAACCACATTTCAAGCCAATTGCGACGTTACGGTTTTCGTAAGCAGCAATCCATTTTTGTGTTTTAACAGCTTCTTTACGAACTACTGGCGCAGCTTCCATAGAAGTATGGATTTCGTCACCCGTACGGTCCATAAAGCCAGTATTAATAAAGATCGTACGGTCTTTAGCAGCAGCGATACAGTTTTTCAAGTTTACAGATGTACGGCGCTCTTCATCCATAATACCGATTTTTAACGATTTAGGTGGTAATCCAATCGCCTGTTCAGCACGTTCAAATAACTCTACGGCAAATGCAACTTCTTCTGGACCATGCATTTTTGGCTTAACAATATACATAGACCCTTTACGAGAGTTCTTATTTTCGTTTGTACTACGGATATCAGCAATTGATAACAATGGAGTTACCAATGCATCCATAATACCTTCAAAAATTTCTTCGCCGTCTACCAAAATAGCTGGGTTAGTCATTAAGTGACCTACGTTACGAAGTAACATAAGTGAACGACCATGAAGTTTTGTTGTACCACCAATTAAGTTTTTAATTTCGCGATCTTTATTGAGATCACGAATAATCGTTTTACCGTTCTTTTCGATAGATTCTTGAAGTGTACCCTTCATTAAACCTAACCAGTTACGGTAACCTTCAACTTTTTCTTCTGCATCCACAGCCGCAACAGAGTCTTCCAAATCTTGAATTGTGGTTACTGCCGCTTCAAATGTTAAATCTTTAACACCCGCTGGATCAGTTTGTCCAATTGGGCTATTTGCATCAATTTCGATAATGACATGAAGACCATTACTTAAAAGTACAACTTCTGAAGGATTTGCTTCTTCACCATTGAAACCAACAAACTGAGCTTCATGAGCTAAACCTGTTTTTGAACCATCTTTCAAAGTTACAACGAGTTTATTTTGCTCAATTGCATATTTTGTTGCATCTGCATGTGAACCTTGAGCAAGCGGGAAAACTCCATTTAAGAAATTCTTAGCGAACTCAATAACTTTTGCACCGCGAACAGGGTTATATCCTTTACCCTTTTCAGCTCCACCTTCTTCAGAAATTACATCGAAGCCGTAAAGTGCATCATACAAAGAACCCCAACGGGCATTTGCTGCATTTAAGCAATAACGTGCATTACGTACAGGTACAACTAACTGTGGTCCTGCCAATAACGCAATTTCTTCATCTACATTTTCAGTAGTAATTTGAAAATCTTCAACCTCTGGTAATAAATAACCAATTTCAGTTAAGAACGCTTTATAAGCACCTAATTCAAATTTATTGTTACGGTGCCATTCATCAATTTTTGCTTGTAATTCATTACGCTTAGCCAATAACGCTTTATTTTTTGGGCTAAGATCGACAACAACTTGCTCAAAGTTCTTCCAGTAAGTTTCACTATCTAAACCAGAACCTGGTAAAGCTTCATTTTCGATAAAATCGTAAAGTTCTTTAGCAATCGCTAACTTGCCTTTTTGAATACGTGCAGTCATTGTCTTTCCTGAAGTTGCTACTTTTTATACCAAGAGAATCCTAGTATACCGATTTAAATTAAGCTGAATACTAATATCACATTCCTAAATAGTAAGCATTTTCCCTTGCAAAACTATTGACAAAGATAAATTTTTCTATATAGGAAATATTAAAATTCTAACTAGGATTCCCATCAATTTATTCAATATTTAAAGATACTGAAACTAGACTTTTTGTTAACATACAAAAAGTTTCACTATCTTGTTTTTCTAAAGCGTATTTAGTTATATCAAACTTTGCTCCGTGAAAAAGCACTATTTAACTAAATTTATCTATTTTTGTTGTAAAAAAAGCGCTCTATCTAGAGCGCTTTTCATATCTACTTTACTTAAGAGGTTTTAGTAGCATCAATATGTCGGTGTTCAGAATGTAAATATTCATCAGACTGCATTTCTAACAAACGTGAACGCGTACGTTCAATTTCAAATGCTAATTTTTCACCTTGATAAATATCAATAATACTATCTTGAGACGTTAAAAGTAATTTCACACCTCGATCATAGAATTCATCAACTAGATAAATAAAACGTCGAGTACCTTCTGATAAGAAATCTGTCAAATGAGGAACATTACTCACTAGAACCGTATTATAAATATTCGCAATTTCAATAAAATCTGCTGGGCTACGTGGTTTAAAACAGAGTTCAGAGAATTCACACCACAACACATCTTCTGTATGTCCCAGCGTCTCAACCACACGATTATTAATCACAATCGGCTCTTTAGAATGAGCTTGGGTGTGAGTTAATGCATTAAAGCGCTCTGACATCCAATTTTGTGCTTCATTACTTAATGGTGATTTAAATAATTGAGCCTGTTTTAGTACACGCAAACGATAGTCCACACCCGCATCTACATTTAAAACAGCACAGTTCTTTTTAACCATTTCAATTGTTGGTAAGAAGCGATCACGATGAATACCGTTTTTATATAAGCCATCTGGTGCAATGTTTGATGTTGCAATTAACGTCACACCGCGGACAAATAATTTTTGGAATAAATCACTCAAGATCATTGCATCTGTTACGTTTGAGACAAAGAATTCATCAAAACAGATAACAACAGCATCTTTATAAATTTGGTCAGCTACAATTTCAAGCGGATTACGTTGGCCTGAAAGCTTATTTAGCTCTTTATGAACATGTTGCATGAAATGATGAAAATGCATACGTGTTTTACGGCGAAATGGTACAGACTCGTAAAATTGATCCATCAGCCAAGTTTTTCCACGACCTACTCCGCCCCACATATATACACCCTTAGGTGAAGTTTGGCGACGAAAACGACGGAAAGCTTTTTTAGAGGCTTTATAACGGTTTAAAAGCTCCTTCCATACGCGATCTAATTCTTGCACTGCCTGTGCTTGCGCTTCATCTGCCATAAATTGGCCTGAAGCTAAAGCCTCAGCATAGCGTTCTGCTGGGGAAGAAGGAGTGAATGCAGTACTATGAGAAGATTTTAAATTTAACATATCGTTTTATTTCAATTTTAACTGATGAGAGTATAGCGAACATTTTGTTCAACCACATTAGCTTTTAGCATCAAGAGTTACGACGATGACTCTTTTGCATATTGTCGAGGACTCTGCCCAAACCATCGTTTAAAAGCATGATTAAATGCCGCTGGTTCAGAATAGCCGAGTAATTCGGCAACAACCTCTATTGAGTATTCCCTATATTCCATAAGCTTCAATGCCTTATTCTTGATAATTTGTTCACGAATTTGCTTATAACTCGTATTTAGCTGTTGCAGTTGATGCCTTAATGTCCTTTCAGGCATTTTCAATGCAAAAGCCGTTTCTGCCATGCTCGGGATAATTCCTTGTTGCAACTCAAGATAATCTTGCACACATTGTATGATATGTGGAGTTTGATGATCTTGTTGATTTAATCTTGTTATTTCTGCAATACATTTTGATTCATAAATACGATGTGTAATGATATCGGCAGAAGGAATCTTGATTTCAAGTACATCCTTACTTAGGCTAAACGCCGCATATTTACCATTAAAATGCACATCTTCGCCATAATATGCAAAATAGCGTGACAAAGTATCTAAATCAGTAGGTTTTTCGAATGGAAGTTCTATACGCATCGTAGGCATTTGTAATCCCATCATCGTATAAATATCTTGAATAAACTTATAAGTCCCCGAGACTTCGCATTGTGCCCGTAACTGACCAATTTCAGTTTTCAAATCAACAGGCAAATAATTTAGAATGGTGCGCTCATCAGTTTCGTATAAAGCTAAGCTACCAAATAAGTGCGTAAGCTTTTGATATTTTATACCTTTATTTAAAGCAGTATGAATATCATGACTTGTGACAAGCAGCATAAGCAATGGGCCGTAACCCGCTAAAGCATAATGCTGTCCAATAAATAAACCCTTTTCAGGCTCTACATTTTTACTAATTATTTGTTGAATGTCCCATTCAAGGCGATCATGAATTGTGGAACTCGGGTCTAAAGCATCGACTTTAATACCTATATCGGCCAAACGTGAGTCGACATCAATGCCAGCATTGCGCATTCCTTGAATTAAATAGATTAAACCAAGTATCGACCGTTTCATTCTTCTATCAATTTCCCTAGACTGAAATGTTTTACTATAAAGAAGCAAGAAAATTAATTGCCTAATCTATCAATTTTCACGTCGATACAATCATGTTTAAACTGATTAAAAAACGTTAGTCTTGCGTGCAATCCTCTTTTCAGCTTATGCAGGGTTTCCAATGCTAAACACAAAGCAAGATGCTATTCAAAAAACTAAAATCGCTATTATTGGTGCTGGCTTTGGTGGCCTAGCTATGGCAATCCGTTTACTACAAAATCAACAGCACGACTTTGTTGTTTTAGAAAAATCAAACGATGTCGGTGGAACTTGGCGAGAAAATCGTTATCCAGGTGCAGCATGTGATGTTCAATCTCATATGTATTCATTATCTTTTGCACCAAAAACAGATTGGACAAAACGCTATGCTGAAGGGCCAGAAATTTTTGAATATATTCAGAGTATTACAGAAAAATATAAAATTAAAAATTACTGTAAATTTAAGCACGACGTAACTCATGTCCAATATGATGAAACACGTCATGTCTGGACTCTAGATTTTAAGGACCAACCTTCTATAGAAGCTCAATTTGTAGTTTTTGCCTCAGGCCCCCTACACATCCCACAAATTCCTCCTATCAAAGGGATTGAAAAATTCAAAGGAAAAGTATTTCATTCCTCAAAATGGGAACATGACTATGACTTAAACGGAAAGTCAGTCGCATCTATTGGTACGGGCGGCAGTGCAATCCAATATATTCCTGAAATAGCTAAAGATGTTAAACAGCTCTATGTATTTCAAAGAACGGCCGCATGGGTCATACCACGAGATGAGCGCAAATATTCAAGTTTAAGTAAAGCATTATTCAAATCTTCAAATATTTATCGCCAAATTCATCGTAGTCGCCTTTACTGGAGTAATGAATCTCGCGTTGTACCCATTGTCCAACCTCAAATCATGAAGTATGGCCAAAAATTGGCAGAAGCATTCATCCGTTTTCAAGTTAAAGATAAAGAGTTAGCAAAAAAACTCACACCTGACTTCGTTATGGGCTGTAAACGTATTCTTATCTCAAATAAATACTTTCCTACCTTTAATCGAAAAAATGTTGAGTTAGTCACTGATGGCATTCAAGAGATTAAAGAAAACAGTATTATCACTAAAGATGGTAAAGAACGTCCTATTGATTGTTTAATTTACGGTACAGGTTTTATTACTGACCCACGTATTTATTTAAAACATTTTACCTGTATTGGACGCAATCAAATCGAGCTAAAACAAGCTTGGAAAGATGGTGCAGAAAGTTATTATGGAATAATGACCAAGAATTTTCCTAACCTATTCCAACTCGTCGGGCCAAATACTGTTTTAGGACATAATTCGATTATTTTTATGATTGAATCTCAAGTAAATTATATTTTACAGCTTACTCAACTTGTAGAAAAATCTGGTCAAAAAGCAATCGAGATCAAACCGGAAGTTCAAGATGCTTTTAATAAACGTGTTCAAAAGCAGCTTCAAGGAACTGTATGGCAAGCTGGTGGCTGTAGTAGCTGGTATCAATCTGCCGATGGAAAGAACTTTTCTCTATGGCCAACTTACACATGGAAGTATTGGTTAGAAACACGTAAAGTTAAGTCCAAAGATTACTTACTTTTAAATAAAAGCTCACAGAGCTATGCAGCTTAAAATGTTCAAGACATAATAGGTAGGTTGATAACAATCTATCTATTATATGCAATCTCTTTATCTCATTATTCAAATATTTTTAGCACTTGCTTCCGGTTATTTTTTAGCTCCAAAACTATCTCTAAATATCCGACACTTTATATTTAAAATACTTCCCTATTTTTCTTATATTCTCTTAGCGAGTGTAGCTTTAGAATTAACATTGGCCCTTGATCAAATCGAGAATCCTTCTGCCATACTCCCACCAGCGATTATCATTGCTCTTACCACGTCTTTTGGTTCGTTCTTTACGTGTTTATTTGCTTATACAATTTTTGATAAACAAAGCGTCAAAGGAAAAATCTCCCTACAACTTTTTGTAAATGCTTTAAAGAACATTGCGAAGGCTTTTTTTGCACTAGGTGTCGGTGTTTTATTCGGCGCTATCATTACTCAATTCACCTCACATATCGCATTTAATAGCTGGTATTTATTATTACTTTTTATTTTCTTAATTGGTATTGAACTTGCCTTTACCCACTTTAACCGCACTTGGTTAAGCTGGAAGATTTTAATTGTACCGTTAGCTGCTTTTATAGGGTCATGTATAGCGGGCTTTTTGAATTACTACTTACTTCACAAACATTTTACACTTAATGAAACTTTAGCTTTAGCACAAGGTTATGGCTGGTATTCAATGTCAGGGATTTTATTTACGCAATTACATTCGGCAGAACTAGGTGGAATTGCCTTATTAACTGACTTATTTAGGGAAATCGTTGCTATTTTTCTAATGTATACGATGGGATGGCGTTTTCCACGCCCTGCTATCTCAAGTGCTGGAGCAACCTCAATGGACGTTACCTTAGCCATGGTAAAACAGTCATGTGGTACACATTATGTACCACATGCCATGATGAGTGGCTTATTATTAAGCCTACTCGCGCCGTTATTAATTAGCTTATTTCTAAATTTTTAGGCAATTGAAGCCAGAATAGATTTCAACATTTCTGTTGGGTTTTCTGCTTTAGTAATCGGTCGACCAATAACCAGATGTGTAGAACCATCAAGCATAGCTTGCTTTGGAGTCACAATACGTTTTTGGTCGTCTGCATTAGAACCCTCTGGGCGAATTCCTGGTGTTACCAGAGAGAAGTCTTGCCCGATCAATTCACGAAGAATCTTAGCTTCTTGAGCAGAACAAACCACCCCATCCAAGCCACTTTCTTTAGTTAATTTAGCTAGACGCTTCACATGCTCTACAGGTTCAATATCTAAACCAATATCTTTTAAATCTTCACGGCCCATTGATGTGAGTACTGTCACAGCAATAAGTTGAGTTTGATAGTTACCTGCTTTTAAACGTTCAACACAGGTTTCCATCATTTTACGACCACCTGAAGCGTGAACATTTACCATCCATACGCCTAAATCAGCTGCCGCACAAACAGCTTGAGCTGTAGTATTAGGAATATCGTGAAATTTAAGGTCAAGGAAAACTTCAAAATTTTGTTCTTGCAGTTTTTTTACAATAGATGGGCCTTCATGAGTAAAAAGCTCTTTACCTACTTTTACACGGCATAAAGCAGGGTCAAGCTGTTCAACAATTTTTAAAGCGTCATATTGGCTTTTTGCATCTAACGCAACAATGATACTCAAGAGACTTTCTTCCATCATATAAAATCAGCGTTATTATAATAGACAAATCATGAAGGAATAAAGGAATGTAGAGGCTCGCTTTTCAAATTTAAAAGCGATAAGACTAAAAGAGTTTATATTTAGAAGAATAAAAGAAGAACAGATTAAATTAGGGAGATACTACTCTTTACTCATCAATAAAGAGTAGTACGGGGATTATAGCGGAGTAGAATTTTTATCTTGAGGATAAATATCTACAACGGTTTTTTCATGTCTTACATTTGCAGCTGCTTCTGCTGCTGCTAATTGAGCACTTTGGATTTGTTCTTTTCTTAAATGTTCAATATCTTTACGCAGGCGTTTAATTTCCCAACCTTTTTGGAATACTCTGAAAACCTGTACACCTAGTAAAAGACCGACCACTGTTCCTAGTACTAATGTGAGTAGCAATAATAAGCCTAAACGCATAGCAGGAACTTGAGTAAATAACAAATCAACAGAAAGCTCTGTTGGATTTTGCAAAACAAGTGCTAAAGAATAGCCAAATACAACAATAAGCAATGCAATTAAAATATAACGCATAGGCCCCCCGACTTATAAATTTTATTTATTTCCCAGATTCGTTTACAGCATCACGAAGGGCTTTTCCGGGTTTGAAATGTGGAACAGCTTTAGCTGCAACTTCAACTGATTTTCCTGTTTTAGGATTGCGACCAACTCTTGGATCACGGTGGTGTAAAGCAAAGCTACCAAAACCACGGATTTCAATTCGATTATCAGTTGATAGTGCTTCTATCATTTGATCAATCATAATTTTAACCGCCTCTTCCACCAAAGGTTCAGCTAAGTGTGGGTTTTTTAGCGCAATGCGTTCAATCAAATCAGACTTATTAAGAGCTTCAGTAGTCATCTACGACCTCGTTATTTATTGCTACTCTATGTCGTTCGATAATAACCTGTTTAAATACAAAACGGTAGCGCAGTATGTTGAATACTAGGCTACCGTTTACAGTAATTTGTATAAAAAGTACAATTCCGTTACATGAAACTGTACTTTGTTAACTTATTACTTCATTTGTGCTTTGATCAAGTCACCAATAGTCTTAGGACCATTGTCTTGACTTGTAGTCGCTGTACGCAAGCTAGCAACTGCTTCTTTCTCTTCAGCTTCGTCTTTCGCTTTGATAGACAAGTTGATAGAGCGAGATTTACGATCAACGTTGATGATCTTCGCTTCAACTTCTTGACCAACTTCTAAGAATTTAGTCGCATCTTCTACGCGGTCACGGTTGATTTCAGAAGCTTTAAGAGTTGCTTCAACTTCGTCAGCCAACTTAACAGTTGCACCACGAGCATCAACTGCAGTTACAGTACCTTTAACTAAAGCACCACGTTCGTTAGCAGCTAAGAAGTCATTGAACGGATCGCTGTTCAATTGCTTGATACCAAGGCTGATACGGTTACCTTCAGCGTCTACAGACAAGATAACAGCTTCAACAGTGTCACCTTTCTTGTAACGACGAATAGCTTCTTCACCTTGCTCGTTCCAAGAAATATCAGACAAGTGTACTAAACCATCGATACCGCCGTTCAAGCCAATGAAGATACCAAAGTCAGTGATAGACTTGATAGTACCAGATACTTTTTCGCCTTTCTCATGAGCTTTAGCAAACTCTTCCCATGGGTTAGCACGAGTTTGTTTGATACCAAGGCTGATACGACGACGTTCTTCATCAACTTCAAGAACCATAACATCAACTTCATCACCAATCTGAACAACTTTAGATGGGTGGATGTTTTTGTTAGTGTGGTCCATTTCAGAAACGTGAACTAAACCTTCAACGCCTTCAGCGATTTCAGCGAAACAACCGTAGTCAGTTAAGTTAGTTACGCGAGCTTTAACGATAGAACCTTTAGGGTAACGGCTCATGATCGCTAACCATGGATCTTCGCCTAATTGTTTAAGGCCTAAAGATACGCGGTTACGTTCACGGTCAAATTTAAGTACTTTAACAGTAACTTCTTGACCAACTTCAACAACTTCTGAAGGGTGCTTGATACGCTTCCAAGCCATATCTGTGATATGTAGAAGACCATCAATACCGCCAAGATCAACGAATGCACCGTAATCAGTAAGGTTTTTGATTGTACCTGTAACTGTTTGACCCTCTTCAAGTTGAGCAAGTAATGCTTCACGGTCAGCAGAAGATTCAGCTTCCATAACAGCACGACGAGATACAACAACGTTATTACGTTTAGCATCAAGTTTAATTACTTTGAACTCTAACTCTTTACCTTCAAGGTGAGTAGTGTCACGGATAGGACGAGTGTCAACTAATGAACCTGGTAAGAATGCACGAACAGGACCGATGTCAACAGTGAAACCGCCTTTAACTTTACCAGAGATAACACCAGTAACGATTTCGCCATCTTCAAAGATTTTTTCAAGTTTAGTCCAAGTTTCAGCACGCTTAGCTTTTTCACGTGATAAAACTGTTTGACCCATACCGTTGTCAAGAGCTTCAACAACTACGTCAACAGTATCACCAACCTGAACTTCAAGTTCACGTTGTTCATTTAAAAATTCAGCACGGTCAACAATGCCTTCAGACTTTAGGCCAGTGTCAACAGTTACCCAGTCGCTATCGATGTTTACAACAACACCTTGGATGACTGCACCCTTTTCAACGTTGAGGTTTAATTCACTTTCTTCAAAGAGGGCTGCAAAAGATTCGGTCATGATATACCTGATAAATTCAGCGGTCTTGGATCAGACAAGGCCGGTTTAGTTAAGTATCAACATAGTCTTTATAGACTGATCAAGCTATGCTTCAACTGATAATTCTATTTACTAAATAGTACGGCTATCGACATAATCAACCATTAACTTAAATACCTGATCGATCGTTAATTCCGAACTATCAATGATATAAGCATCTTTGGCTGGCTTGAGCGGAGCAACTTCTCGCTCCATATCTCTTTTGTCACGCGCCTGTATATTAGCTAAAATGTCGTTTATTTTAG
Source organism: Acinetobacter sp. WU_MDCI_Abxd143 (assembly GCF_025514195.1). Lineage (NCBI taxonomy): Bacteria > Pseudomonadati > Pseudomonadota > Gammaproteobacteria > Moraxellales > Moraxellaceae > Acinetobacter > Acinetobacter sp. WU_MDCI_Abxd143. Next base: position 211,353 of record NZ_JAHPTH010000003.1, read on the forward strand.
CATCTAGCCCCATACCCTGCAACTGTTTTACTCTACGCTCAGCGCGCGACTCGGCCGAAGCTGTCAGATAAATTTTGGCATTAGCTTCTGGAAAGATAGATGTTGCCATATCACGGCCATCTGCAACTAAACCAGGACTTTGCGCAAAAGCTCTTTGTCTTTCAAATAGTGCCTGTCTAAGCTCTGGAACTACTGCAACTTTTGAAGCGTACTCACCAACTCGCTCTGTACGGATTGTTTGAGACACATCTTCACCATCCAAAAAAACCAAAATCCCTGATGCAGAAGTCTCAAATTTAATATCCAGTTGACGTGCATATTGAATACATTCATCAAGCTGACTATCTAATTTCTCTAATAAATCATGTTTATGTAATGACAACCCTAACAAACGATATAAGGCACCCGAATCAAGTAAATGATATTGATAATGTGCTGCAAGTTTTGCAGCCAATGTTCCTTTACCCGAACCACTCGGACCATCAATAGTAATAATTTGAACTGTCATTGAACTCTCACTAAGAAGCAACTGCTTTAGCTAATCTCGAAAAGCCTAGTGTAATGGCTAGTTTTAGCTGTGCAAGGATTAATTTACTTACCACTGGCGCCTTTGCCGTTAACTCGATGCGGTATGTAACTAAAGTAATGTATGGGGTAATCTCAGAAAACTCGATTCTACCCAAATGGTGTTTAATCAAAGGATTGTCTATCAATTTGTACTCAATACTTTTATTTTCTTCCAACAATGTAATTTCTTCTTTAAGTGGCTTGATTGGACCAAATCCCATACGTCGAACCGAGCCCAAACCATCAGGTCTTTTAGAATCTGCGGAGTCTTTAATACGCACAACTTGTAAAGGTGCAAAGGCAGTATTGTAAGTTGAGTGCTTAGAGAGCAAGTTAAATACATCGGTAAGAGGAGCATTAAATTCTTTTTTTACAGTAATTACATTACGCATTAGATCGTCCTATTAAATAGAATCATGGCATTAAAACCGCGTTAGTTTGCCATAAGAGCATGTTAATTTTTAATCATTTAAGGACGTTTTTTGTTGTTTCTCTTGTTTCTTTTGCTCACGTCTTTGTTTAAAAAAATGGCTAAGCTGTTGAGCACATTTTTCTTGTAGACAACCATTTTGAAATGTAAACCTATGATTATAATAACCTTGCTGTAATAACTGACGTGCACTCACCAAAGAACCTGCTTTAGGTTCTGGCGTACCAAAAACCACATGTTTAATTCTTGCATGTACGAGCGCACCTACACACATAGTACATGGCTCAAGAGTGACATATAAAGTTGTATCTTCGGGTAATCGATAATTTTCTAAAGAGGAACACGCTGAACGGATAGCTTGAATTTCTGCATGTGCAGTCGGATCTAATAAAGTAATTGGAGCATTATATCCCGATCCAATTACTCGATTTTGGCTCACCAGAACCGCTCCAACGGGGATCTCACCCTGCTGAGCAGCTAATTCAGCTTGCTCGTAAGCAAGCTGCATCCAGTATTCATCACTATATTCAGTCATTTATTTTAGGTGATCACACCGTGTTGTCTAAGTAAGGCATTCCAGCTATCAATTGAAGTTACTGGTGGACAATCAGCCAAAATACCTCTTAAGCTGAGATCATCACATTGCTTCCATTCTGGTGATAAGTCTTTATCTACCAAGCGTGCGCGTACACCTTCAACAAAGTCAGGATGACGGATTTTCCACTCAGAAATCTGAGCCTCTAGATCAAACACCTCATCCCATGAGTGAATTTGTTTGCCCCATTGCCACAGTAACCAAGTAATTGCCGCGGTACTAGGAGATCCTTTTTGCAAATTTTCACTCGCTTGACGTAACCAATCACTGCTCGCATCACGCAAACTAACAATCGCTTGATAGTCTTGTTCAAAATTGAAACCACGGCAAACGCTATGAATTACATCAAGTGAGTTTTGCAATGGACCTGCCGCAACAGGACGGTGCAAACTATTTAAAGTATCATCAATTGCTCTAAAATCCCCTGCAGGATAATGAGCCCAATTAATATTTAAAACTTTTTGCAAAACATTATCACGCTGTGCTTCACAAATATGTGTTGCCCAACCGATGCTATATGCTCCAGCAGCAGTCATGATTGAACCGGTTAAACCCGTAAACAAACCTATTGGACCACGATCTGCCAAGAAACGGCTCGCACCAACGTCAGGATATAAACCAATATTAATTTCAGGCATTGCTAAACGTGAATATGGCGTCACTAGACGAAATGGTGCAGCCATAAACAAGCCTAAACCACCGCCCATTACATAACCTTCTCCCCAAACCACAACCGGTTTAGCATAATTATGTAAAAGTAGATCTAAAGCATATTCCTGCTGGAAGAACTTATTTGCGGTATTGACTTCTTGATTTATAACAAGTTGGCGTAATTTTCTAACATCACCACCTGCACAAAAAGCTTTTGGTGTAGTTGAGTCTAACCAAATTGCTTTAACCTGTTCATCGTCACGGAAATCTTCAAATACACGCAATAATGCCGTTACGATTGATTCGTCTAAAGCATGCAACGATTTAGGACGATTCAAACGTACTATACGCCAGCCGTTTTTTGCTTCTTCAACCACCAAGTCCGGGTGATAGTTATTTACATTGGGAGAGTTCATCATGCGTCCAATTGCCAGTCTATGGGCTCAATGCCATGTTGTTTCAAATATTGATTTGTTTTTGAAAACACTTTGCATCCAAAAAATCCCCCTCTATTTGCAGCAAGAGGTGATGGATGTGCGGCTGTTAAAACCAAGTGTTTATCTCTATTTATACGTTGTCCTTTGCGCTGTGCATAAGCACCCCACAAAATAAATACTATATGTTGTCTCTGTTCATTTAGAACATCAATAACTTCATCAGTAAAGGCTTCCCAACCCTGCTTTTGATGTGAAGTCGGCTGTCCAGCCTCAACCGTAAGCACACTATTGAGTAAAAGCACGCCTTGTTTAGCCCACTTTGTTAAGTCACCATGGCGAGGAGCTGGAATACCTAAATCTGTATGTAATTCATGAAAAATATTGCGTAAAGATGGTGGTAATGCAACACCTTTTTGAACAGAGAAACTTAAGCCATTAGCTTGATTTGGGCCATGGTATGGATCTTGCCCTAAAATCACAACTTTCACATCAGCCAATGGTGTGGTATTTAAAGCATTAAAGATTTGCTTACTTGGTGGATATATTATTTTTTGAGCTTGTTTCTGTTGAAATAAGAAATCGCGCAAGTTATCCATCTGAGGACTTAATAGAAAAGGTGCTAAAGATCTTTTCCAACTTTCTTCTAATTGAACTTTACTGAGTTTATCTTGCTGTTGCTCAGTTAATTGCATTAATGTCATCCTAGATCAATTTTCAATTCTACAAATAAAATAAGTAATTCGACTTATACTTCGACTTGCAAATCAACTTGAGGATTATTAAATTTAATCCCTTTTTTCAAGTCTTCATACATGTGTGGATTTGCCCACTCTATCTGAATTTGTTCTGAAAAGACAATTCCATCAAGACTTAAAATACCCATTTGTTCGTTTTGAATATCTTCAATAAAGCTTTGAGCATATCCAGTATCAGTCTCGTGAACAATAACAGAATATACTTCAACATCACCTTCCCCATTTTGAGTGACTGTTGATTGTAAAACTTGCTGAGCTAGATAAAAGAAAATACGTGAAAACTGTTCAGCCGACGGTGAAACAGGTAAAGAAATCCAACGAGCACTAAAAGTCTGACATGCATCAATATACTGAGGATCATCTTTTTCCCAAAAACAGATTGCATGGTCAAAGCTATCGAAAAGATCTTTTATTACTCCCTTTAGGAGTCCAAAATCATAAACCATTTGCCCATGATCTAATTTCGAAGCTTTAAGCAATAACTCAACTTTATAGCTATGTCCATGAATTGATCGCTTACAACGATCCGATGTACAGTTACGTACGACATGTGCATTTTCAAACTTAAATAACTTACGAATTAACATGTGCCAAATCGATCATTCCTTCTAAGAACATTATTATAAAGCAAAAGACGAAAATTTCGCACCACTTTTCAATTAGAAACAATTAGCAAAAAGTATGATAAGACTTATGAAGAAACATTGGAGATACATATATAGAAAAATTATATTTATTTAAATATGTACTCGATAAAAAATTTATAATTACAAACCTCGACAGTCTACCAAAAATAAATAAATCATAAATTTTCAATTAGTTAAAAGGCGCTATATTTCTAGAATATACATAAACCTGCTTATCACTGCGCATTAAAGCACTTGTAAACTGTCTTTTTCTATTATTCAACACAACCTCAATTTGTGCTTGAAAAAAGTTCGACTTTACATCTAAAAGGCTACTAACTTCAGTTTTCTTTTGTGGATCAACTGTTGAAAAAGCATTCAATTGCCATAATTCATCAATATTTTGAAAGAACTTTAAATTCTGTTGGCGTAATTGAAGTTCTTTTTCTATAGTCCCTAAATCCAATTTTTGATCAATACTCGCTAATACTAATGGCGATGCGGTGTTAATATTCACTTTTGTATTTTCAGATAATGCAGAAATGTATGGTGCGATTAAATCATATTTCTTGCCTTCAAAACCTCTTACCAACTTCAACTCCTCTATACGATGAAATTTAGCATTTGAAGCTAAATAACCAGGATCAAGGCCTTCATAATAATTACTTTCTGCCCCCATAGGTCCAGATGGTTCGTCATCTGGATCTTGCCAATCAATAACTGCTTGACTTAACTCTGCTGGCAACCCTACACGCACAAGCAATCGCTCAAACCAATTTTTAGCAGCTTCGTTTACCTTACCTTCATTGGTCGTTAAATTGTTTAGGTTAAATTTTCCTGACTCATCTAGTAAGCGCCCCGATACGACTCCATCTTCTATTGGAAAAGGTGGCATTGGCTGAGCCCAGCTTTCCTTTAAGTGATCGATGCCACCAGCATTATTTGCATCTTGAATTAATAATTCAGAAAAAAAAGCTTCTGTACTTTTTGCATAGAGTAATGACTGATTTTGACGCATCAAATAACCTGTATTTTCCATTGTATTAGTTTGATGCTTTGCGATAGAAGCAGCTAAAATTGTAGCTAAAGCAACCATTATCAAAATTGTGAGTAATGCTACACCTTGCTGATTTTTTTTATAGAGTAACATTTATTGACCTCCCTGTTTGGAGAGCGATAAGTCACCTTGGTTTAAGCTATAAATCCACTCATAACTTACACCTGCAACCGTGAGTTGCATTTTTATTCCTTTTGGCAACTTCCTAAATTCATCAGGTTTTGTAGGGTCAATATTAACTTCAGGCCACTTTGTTACTTCTTGAGGTGTCAAAACCATAATTTGAAATTGTTCAACTTGGCTCAACAGCGTACTTGATAAAGGTTGCTCTCTATTTGAAGTATTTAAGTTACTATATTTAAGGCGATAAAGCTTTTTTTGATCAGGATCATATCGATATTCGATACGCTCAAAAGGTGATAATCCTTGCTTTAATGGATCAGTAACACCCGCCTTACTAAAGCGGAGAACTTGATTATCAATCTCTAAAGCTGGACGTAATTGCCCGCCTTGATTGGCTGATAAAGGTATAATTTGCAATGTATCACGCAAAACTTGTTGATAAGCATCTTGTAATTCAAATAGCTGCACTTCATGTTGAGTATTACGATCACGAACTTTTAATAAATAGTCAAAAACCTTCCACCCCAATAAAGATAAAATAGCAAAAATTGCAATTGAAACTAAAAGCTCAACTAAAGTAAATCCTGAGCGAGGATTAACAAAGCGAAGCTTTGTCTGAGCGCAAGACGAAGAGCTTTGCTCAGAGTAACCCCTCATCATCTGCTCTGATCGTACCGCAAGACGAGAAGCTGAGTTTGGTGAGCGAAAACATTTATTCTTTATCATTATTTTGCTTTCATTGGATAATTAAAAAACACCAAGTGAGTAATACCATTTTGAACTTTGCCCTTATCAGAATCATATAAGCTAATTTGTAAATCTACTTTCTGAACATTCGGGCTAATTGTAGATTGTGCAGATTTGTCAATCTGCCAAGTTTCGCCTTGAGAAGTAATTTGCTTACTTTGAGTACCTTCAAGCCATTCCTGATTTATCTCCATTAAAGCAATTTCATTCATTGCTACAAACTGAGCTTTGGTTCTAAGAATTACATTTGAGGTAGATTGAGTATATTGCATGGCTACTTTAGTTAACGCGACAGCCGCTACTGCAAAAATTGCTAAAGCAACCATTACTTCTAATAGAGTAAAGCCTTTAGATTTCATTTATTTTACCCAAATGATCAATTTGTATTTCTGAACCAATTGGTTTTTGTTCAAAGTAAAACTGTATTTTCACAGTTTTAGCTTCACCGTTACCGAACCAGATTAACTGGGGAGCCTGCCCTCCAATTAAATCGGTATTCGTAGCTTTTGAATAGTTTTGCTCATCTAAAGTTTGTACTGTAAACGATACGTGTTTAGGCAGTTGCCGCGTAGTAAATTCTGAATATTTTTGCCAGCGATTTTTTATATCCTGAACCTGTAATTTACTCTGGTCGTGATATTCATATAATTCATAAGAAAATGGTGAAACGTCGGTTTCACTAAGAGTAGATAAAGCTAGAACACGAGATTGATCAAGCGACTCTTTACCAATTTTATGTATATCAAGCAAAAATAGCTCTCTTGCTTGCATTGCTTTCTTTTGGTCAACCCCACCAATGTTAAGTACGACGAGTGAAGTCATAATCGTCATAATAACAATCACCACCATCACTTCAATAAGTGTAAAACCTTTTTGGGATTTAGGTGATTGAGATTTCATATCGACCTAAGCATATTGCTCAACAGCTTGTTTAGGTAAGGCTAATGCCTGATCAATATAAGCCACTCTCAAAGTGTCTCTTGAACCTAAATACCGTTGGTAAAAACTTGAATTGAGAATAGCTGCTGCACCATGTGTTAATGACCAAATAGAAGCCAAATAATCACGAGTCGTCATATTACTTTGAATAGATTCTAAATAATGATCTGTCATGCGAATGATAATTCGCAATCGCTGTTTACGAACCTGATAAAGCTCATGAAAAAGATGATGTACACCTTGAGCAGTTATTGAGAGTTTTTCTTCAATTTGGTGAAATAAAACTGTTCGCTCAGGATGATGTAAATGATGCAACATGAAAAAAGCTAAATGTTCTGGAAAAGCCTTTTCAGTATCTTGAACCATTTCAAGTAACATACGCTCATTACGAATGATCAACAGCATGTACAACTCATCTTTACTTTGAAAGTGTTTGTACAAAGTTCCTTTTGCTAGATCAAGCTCAGCAGCCAAGACATCAAGTGTCATTCCGGCTTCGCCATTTTCTAGCAATAATTGTTCCGCAACCTGAAATATTAATACTTCTCTTGCTCGGAACTGAGCCTGACGATCCATCTTCACGCAATTACTCTCTTCTATAGTTTCAATGACCTAAATCGCTTTTAGCAAGTTCTCAAAATTTTGTGAGGTGATCATTGCAATTTCCTCAACCGATTTATCATATACATCACTGAGCGCTTTGGCTACATAAGGCACATATTTTGGTTCATTTGTTTTACCACGATATGGGACAGGTGCTAAATATGGGCTATCTGTTTCAATTAAAAGGCGATCTAGTGGGACCTGTTTAGCTACATCGCGCAAATCCTGTGCATTCTTAAATGACACAATTCCTGAAAAGGAAATATAGTAACCACAATCCAATACAGCTTTTGCTGTTTCCCAATCTTCAGTAAAACAATGCAGAATCCCATGGGTTGATTGTTCAGCACGGATAATATCTACCGTATCATGCTTTGCTGATCGGGTATGAACCACAACTGGTTTTTTTACAATTTTTGAAGCTTGGATATGTCTTGCAAAACATGTCTTTTGCTCTTCAATAAAATCTGTACTGTGATAATAGTCCAGTCCAGTTTCACCTAAAGCCCATACTTTTTCTGATTGAGCCAATTCAACCAAATATTCAGTTGTTGCACGTGCCATTGTGTCCACATCCTCACAAGGGTGCACACCTACCGTATAACCAACATCTGCATGTTTCTTTGCAATCTCAGATAGTGCAATATGGTCATCGAGATCAACGGAAATTGCCATAAACTTAGACACTCCTTCTGCTCGCGCTGCTGCAAGCGCAAGGTCCAGATCACCGTTATAAGGCGTTAAATCTAACATCGTTAAATGGCAATGCGTATCAACAAACACTTTTCTTTCCTATTTAATTACATGGTATAACTTGGGCGGTCTAGAGACATACTACCAGCCAAAACTCGTTCTGCCTCGTTTTTATAGTAAATTCCCTTATCTCCACTTAACTGAATAGCAAAACCTTGAGGTTTAAATCCACTTTGCTTATGGGAGATCCAGATTACTTTACCTGTTAGAGGAATTTTTTGGGACTGCTCAGGTAAAGTTGCCAAAATGAAAATTTCTTGCCCCATCTTTACCTTTTGTTTTGATGGTACGAATAGACCCCCACCTTGCACATATCCCATATAGCTTGCTTGTAAAGTAGCTTTATCAGGAATATTTACCTGAATAATCCCCCCCATTTGCGGCTGCATCATCTTCCCCTTAAATATTCATTAATGTTATAAACAACTGATCTATAATTAGTTGACTTTGTACATTTTGCTCAACAAGCTTTTTTGCTTGTTGTAATTCATTATAAATATTAAATAAGCTTTCTAAATCATAATATGAGCTTAACTGATCAAAATCTAAATCAGTATTTTTTTGTGGTTGATTTAGCTTGACACAAATTAAATCACCCAACAAGTATTCAAAAAGCATTATAAAATCACTAAAACTTAATTCTTTTTGCCATTTGCCTGAGAAAAATAAAGGCATATTTTTTTGAGCAACGATTTTAAGCCAATCATTTAAGAAAATTTGCCTTTTCGCAAACCAGTCACTTTGAGCAATTTCTATTGCTTGCAAAGGCATATCATTAGATAAGCCAAGCAGTAAATCAGGCTGCACTTCTGCAAGTTCAGATAAATGCTCATTCAAATAGGAAGTGGCTTGCTCGTAGGAGATACGATCCAAAGCAAAGTGCTGTAAACGGCTACGAATAGTGGCTGGTAATTTAAGGTAGTGATCAGCCAGCAAAATTAAAACAACACGCTCGCCTGGTTCTTCTAAAGTCTTTAGTAAAGCATTTGAAGATGCCAAATTAAGCGCCTCAGCAGGTTCAATCACAATAACGCGCCAACCTTCTCCCGTTTGTTGTACGAAAGGTAGTAAGTCACGTATCTTTTCTATTTTAATTTTCGCATTCTGCTTTTTATTTTCTTCATCCGTTGTGATATGAACATAATTGGGATGAGTGTCTGATTTTAACCATTGGCAACTACTACATTCACCACAAGGGCCCTGCAGCTGCTTATTTAAACAAAGCACCCATGCTAAAAAATGCTTAGCAAAAGCATGTTTCCCACACCCTTGCTTGCCGTAAAATAAGAGACCATGTCCAATATTAGGAAACCTTGTAGTCAAGGTATCCCATGTTGTTTGCTGCCAAGGATAAACCTTTGAAGTTACATTCGGATTCATTAAAAATTAACGCTTATTCAAAAGATTCAACAGGCATATTATTTAAGCGATCAAGATCAGCTTGAGTGTCCACACCGGGTGGTAAATTTGCTTCGGCTACAGCGATTGCAATTCGATGACCATTTTCTAAAACACGTAATTGTTCAAGGCTCTCAAGCTTTTCAAGCTTACCCATATCCCATGTTACATATTCTTGTAATAAGTTCACTCGATAAGCATACAAACCTAAATGACGAAATGCTTGTGTATGTAAAGTCGGTTCAGCGTGCTTAGCCCCATCTCGATCATAAGGAATAGTTGCACGGCTAAAATATAATGCTTCATTTTGTTTAGACATGACTACTTTTACAATACTGTCCCGCTGAAACTCATCTAAGGTATGAATCGGCTCACACAAAGTAGACATTGAACAATTTGGTTTATCTACCAAAAGTTTCGCAACTTGTTGGACAAGTTGAGCTGGCAACAAAGGTTCATCACCTTGAACATTTACAATAATATCGTCTGCATCCCAACCTTTAATACGAGCAACTTCACTTAAACGGTCTGTACCTGAGGGATGATCCAAACTCGTAAGAACTACATCAACTCCATCTGCACGGCAAATCTCAGCAATACGCTCGTCATCTGTTGCCACACACAGATCATCAAAACCTTCGACTTTTTTTGCCTGATCAACTACCCGTAAAATCATAGGACGTTTATGAATAAGCAACAATGGTTTACCTGGCAAACGCGAACTTGAGAAGCGTGCTGGAATGACGATGTGTTTCATTTTTTTTACCTAAGATAATTGAATATCAAGTTCTTGCAATTGCTGTTTTAAAACCTGATAACACTGTGGAGACAGGACGGCTTTAACAGGAACCACCCAAATAGACTGTTTAAATTCAGGATGCTTTTCAAGTAATGGCAATAGCTTAACTGCATCTTTTTCAGTTGTAATAAGTGGCAGCTCGTCATTAAAAATTAAATCATTGATTGTGTAATCATGATGATCACGAAATGCATGCTCTTGAAATTGTTTTAAACCCAGATCTTTAAGTGTTTGATAAAAGCGCTGAGGAAAGCCAATCCCGATTACAGCATGATAATTATTCTCAAGATTAAAGCTTGGTTTAGAATTAGATAAAGGGTTAAGTAAATATGGCTGTCCTGTCTCGAGATGCATGTTTAATTCTGTAGCAGGTTTATGAGTATGCTCAATCACTGTTCCAGTTTCTAAACGTTCAATAGGCTCTCGCAGATAGCCTTCAGGTAATAATTTTTTATTCCCTAAACCTCGATTTTGATCCAGTACAATCCACTCGATCTGTCGACCTAATGCCCAATGCTGCAACCCATCATCACTAATAATCAAATCTATTTCTGATGACTCAAGCAATAACTCTATTGCAGCCTGTCTATTAGGACCTACCGCCATTGGTACACTTGTAGCCTGAACAATTAATGCTGGCTCATCCCCAGCCTGAGCTACTTGGCCGCCCGAGGTAACCAGCATTGGAAAAGGACCATCCCCCCCATATCCCCGACTAATTACCCCTACTTTTATATTATGCTGCTGTAGATAATTCACCAGTTGTATTAGTAAGGGAGTTTTTCCACTTCCACCTACTGTGATATTCCCTATAACCATCACAGGCACGGGTGCTTTATAAACTTGCTTAAAACCCGAATTATAAAGATTACGATTGAATAGAAACCCAGCGCGATATAAGCACGATAATGGACGTAAAGCAATCAACCAACTCGATTGCTTATTCCATGCATTTTGGATCAGCTGGGCTAATGACATGCTTAGTTATCCTCGAAATTACGCTGATGTAATTGATAATAAGCACCATGTTTTGCAAGAAGTTCTTGGTGGGTACCTTGTTCAACAATTTGCCCTTGATCCATTACTACAATACGATCAGCATTTTCAATTGTTGATAAACGATGAGCAATAACAATAGTTGTACGATCTTGCATCGCTTCATCAAATGCTTGCTGAATAAAATGTTCAGATTCATTATCTAGAGCACTTGTAGCTTCATCTAAAATTAAAATTGGAGCATTTTTTAAAATTGCTCGAGCAATAGCAATTCGCTGACGTTGTCCACCTGATAAGTTTAGACCTTGTGCACCTAAGACAGTATCATAACCATTTGGTAAATTCATAATAAAGTCATGTGCATATGCAGCTTTTGCAGCCGCATGAATTTCCTCATCTGAGGCACCCTGCAACTGACCATAAGCAATATTTTCGCGAACAGTACGGTTAAACAATACAACTTGTTGATTTACCATTGCGATTTGTGTACGCAGACAAGAAAGATCAATATCATTAATTGGCACATCATCTAGATAAATTTGCCCACTTGATACTTCTTGGAAACGTACCAACATATTAACTAATGAGCTTTTACCAGCACCTGAACGTCCAACTAATGCTACAGTTTGACCTGGAAGAATATCTAGAGAGAAGTCTTTAATCGCTTGTACACCATCAGCATAATTTAATACTACATGATCAAAACGAATCGCACCATTTAATTTAGGTTTCAAATGGCCATTATTTTGCTCTTCAGGCAAATCTAATAATTCAAAAACAGAGTGAGCTGCCGCTAAACCGCGTTGTAGCTTTTCATTAACATCAGTCAAGTTTTTAACTGGCTTTGCTAACAAACCAGCGGCTGTAATATAAGCTACAAACTCGCCAGCACTCGTACTACCCAAAATTTGTGGACGTAAAGCTAACCATACAATAAGGGCCATAGCACAAGCCATCACCACCTGAACCACGGGGCTATTCAGGTTTTGCACAATTACCATTTTCAGACCACGTTTTAAGTTTTCTTCTGAGGACTTATAGAATCGTGCTTGTTCAGACTCCTCACCCGCAAAACTTTTTACTACCGCATTACCATTAATACTTTCTTGAACAACATGATTCACGTCACCCATCGTATCTTGGACTTGTAAAGAAAGCTTTCGCATTCTTTTTGAAGCTTTACGTACCAATACGCCAATGACTGGTAAAAATACAAATATACATAGAGTCAGGCGCCAATTGGTATAAAACAGATAACCCAATAATCCCAATGTAATCATCCCATCCCTAACGATGGTTCTTAATGACTCCGAAGAAGCTGCCGTTAACTGCTCAACATTATACATAATCTTGGCAGTAATATGGCCAGATGAATTATCAAGGTAATATTGTGCTGGTAGTCTTAAAAGTTTGGCATAAACTTCTTGGCGAATACTAAAAACTAAACTACGTGAAATCACCGCAGTATAGTAACCGCCCATAAATAGGCCTAAACCACGGAAAAAAACCAATAAAATGATTAATAATGGGAACCAATCCAAATCACCTCTACTGCTATTTTGGATTGCATCAATAATAAATTTAATCAATTTAGCAACGGAGACTTCTGTTGCTGAGTTAATACCGAACCCGATAAGTACTAATAAGGCCACGCCCCAATAAGGTTTTAAATAGGCTATGAGACGCAAATAAACCTTAAAATCTTGATTCACTCAGAAAAACCTCTAGAAGGAACTTTGGTACTAATATTGATGTTAACAAAACCGAGTTGTCCTGCTACATCCATAACGCGAATTACATCCTGATGAGACGCTTTGGCATCCGCAGCAATGATGAACATAAAATCACGGCGCTCTTGAGCAACTTGCTTAATCGCAGTACTCAGATCAGCAACCTCTTTAGACGAAAGTGCCTGACCATTTACAGCATAATGACCAGAAGAGTCTACCACGACTTCAATTTTGTGATCGTACTGTTTTGGTGGAACACCTTGTGCATCTGGTAACGTTAAATTGAGGCGACTTGGCTGATTAAAAGTAGTCGATAGTAATAAAAAAACCAAAATGAACAACAAACAGTCAATCATAGGCGTTAAATTGATATGGATGTCTTCAACCTGAGAACGTTTAAATTTCATCTGGCTATTCACCCATCACCCAACACGACGATGTTCTGCTATAGACGAGGAATGTTTATAGAACAATGAGGCATGAAATAAAGTCGATTGCTGCTCTAGTTCAGCAATATAATCTTGTACTAATCTTTGAAAATAGCGATAAGCAACTAAAGCAGGAATCGCAATTAACATTCCCACAGCTGTAGTAATAAGCGCTTTAGAAACACCCGGAATCATTAAACTTGGACTACCTGCCGATCCAAAATCAATCACAAGGAATGACTCAATAATCCCGACTACTGTACCAAGCAGCCCTAATAAAGGCGCCACAGCACTCAAAGTCCCCAAGAAATTAATATTTTTTTCTAAATAAGAAATTTCTTGAGAAGCGGCTACTTCCATTTGTGCACGTGCAAATTGCTCACCATGCTCACGATGATCAAAACCTGCTTTTAAAATGTGAGCCAATGCGCTGTTTTGCACTTCTACATTTTGTTCCAAATTTTCCACAATATCTTCAGTTCTTAACGAACTATCATCAATTAATGCTTTGGGTAGAACTTGTGAACGTCTTAACCGAACAAAACGTTCAATGCTGATCGCAACAGTTAAAATTGAGCATAGAATTAAAGGCAGCATCAACCATCCACCCGCTCTCACAAGTTCCCACATATCTTCTTCCCCAAGAATATAAAATTAGAAATATATGACCCAAATGTAAATTAATCAGGCAAACAAATATTTAAAATGCCATCTAACTCATCTAAGGTATGGTAATGAATAACAAGCTTACCCTTACCTTTTTGATTATGATCAATTTTCACATTAGCGCCAAAACGCTCTGATAATTTTTGTGTCAATTGTTCAATATCTGGTGCTACAGGTGCTTTTTCCTTCTCCTGCTTAGGCTCACTTCTATCACGCACCAATTGCTCTGTTTGACGAACAGATAATCCTTTTTCAATTACAATTTTAGCAACGTCTAATTGATCTTTACCCTTTAACGTCAAGATAGCTCGAGCATGCCCCATATCAAGCTGGCCTTGTTGCATGAAATCTTTAATTTCATCCGCCAAACTCAACAAACGAAGTAAATTACTTACTGTAGTACGTGCTTTTCCTACTGTGTCAGCAATTTCTTGATGGCTTAAACCGAATTCATCATGAAAACGCTGTAAAGCTATTGCTTGATCAATCGGATTTAAATCTTGGCGTTGAATATTCTCAATGAGTGCTAAAGCGATAGCAACCTGATCATTTAAATCACGAACAATTGCAGGAATTTCAGTTAAACCCGCAAGTTGTGCTGCACGCCAGCGACGCTCACCCGCAATGATTTCATATGGGTGCGCTTCATCATCAACTGGACGAATTACAATAGGTTGCATTACCCCATGTTTTTCAATAGAAGAAGCTAACTCTTGTAAATCATGCTCATGAATAAAACGACGTGGCTGATATTCACCACGTTTTAATAAATTTACATCAATTTGTTTCAACTGTCCGTGGTCAAGCGCCTGTGCTTCAAGTTGTAATTTTTCTTTTTGAATTGAACCAAGTAATGCATCTAAACCACGTCCTTTAGCCAATCCGCGTTTTTTGATGCTCATACTTTACTTCCTTTCTTCACTTTACTTTTCTTTAACATCTCAGCTGCAAGATTTAAGTATGCAACTGCACCTTTAGAACTTTTCTCAAAATAGATCACAGGTAAACCATGTGCTGGCGCTTCTGCTAAGCGGACATTACGTGGAACAACGGTATCATAAAGTTTTTTACCGAAATACTGCTCTAGCTCCGCAGATACATCACGTGTTAAAGCATTTCGTGCATCGTACATTGTACGTAATACACCAATAATTTCTAAATCAGGATTTAATGCTTTTTGAATACGATCAATAGTCTGCGTTAAATCAGCCAAACCCTCTAGCGCATAGTACTCGCACTGCATTGGAATGATTACACTATCAACCGCTGCTAAGGCATTTACAGTAATCAAACTCAAGCTTGGGGCACAATCCACAATAATAAAATCAAAAGAGTTTCTAATTTCATTCAAAGCATTTTTTAGAATGAATTCACGACCCTCTTGCTCTGCAATAGCAAGTTCAACACCAGAAAGTTCACGATTAGAACCTAAAACTTTATATCCGACTTCTGCTTTTTGAATAGCTGTTTCAATTGGTACTTCGCCAAGTAGCACATCCGTAATGGAGTACAAAAGATCGTTCTTTTGAATACCGGACCCCATCGTAGCATTACCTTGTGAATCCATATCTACAAGTAATACACGTTTCTTTAATACAGCTAGAGACGCTGCAAGATTTACTGCAGTCGTTGTTTTACCAACACCACCCTTTTGGTTTGCAATCGCAATAATTTGAGCCATGGTAACCCTAATACTTTTTATTTAAATACGTTGAAGTAAAAGTAAATGACGTTGTTCATCAAGTCTTGGTACGCGCAGCTCAATCACTTTACATGAAAAGTCCTGCTTAAGTTGCTCAATTTCCTCAACTGGCACAACCCCTTTCATTGCTGCAATTATACTGCTCTGATGTAAATATGGCTGAGCTGCATCTACAAAATCCGTTAAAGAAGCAAAAGCGCGACTTGTAATCACATCAAATTGACCAAGCTCATCAATTGTATCTTGATTTTCAACACGCGTTTGCACAGCTATTACGTTTTTAAGCTTAAGGTCAGCAATAAACTGTTTCAAAAAACGAATTTTTTTACCATTTGAATCAAGCAATACACAAGAGCGTTCCGGCTGACATAAAGCAATGATCATGCCCGGCATACCACCACCTGTACCTACATCGAGCAAACGACCTGCTGGCAAATCTTTCAAAATACTTAGGCTATCCAACAAATGCTTCACTAACATTTCTTTTGGATCACGAATCGCTGTTAGATTATAAGCTTTGTTCCAAAGTACCAAAGCATCTTGATACTTCAACAATAATGTCAAAGCTTCATCGCTAAGCGATAAACCTAATTTTTGACTACCCTGTTGTAACTCTTGAAAAAACGGATGCATAAACAGATAACATCTAAGTAAAATTTAAAACAAAGTATACCGATTTATGCATCGTGGAACACTAGTTAACGATTAGGGATTACACACTTAATCGTAGAAGCCTTCACGAATTTGCAAATCTAGCTCCATTAAACGCTCAGGCGTTCCCACATCTACCCATGCACCTTTAAGCTTTTCACCAGATATTTTTTGATTGTGCATCGCTTGCTTCAACAGTGGGGCTAAAGGACGTTTACCCGCTTCCAATCCATCAAAAAGCTTAGGATGGATAACAGATACACCACTAAAAGTGAGGTTCTCGCCCGTCACATCTTGATCAAATGTAAAAGCGCGACCATCCAATAATGTAAAGTCGCCTTCAGGATGCTGTTTAGGGTTATCAACTAATACAAGATGGGCTAAATCATCATTTAACTTAATATGGCGGAGAGCTTCAAAATCCATTGTGGTCCATACATCTCCATTCACCAGAATAAACGGATCTGTTCCAAGCAGTGGCAAAGCATTAATAATTCCACCAGCTGTTTCTAGTCCTTCATCCTCTCGTGTCCAACGGATATCAACACCGAATTGAGAACCATCGCCTAAGCTACTGATGAGTTTATCTGCCAACCATGCAGAATTGATGACTATTTCATTCACACCAATTTTCTTAAGTTTTTCAATATGCCATACAATTAGCGGCTTACCACCCACCTCGAGCAAAGGCTTTGGTGTATATAACGTAAGTGGACGCATACGATTGCCCAAGCCAGCAGCAAGAATCATTGCTTTCATTATGCTGCTACCTCATAGCTACCATATTTCTCGATAAATTTAGGCATCACAATGTTATTTATAAACACCATAAACTCTTCAAGCTCAGCGTAACCACTACTTTCTTCGAGCAAATACCACATGACACGTGGTAAATCCTTCAAATACCCCGACTTACCATCACGTTCAAACAAGCGAACAAAAATACCTAAAATTTTAATATGGCGTTGGATCGCCATTAAATCTGCATCACGTTTGAATTGTTCAAAACTGCGGTTTTGTTTATCCGACTCTGGCAATAAGTCATAAAAAACTTTAAACCATTGATAAACACGATCAGCGTTCCATTGAACATATGCATCACGAGTAATGGAAATTAGGTCATATGTATCAGCGCCAATAACAGCATCTTGGAAGTCAATTACCCCTAACTCTTGCTCATCGGTAATTTTCATCAAATTTCGACTATGAAAATCTCGATGTACAATAACTTGCGGTTGGGCTAATGCAGCACGAGCCAAGAAGTCAAATGCATCATCAATCGTTTTTTTCTGTTCAGCAGTCGGCTGAATAGAAAGCGATGGCAACATCCAGTCTGTGAGTAGCTGCATTTCCGACATTAATTTTTCGTAAGAATAAGCTGGGAACTGATTGGTCCCGTCAATAGACTGCAAGTGAATAAGCTGCTTAAAACTTTGCTCGTAGTATTTATCAACTGTCTCATCAGTTAATAATGTCGATAAAAGTACATCACCAAAGTCTTCCAATAACAGAAAACCTTGAGTCAGATCTTTTGCGACGATCTGAGGCACACGTACGCCATGGCTCGCAAAAAACTCGTCAATGGTCACAAACGGAACACAGTCTTCTTTTTCTGGAGGGGCATCCATGAGCATATACGTTTTATTTTGTAACTGGATACGCGCATAACGGCGGAAGCTTGCATCACCTGCTAAAAAAGCGATCTTAAATTGATCATTTTCCAGAACAGATGTAAGCCATGTATATATCAATTGTTCACGTTGTGTATTCATTTGCAATAAAATCTAAAACAAGCTGAGATTTTTGAAGGGTTAAGTGTAGCCACTTATAAACTTTTTCTCTATGATGCGACAATAATTAATTGTGAATTAGCATACTTGGTTAATGAGACAATGAAGCATCAGTTTAAATTTAATCCTTTAGCGACAGCTATTTTTACGCTCTTATGTGGCTCCATACAATCAAGTTATGCTGAGTCAACTGATGTTGTCTCCAATATAGACAATAATCAACTTAAAGCGAGCATCAAGGAAGCTTACCCAGGCCAAGAATTTTTTCAGCAATACTATGTTGATAAATCTGCACCTGAAGCTCAGCTTCGTGACAATAAATATTTAAGCTCGGCATTTTGCCAAGGTACATGGGTTACACCGATTAACCCTGAGACAAAAGCTTTAGATGCCGATAAAGCGACTTCTGTCGTTACGGCTAACTACGGACATTACAACCCAGCGGGTGATTCTGTTTTAGAAGGTGACGTCGTTATTGATCAGGAAGGACGCACAGTTCGCGCTGACAAAGTAACGATTGATAAAACCCAAACCTTTGCACATGCACAAGGTCGAGTACAGTTAGCTCAAGGCGGGTTACTTTCACAGAGTGATGAAATTAATTACAACCTAAAAACCCAAACCGGGAATTTAGACAATAGTTTTTATATTTCTGAACAACAACATGCCCATGGTCACGCAGGAAAAATAGAAAGAACCTCACCAAATGTTATGGTTCTTAATGATGCAACCTATACGACTTGCCCACCAGGCCAAAAACCGGGTTGGAAAATTCAAGCTAATAAAATTGAGTTAAATCAGGAAACTGGACGCGGCGTAACTCGTGGAACAAAACTATATGTTAAGGACGTCCCTGTTCTAGCTGTTCCCTACTTTAACTTCCCAATTGACGACCGCCGTACTACCGGTATTCTCAATCCACAGTTTGGTTTCTCAAACGATGGTGGTGTTGAACTTTCTGTTCCGGTCTATTTAAACCTTGCACCTAACTATGATCTGACACTTACTCCACGTTATTTAGCAGATCGTGGTGCAATGTTAAAAGGTGACTTCCGTTATTTAACTGATGGCTTTGGCGCTGGTGAAATGTGGGGTGGCATCTTGCCATCTGACAAAGGTTATGACGATAAAGATCGTAAAGATTTCCATTTTTTACATAATTGGGAAATTAACGATCAGTGGTCTACCAACCTTGAATATAACTATGCATCAGATAAAGATTATTTCTCTGACTTAGATAGTAGCCCTAACTCTAAAACCGATCTTAACTTACGTAGAGCATGGGAACTTAACTATCAACATGGTATTCCGGGTTTAAAAGCACAGCTTAAAGTCGAAGATTTCCAGACACTTGACCCAGAGGTTCTAGACGTAGATAAGCCATATGCTCGTTTACCACAATTTTTATTAAATTATGTCACTGGTAATCCATTAGGCTTACAATACGAATTTAATAACGATACCGCTTACTTTAAAAAATCGATTAATGATGACTCTGCTCAGGAAAGTAGCGGCACACGTATTTATAATCAGTTCGCAACACGTTATAACTACCGTACGCCGGCAGCTTTTGTAATTCCTGAAGTTTCAGTACGTTCTATTCAAACGTTTTATGATAAGGACAGTATTGCATCTCAAGGTTTAGATGGTGGTTCTGAAAATAAATCAGTCATTGTGCCACAATTCACTTTGGATACCGGACTGAACTTTGAGCGTGATGGTAAGTACTTACAAACACTTACGCCACGTGCTTTCTACGCATATGCTCCCTACAAAAATCAAGATGGCTACCCTAACTTTGACTCAACCACTGCGTCAATTAGTTATGATCAGTTATTTAATCCATACCGTTTTTATGGACATGACCGTCTTGAAGACAACAACTTCTTATCATTAGGTGTAAGTTACAGCCTCTTCGATACTGTAGGTTTAGAGCGTTTACGTGCAAGTGTTGGTCAAAGTTATTATTTTGAAGACCGTCGTGTCACATTAAAACAGCAAGATGAGTTTGACACCGAGCGTAACACTGGCCCTGTTGTTAGCTTATCTAGCCAACTTAATCAAAACTTCACTATTGCTGCTAACTCAGCATGGATGTCGAATGGCGACAATGCTCAACGTGATTTCCAACTTTACTACACGGGTGACAAAGGAAATCTATATAACTTAGGCTATTTCTATCGTAAAGATATTCCTGGCCGTCAAGACACTTACGACCAAGTTGTTGCATCCTTTATACAACCAATTAAAGACAATTGGCGTATTATGGGGCACGTACAATATGACATGGACAATGATGTTGCCCGCGAACTCTTACTAGGAGTTAACTATGAGTCATGTTGCTGGGGTATTTCTGTCTACGGCCGCTCGTATTATAACGATCTAGACGATCCAAAATCTCCAGATGTTAGTGAAAAGCGTGCGATCATGGCTGAAGTTACACTAAAAGGTTTAGGTGGTTTAAACAATAAACTCGCGTCTTTACTTGAAAATCGCGTTTTAGGTTTTAACAAAATTAATCAATCTTGGACACAACGTTAATGAAGACAAAGCATCTTAAACAGTTTTTTAAAGCAACTACACTTGCTGCCCTAATCTCTTCATCAATGCATAGTTTTGCCCAACCCGCTGATGAAGTTGTGGCAATTGTGGACAATAGCGTAATTTTAAAAAGCGATCTTCAACAAGGTATGGCTGAAGCAGCTCATGAACTGCAAGCACAAAAAAAAGATGTTCCACCTCAGCAATATTTACAGTTTCAGGTATTGGATCAATTAATCTTGCGTCAAGCACAGCTTGAGCAAGTTAAAAAATATGGCATCAAACCTGATGAAAAGAGCTTAAATGAAGCTGTACTTAAAGTAGCTAGTCAATCTGGGTCTAAAAGTTTAGAAGCTTTCCAGCAAAAATTGGATGCTATGGCACCAGGCACTTATGAAAGTTTACGTAGTCGAATCGCTGAAGATCTAGCGATTAGCCGTTTACGTCAACAACAAGTCATGTCTCGTATTAAAATCAGTGATCAAGATGTAGAAAACTTCTTAAAATCACCTCAGGGACAAGCTGCGCTAGGTAATCAAGCACATGTAATTCATATGCGCATTTCTGGTGACAATGCACAGGAAGTTCAATCTGTAGCTCAAGAAGTGCGTTCAAAGCTTGCGCAAAGTAACGATATAAATGCATTGAAAAAACTTTCAACTGCAAATGTAAAAGTTGAAGGTGCTGACATGGGTTTCCGCCCACTGTCTGATATTCCTGCCGAACTCGCTGCTCGCATTACTCCTTTACAAGATGGACAAACAACTGACTTAGTATCGGTACGTGATGGTGTACATGTTTTAAAGCTTATTGAACGCAAACAAAATGAGCAAAAAGCTTTAGTACCTCAATTTCAAACCCGCCACATTCTCATTCAACCATCTGAAGTGGTGACTCTTGAGAATGCCAAGCAAATTATTGATAACATCTACAAACGCTTAAAAGCTGGTGAGGATTTTGCAACATTAGCAGCAACCTATTCAAATGATACAGGTTCCGCTCGTGATGGCGGAAGTTTAGGCTGGGTAACACCTGGAATGATGGTGCCTGAATTTGATAAAAAAATGCAGGAGATTCCTGTAGGTCAGATTAGTGAACCATTCCAAACTCAATTTGGTTGGCATATCTTACAAGTGACAGACAAACGCGAAAAAGATATGACTCATGAATATCAAGAGCGTATGGCACGTCAGATTTTAGGTGAACGTCAATTTAATACCGAAATTGATAGTTGGTTACGTGAAGTACGTGCAAATGCATATGTAGAAATCAAAGATCCAAGTCTAGACAAAAAGAACTTACAAAAGTAAGTTCTTCTATTGTCATCAAAACCTGTGTCTATCACAGGTTTTTTTATGAATGGAATTTACCTAATAAAAAAACCGGTTATATAAATAACCGGTTTCTATAAATTAGACCCTAACGGGAATTATTTATAACGATCAACCATTTTCTCTAAAGAAATTGGACGAATCTTGTCAGCATTTCCAGCTGTACCAAATGCTTCATAGCGATCAATACAAATTTGCTTCATTGAATCTACAGTTTTAGCAAAGTATTTACGTGGATCGAACTCAGCAGGGTTTTCAGCCATAAACTGACGAATTGCACCAGTAGACGCTAAACGTAAGTCTGTATCGATATTGATCTTACGAACACCATGTTTAATTGCTTCTACAAGCTGTTCAACAGGTACACCATAAGTCTCTTTAATATCGCCACCGAACTCATTGATTACTTTCAACCATTCTTGCGGTACAGAACTTGAACCATGCATAACAAGATGAGTATTTGGTAATGCCGCATGAATTTCTTTAATACGGTCAATCGCCAAGATATCGCCTGTAGGTGGACGAGTGAATTTGTAAGCACCATGTGAAGTACCTACAGCAATCGCTAATGCATCTACATTAGTATCGGCAACAAACTGAGTCGCTTCTTCAACAGAAGTAAGAAGTTGTGAGTGATCAAGTACACCTTCTGCACCAACACCATCTTCTTCGCCAGCCATACCAGTTTCAAGGCTACCTAAACAGCCAATCTCACCTTCGACAGAAACACCACATGCATGTGCTAAAGCAACAACATTACGAGTTACATCAACGTTGTATTCGTACGATGTAGGTGTTTTACCATCTGTACCTAATGAACCGTCCATCATCACTGAGCTAAAGCCAAGCTGAATTGAACGCTGACAGATATCAGGGCTTGTTCCATGGTCTTGATGCATTACCACTGGAATATGTGGCCATTCTTCAATTGCAGCCAAAATAAGATGGCGTAA
Source organism: Acinetobacter sp. WU_MDCI_Abxd143 (assembly GCF_025514195.1). Classification (NCBI taxonomy): domain Bacteria; kingdom Pseudomonadati; phylum Pseudomonadota; class Gammaproteobacteria; order Moraxellales; family Moraxellaceae; genus Acinetobacter; species Acinetobacter sp. WU_MDCI_Abxd143. The sequence continues at coordinate 234,621 of NZ_JAHPTH010000003.1, forward strand.
GAATGGAGCGCCTGCATATTTGCGAGCTCCAGCTGATGCTTGAACAATTACAGGTGAATTGGTTGCATCCGCGGCAAGCATAATTGCACGCATTTGTTCTAAGTTATTTACGTTAAATGCTGGTACGCCGTAGTTATGTTCAGCAGCGTGATCCAAGAGCTGGCGCATTGAAATGAGTGCCATAATATCCTCCCAGGTAGTGCGGCTTATTCTACCCTGTCATTTATTTCAATTCAGCAACAAATCACAGTATTTCAAAAAAAATCCCCGCATTTGCAGGGATTTTTTAACAAAAAACAACAAATTAATGTGTTTCTGAAGCAGCAGCCTCACTTGGCGCACTACCTTCAACCACATCTGTATTCTTTTCATCTAGAACTGGCTTATCAATCGCATCAATTGCTGCTTGTTGCTCAGGCGTTACTTTTTCTGAAACAGCAGCAGAAGCTGCCGATTCTTGTCCAGCTTGAGATGCTTCATCTTTCTTCGCACAAGCAGTCAACATCATCGGTACAATTAACACAGCAGCAAATGTAAGCTTTAAATTCATCACTATTGTCCACAGTTGGTGATTTAATGCTCGACATTTTATTGCAGATATATGACAGTTTAATGACTTATCAATGAAAAAGGGATTGGCTACCCAATCCCTTCTTATTTCTATATAACAGTATTAAGCACGTTCAAGTAAAACAGCCACTGCAGGCAATGTCTTTCCTTCAACAAACTCAAGGAACGCACCACCACCTGTAGAAATATAACCAATTTGATCAGCTACATTATATTTATCAATCGCAGCTAATGTATCTCCACCACCAGCAATAGAGAACCCTTCAGATTGAGCAACAGCAAGAGAAAGCGCTTTAGTACCTTCACCAAATTGATCTACTTCAAATACACCCACTGGGCCATTCCAAAGAATCGTTTTTGATGTTGTTAAAATATTAGCAAATGCTTTAGCAGTTTCAGGACCAACATCTAAAATCATGTCATTCGCAGTCACATCTTCTACTTTCTTCACAACAGCTTGAGCTGCTGCTAAAGAACCTAAGAAATCTTCAAAATTAATTTGCGATGCATCAGCAACCACAACATCTGTAGGAAGTGGAACACTTACTTTAGCGGCAATTTGTTTAGCAGTTTCAACCAAGTCAGCTTCATATAATGATTTACCAACATTGAAACCAGCAGCCGCTAAGAATGTATTTGCAATACCGCCACCAACGATCAGTTGATCACAGATACTAGAAAGTGAGTTTAAAACATCGAGTTTAGTTGAAACTTTAGAACCAGCAACAATTGCAACCATTGGTTTTTCTGGAGTTTGCATTGCACGGCCTAGAGCATCCAACTCAGCAGCCAACAAAGGACCAGCAGCAGCAACTGGAGCAAAACGAGCTACACCTTCAGTAGATGCTTCTGCACGATGAGCAGTACCAAATGCATCCATAACAAATACGTCACATAATGCAGCATATTTTTGAGCGAGCTCTGGATTATTTTTCTTTTCGCCATGGTTAAAGCGTACATTTTCAAGCAATACAACTTGACCAGCTTCAACTTCAACGCCTTCTAGATAATCTGTTAATAATTTAACTTCTTGGCCCAATACTTCTGTTAAATAAGCAGCGACTGGTGCAAGTGATTGTTCTGGCTTTGGTTCACCTTCAACAGGACGACCTAGATGTGAACATACCATCACTGCTGCGCCTTTATCTAAAGCAGCTTTAATAGTTGGTAATGCTGCACGTAAGCGAGCATCGCTAGTAATCACACCATTTTTGACAGGAACGTTTAAATCTTCACGAATAAGGACACGTTTGCCTGTTAAGTTAAGGTCAGTCATACGCTGAAAATTCATGTAAAGCTCTCTTTATGATTTTAAAAACGCGCCAATTTTAAATGATTACATCAAAAAAGGTTAGTTTTTTTGCATAAAAGCTGTAGAAAGCCCCAGTTTTGATTATGATAGAGGTAGTTATTTGATATTTCACCCATTATGTCTATTCATCCAGATCCACAAATCAATCGCTTAAATGTTTTAGGGGAACCTTTAGCAAGTTGTTGCTTTGACCCTATTACAGGCTATTTTAGAAATGGTTTCTGCCACACAGCAGTAACAGACCTTGGTCAGCATACCGTATGTGCACAAATGACCTCTGATTTCTTAAATTTCTCTCAGAAAATTGGTAATGATCTTATTACTCCTTTGCCAGAAGTGGGTTTCCCTGGTCTGAAACCGGGCGATTTCTGGTGTATCTGCGTAACTCGCTGGGTAGAGGCTTATCAAGCGGGTGAAGCCCCTCCTATTAAAATACATGCATGTCATCAAGCTGTATTAAGCTATGTACCTTTAGATGTATTAATGGAATTTGCAGTGTAATGGTTCAGCCACAAATTATTTTGGCATCCAGTAGTCAAACTCGCAAAGACTTAATGGACCGTCTTGGAATTAATTATATTTGTATTAGTCCTGATATTGATGAGAGCCCTCGCAATGAAACCCATGCCGATGAACTTGCGAAAAGACTCGCCTTCACAAAAGCCCAAGTGATTGCTAAACAGAATCCATCAGCAATCGTTATTGGTTCAGATCAAGTCGCGTGGCGAGAACATGCCCCGCATGACTTTATTGGCAAACCGATGACTATTGAAAATGCTAAATCACAACTAGCAGATAATTCTGGTCGAACTGTTTTTTTTAGTACAGCTCTTAGCGTGCAATGGCTCGATAGAAACTTTGAACAAACACTCGTTGAACATTATCAAGTTAAATTTCGAAACCTGAATCAAGCTGAAATTGAACGATACGTTTTATTAGATCAGCCACTACATTGCGCTGGTAGCTTTAAGTGTGAAAGTTTAGGGATCAGCTTGTTTGAAAAAATGATAGGCCAAGACCAAACAACACTTATGGGTCTTCCTATGATTCAACTTTGCCATATTTTAAGGCAGCTTGAGCTACAAATTCCTTAATTTTAAATGTTTTACAAATAGGTTATTTCCATGACAGAACCTTTAACAGTTTTAGGCGGTATTACTGCCGAACAATTCTTAGCAGAATATTGGCAGAAAAAACCTTTGTTGGTACGTAACGGATTGCCAGAGATTGTAGGTCTTTTAGAACCCCAAGATGTGCAAGAACTTGCTTTAGAAGAACATGCAAGTGCCCGACTCATTCGCCAAAAAGATAGAAATCCAAATGAATGGCATGTAAAGTCTTCACCCTTAACCAAAGGTGACTTTCAAAAGCTACCAAAATTATGGACTCTTTTAGTACAAGCAGTAGATCACTACTCTTTTGATCTTTCTGAACTGTGGAAAAAATTTCCTTTTATTCCTCAATGGCGCCGCGACGATATTATGGTGTCTTATGCACCTAAGGGTGGTTCAGTTGGAAAACATTTCGATTTCTATGATGTGTTTTTAGTTCAAGGTCATGGACACCGTCGCTGGCAGCTAGGACAAATGTGCGATGTAAATACTGCATTTGTACCCAATCAACCATTAAAACTTTTGCCAGAAATAGATGTGCAATTTGATGAAGTTTTAGCACCAGGTGATTTACTCTATGTTCCACCTGGAATGGCACATTACGGGGTTGCTGAAGATGATTGTTTAACGTTCTCATTTGGCTTTCGCATGCCAAACGTTGCAGGAATGATGGAACGTATTAGTGATCAATTTTCAGCTAATACTTTATTGCAAAACCCTGTTATAGATATCGCACGCAAACAAATAAGCCAAATTGGCGAAATGAATGCAACTGAACTGAGCTACCTCAAAGATTTAGTTTTAGCTCAGTTACAAGATTCTTCGGCACTTGATGCAGCAATCATATCGTACATGAGTGAACCTAAATATCCTGATAATATTCCAGAACCTGATGAGATTGAAGCTGATGATCTTAAGGAGATTTTACACGAGGGTTATGAAGTTCTATTAGAGCCAGCCTCTCGCTTACTCTACACAGAAAATAATGGAGTTCTAAGCTTCTGGGGAAATGGCGAAGCTTTATGTATAGCTGAAACTTTCGCACCAAAATTAAGAGCTATCGCTAATGGGGAAAGTCTAGCTTTCGATAGCGAATTTAATGAGCTTGAAATCCTTGAGAATGTTGCTTACTTACTCAATGAATCTATTTTGATGCTTTTACCTCCATCAGAATAGAAAGCTTTACCGAAAATGGGCTTTTTATGGAAATGAAAAGTCCATTTTTCTAAATAGATTATTGGTCAATATTGCTTTAAGATTCTAAATAAACTTATGGTAAAAATAATTAACTTCAAGAAGTTTGAAATATAATTTAGAAAATTTAAAAGCTAAATTATTTAAAAATATATTCTAGAAATTATTTCCTCTTTCCTTAAAAAGTAAAACTTCAGCGTTTAAAAAAATAATATCTTTTTTCTATCAATAACAAACAATACCTTGTAAAATTAAGTCATCTAGATTCTCATTGATAAAGATCACCATTCAAGCTAATAGCAATTCATTTGTGAGAGGCTAAAATATGTCGAAAAAAGATGACATTATTAACACCGCATTAAGACTTTTTAACTCGTATAGCTATAATTCTATAGGTGTAGATCGCATCATTAATGAATCTGGCGTTGCAAAAATGACTTTTTATAAGCATTTCCCGTCAAAAGAAAAATTAATTGAAGAGTGTCTACTTCTACGTAATACGCTTTTACAAAACTCTCTTACCGCAGCCTTATCAAAACATGATGAGTTAGACCCTCTTGCAAGAATTAAAGCAGTTTTTTTATGGTATTCCGACTGGTTTAATAGCGAAGATTTTAATGGCTGTATGTTTCAAAAGGCTTTGGAAGAGGTTTTAAAACAATATCCTTCAACACATCAACCAGCAACACTATATAAAGCCTGGTTAACTCAACTCATGCAAAATTTGCTTAATCAGTATGATGTAAAAGAACCAGTTCCCCTATCCTTGTTATTAGTTAATATTTTGGAAGGCATGACCATACAAGCTCAAGTTGAACATGGTTCAATAAAGATTAATGATTACTGGACTCGAGTAGAAAAGTTAATCGACTTTGAAAGAGCTGCATAAAAATAAAGCGTGATATTCTTCTTCTTATATTTAATGATTCTTCTTGTGTATCACGCTGCGTCTGAAAGTCATTTTGGTTCAAATTTAGACGTTTTTTTCGACCTTACTAAACCAAAATATACAGACCTGTCTGTACAAAACAGATTATATATTTAAAAAATAAAAACTCAATCATTTTTTATGATTTGCTTAAAGATAAATTAGATTTAACTATTTATTGGAACTAAATTTGAATTATTTTAGGTTGACTTCGGTTCACTTATACTTAACAATTACACTTATAACACAAAGCAACACTTTAGACACAAAATAACTACAAATAGTTGTTTTTAATTAGAAAGACTACTTATTTATCAATTCCTCTTATATTGCTTTTCAACAAAAACAATTGGATTGATTAGTTTTGCTACATTCATTTTCGTAAGATCAATCTATACTATGCCCGCTATATTGATATAGGTATAAAGTATGAAAGATGGACTCCAAATTGAAGAAATGAAAAATGCGGCTGATTCAGTCGTTGGAATTCTTAAATCTTTGGCTAATACAGATCGTTTATTAATTTTATGTCACTTAGCTTATGAGGAGTTAAATGTTTCTCAAATTGAAGAGAAGACCCAAATTACCCAGCCCACTCTTTCACAACAACTTATGATGCTACGCAAAAGTGATGTTGTATCAACCCGTCGTGATGGTAAGCAAATTTTTTATTCAATTAAGGATGACAATATGCATTCAATTTTAAATACGCTTCATCAGCTGTACTGTGCAAGTAAATAATATTTTTTAAATTATAAATTTATAATAATAGTAGTAACTTCCTGAAATATGCGATTTTTCAGCTTGAAAGCTTAGAGTCCAATCCAAGCACAAAGTTTTGAAAATTCGCGTAGCTTTTCTAAAAAGCTCAACCATATTTAACTTTTTGCCACTCTATTTTCTTTAGCCTATTCCATGCTTTCACAGCTTTTTGATATACCTAGTTTTTTTAATGAGCAATTAACAAGCAAAACCACTAACTACAAAATTAAAATTATTAAATTAAGGCCAATAAAAACAAATATTTAATATTACCATTAATTATAAATACTTATAGGTGCTATAAAAAAGCTTAAGATTCACATCACTTAAGTATAAAATACTCCGCTTGTTCAACCTTTAGCCATGATTAGGTTAATAAGGCCTTTATATGCTTGCATTCTTTTCTCGATTAAGCTTAGTCACTAAGATTATTATCGCCATTATTCTAGGGATAGGCGTTGCATTACTATTTCCGAACGTTACGCCTTACTTAAGTTTATTTGGTGAGCTTTTCATTAAAGCCTTAAAGTCGGTTGCCCCTATTTTAGTTTTTGTATTGGTGCTTTCTTCTATTGCCAACTTCCAAGTGGGTCATAGCGCCAATTTACGCCCAATTATGATTCTATATGTGGCAGGTATGTTGCTTGCAGCTTTCACAGCTGTGATTGTCAGTCTTTCTTTTCCAAGCACATTATTCCTCAATACAGTTTCACATAATGATTTACAAGCGCCTGGTAGTCTCGCAGATATATTAAAAAACTTGCTCTTAAGCTTTATTGCGAACCCTGTTCAAGCAATTGGTGAAGCTAACTTTATTGGTATTTTAGCTTGGGCAATTGGCCTAGGTTTAGCTATGCGCCATAGCTCAGATACCACAAAACAAGTGATGCAGGATGTATCACATGCTGTAAGCGCTATTATTCATAAAGTAATTGCTTTTGCACCAGTCGGTATTTTCGGATTAGTTGCTGTGACTTTTGCCGATGCCGGTCTTGCAACACTTGAAAGCTATGCACAATTATTAGTGGTATTGTTAGGTACCATGTTCTTTGTTGCTTTAGTTATCAACCCTATTCTTGTTGCCCTTACTATACGTGGAAATCCATACCCTCTCGTATTTAAGTGTCTAAAAGAAAGTGGTATTACAGCTTTCTTTACTCGAAGCTCAGCAGCAAACATTCCAGTTAACTTAGATTTGGCAGAGCGTTTAGGTGTTAACCCATCTACAGCTAGTGTGTCTATTCCTTTAGGTGCAACAGTAAATATGGCAGGTGCAGCAGTCACGATTACTGTACTTACATTAGCTACTGTACATACGCTTGGCATTCATGTTGATTTTGCGACAATGGTTATTTTATCAGTTGTTGCTACTGTTTCAGCTTGTGGTGCTTCTGGTGTTGCAGGTGGTTCTTTACTTCTGATTCCAGTAGCTTGTAGTCTATTTGGTATTTCAACAGAAATTGCTATGCAAGTTGTAGCTGTTGGTATGATTATCAGTGTATTGCAAGACTCTACAGAAACAGCTCTTAACTCTTCTACAGATGTTTTATTTACTGCAGCTGTAGATATCCGCTCTAAGCAAGCTTCATAAACGAAATGCCACTTCAGCGCCTACCAAACTGGTTCCAACTTGGAGCCTTTTTACTGGCATTTAATGCTGGAATGATTAATGTATTAGGGTTAATTACCCTTTTACATCAATCGATTTCACATATGACTGGCAACGTTAGTATGCTAGCGATGAGTTTGGTAGAGTGGCAACCAGAACATATTATTTTTTTGCTTCTGGTGATTATTTGTTATGTTTCCGGTTCATTTTATAGTGGTTTTATTTTAGGCAGCAGTCATTTTCGACTAGATCGTCGTTACGGTTTACCTTTGAGCCTTGTAGCCTTCTTTATTTTTCTTTGCTGGCTATTACTTCCTTATTTTCCACGCTATGGATTATTATGGGCATGTACAGCAATGGGTTTACAAAATGCGATGGTAAGCCACTATAAAGGAACGATCATCCGCACTACCCATCTATCTGGTGTATTGACAGATATTGGTTTAGCGCTTGGATATAAAGCCAGAGGCTTAATTGTAGAAAAACGTCGTATTGTTTTACATTTACTTATTTTTGCTGGCTTTCTATTGGGTGGAATTCTTTCCGCTGTAGTACATCCATATTTGAAACTACAATCATTTTTATTGCCGGCAATTTTAAGCTTAGCCTTAAGTATCTCTTACTGGGTAGTTTATCTTTATAGCACTTCAACTTCACATAAGGATTAAGACATGGTTAAAAATGCCTTACAAGCACAGCTACTCAAAGCTGGTTTAGTTGATAATAAAAAAGCAAAAAAATTAACTAAACAAGCTCATCACGAACAACGCCTTGGACTCAGTGATGAGGCTGAAATCAAAGCGAATATTGAAAAAGCTCAACAAGAAAAATTAGCTAAAGATCAGGCTTTAAATTTAGAAAAACAGAAACAGCTTGAAGAAAAAGCACTTAAAGCATCAATCATTCAGATGATTAAACAACATAAAATTACTGATTTTGCTGGTGATGTGGCTTATCAGTTTATTGATGAAAATAAAATCAAAAAAGTTTATTTATCTCAGCAAGTTTATAACGCACTTGTTGCTGGTAGTTTAGTCATTGCTAAAGATCAAGATCAGTACGCCTATCTTCCAAAAGCGTTAGCTGAAAAAATTGATCAAAAAATGCAAGGTTTCATTTTAATTAATAATGCTGAGAAAAATGAACAGGCCACCGATGAAGAAGATCCATATGCAGCATATGTTATTCCAGATGACTTAATGTGGTAATACCATAATTTGGCCTTTATGATACAAATCTAAAGGCCTTTCTAATATGTATAGCTGTAATAATTTAATAAATGTTCAAAATACGAAGAAAAAAATACTTAAAGAATAAATTCGTTCACCATTTATCTATTAATCTCGATATAATGAATAATATTTTAGTCCTCGCGACGTTCTGAAGATTTCTTCAGGTCTCCAATTTTTGCGTCATCTATTAATTAAAGACGTACAACATAATCAGTTCATGTGTATTTGCACATACTCACAAGATCGAAACCCTAAGTGATATTGATCTAACTGACTTTTTGCAAATTAAATTGCAAGATTTAATTAAGTGGCTTTTGTCTCAAAGGTAGTAATTCATGCTGAAGTGGTTTGAAAAACTTGTAGATCCCTACCCAACTAAAGGTTTGGATGAACCTTTACCGACTCGTTTTTTCCCATTTGTTTGGCAAGCTACGGAAGGCGTACGCCCTTATTTATTTTTACTTATTCTTTTTACAGCAGGTGCTGCAAGCTTTGAAGCCTTACTTTTTTCAAAGATTGGACAACTCGTAGATTGGTTAAGTAAAAGTCATCCTGAAAGCTTTTTAAGTCAGCATACTAATGATTTACTAATTTTGATTGGTGTTTTATTTACTAATATCTTTTTTGTAAATATACAATCTATTATCAAACATCAGATTTTATATAGTACCTTCCCAATGCGTTTGCGCTGGCGCTTCCATAATCTTTTATTGAAGCAAAGCTTAGACTTTTTCCATAACGACTTTGCAGGACGACTTTCTGCCAAAGTTATGCAAACAGCATTAGCAATCCGTGAGTTCTGGATTATTTTGGGTGACATGTTGGCCTACGTCAGCATTTACTTTATTACGGTCAGTATTGTTCTTGGGGCAATTTCGCCAATCCTGCTTATTCCTCTTTTAGTTTGGTTAAGTTTATTTTTATTGAGCGCATGGTTCTTTATCCCCCGCTTAAGTAAAGTTTCTCAGCAACAAGCCGATGCTAGAGCGATCATGACTGGCCGCGTAACAGATGCGTACACTAACATTCAAACTGTAAAATTATTTGCTCACGCTGGTCGTGAAAGCCAATACGCAAAAGCGTCAATGAAAGAGTTTATGACAACAGTCTATGCTCAAATGCGTTTAGGCACCCTCTTTGAAGTCAGCATTAATATGTTGTCTGCTGTTTTGTTTGTAGGTGTAATTGGTACCTCTGTTTGGTTATGGACTCAAGGTTTAGCGGCATTAGGTGTAATCGCAGCAACGACTGCAATGATTTTAAAACTTAATAGTATGGCTGAATTCATGATGTGGCATATGTCAGCCTTATTTGAAAATGTTGGAACCATTCAAGATGGTATGCAAACATTAGGTAAAAAAATCAATATTCAAGACAAACCAGATGCAAAATCACTGAACGTCACCAAAGGCGAGATTGTATTTAAGGATGTAAGCTTTGCTTATAATAATAAAAATGTAATTGATCACTTCAACTTACATATTAAAGCAGGCGAAAAAATAGGAATTGTTGGACGTTCTGGCGCAGGAAAGTCGACGCTTATTCAGTTGCTTTTACATTTTTACCATCTTAAGCAAGGTGCTATTTTAATTGATGGCCAAAACATCGAAGATGTAACTCAAGATAGTCTAAGAGCCAATATTGCTTTAGTTACTCAAGATACGTCTTTATTACATCGCTCAGTTGCAGAAAATATTAAATATGGCCGCCCAGATGCGTCTGATGCGGACATGGAAAATGCTGTAAATAAAGCCAAAGCTGCTGAATTTATTCCACAATTAGTTGATTTAAAAGGACGTAGTGGTTATAACGCTCAGGTAGGTGAACGTGGTGTCAAACTTTCTGGTGGGCAAAGACAGCGTATTGCTATTGCACGTGTATTCTTAAAAGATGCTCCTATTCTTATTTTAGATGAAGCAACAAGTGCATTAGATTCGGAAGTTGAAGCAGCGATCCAGGCAAGTTTAAATGACCTAATGGTTGATAAAACCGTTATTGCAATTGCTCACCGTTTATCTACTATTGCACAAATGGACCGTTTAATCGTTCTTGATGAAGGTCGAATTGCTGAACAAGGAACTCATGAAGAGTTAATTGCGCAAGATGGTATATACGCACAATTATGGAAACGTCAAACAGGTGGTTTCTTAATTGAGCAAAAAGTATTACAGGGTCAAGATTAATGCTTTATTTAGAAGATTTGAAAATTGGTGATCGTTTCATTAGCCGTGAATATGAAATTACCTTAGATGAAATCAAAAAATTCGCAAGCTCGTATGACCCTCAACCCTTCCATATAGATGAAGAACAAGCTAAGCACGATCCAATTTTTCAGGGGATCGCTGCTAGTGGTTGGCATACTTCTGCAATTACTATGCGATTATGGACAGAATGTATGCCGATTCACGGTGGCTTAATCGGTTCGGAATCAAGTTTACGGTGGCCACGCCCTACTCGACCGGGTGATAAAATTCATGTTGAAGCTGAAATTTCAGCAATCACACCATCCAAAACAAAATTAGATCGTGGTATTGTAAGTTACGTTACGCAAGCCTTAAATCAAAATGGTGACGTATTACTTATTTCAACAACAAAAATTGTTGTCTTTAAAAAGAATGTTTAAAACATGGTTGATATGATTGTCTAACAGTTTTTATAAACTCAGATTATATTTCATGACAAGATGCGTAAGAAATGCATATGACAAATTGATGAGAGCAATGGAACGCATATGAAAATTACCTCAGCTCGTCAAGATCAAGGTATTCCAGGAGTCTATGGCCTATTGCTATTAGATGTTGTTTCGCGTTGGGGATACAACGATGAAACATTATTCGCTCCATTTAATCTTACTAGTGAGCAACTGGCCGATCCTGATTATCGTATTTCTACACCTGTAGCAAATGAACTGGTTAAACACGCGCTTAATTTAACTGGTGAAACTACGTTGGGTTACCATCTAGGTACTCAAATGCGTATTTCGATTCATGGCTTCATTGGCTATGCAATTATGACAGCCAAGGATATTACAGAAGCAATTGCTCTTGCAGCACGCTTTATTCAATTACGTTTACCCTTTTTACAATTATATTTTTCAACGTTTGGCCCCAAAGCGACTTTACAATTACAATGTGATATCGAACTTGAGCCTTTACGTACAGAAATCGTTTTAGGTTTGACCATTGGTATTATGAGTATGGCCAAAGCAATTACGGGGATTGAAGACTTAGCTGGCGATGTAGATTTAGATTTTCCTGAACCAGAAGGTTTTGAAAAATATAGAAATAAATTAAGCAGTACAATTCGGTTTAATCAACCACATTTGATCTCAAGTTTTGATAAAAAATACTTAGGACTTAAGTTAATCAATTCAGATCCAATCGCCAGTCAAGTTGCCATTAATCAATGTGAAGCTGAACTTTCTGCTTTAGGTGAACGCCGTCGTTTAGCAATGCGTGTTCGTGATATTTTAAGTAATTCTGAACAACATTATTTAAGCATCGAAAATGTAGCTGAATGTCTACATATGTCTGATCGAACACTCAAACGTCAATTAGCAGCGGAAGGAACATCATTTTCAACGTTAGTTGATGAAGTTCGCTATCGACATGCAACATCTTTACTTTCACGTACAGATTATAGTCTTGAACAAATTGCAGATGAACTTGGCTATTCGGACGTTGCAAATTTTAGCCGTGCTTTTAAACGCTGGAGTGGTCGCAGTCCGAGCAACTGGCGTAAAGACCCATACTTATAATGTTAAAAACTATTGGACACAAGCTTAAGGAGTTACCATGAATCATCCTTCGGAACTGAAGTATGCACGTACACATGAATGGGTAAAGATTGAGGGTGATCTTGTTATTACAGGGATTACCGATCATGCACAAGATGAACTTGGCGATTTAGTATACGTTGAAACTCCGGAAGTTGGGAGTCAAGTTACCGCTGGTGAACAAGCTGGTGTAGTAGAGTCAGTAAAAACAGCATCTGATATTCACGCCCCTGTATCAGGTACAGTAGTAGAGGTGAATACTGATCTTGAAGATGATCCAGACTTTGTAAATGAAGATCCATATGGTAAAGGCTGGATTTATAAAATTAAACCAGACAACATTGCTGATGTTGAAAAACTTTTAACAAATTCAGAATATGAAGCTGGCTTATAAAAGTTAGGCATTGCTTTCAATATTTGATAAAAACCAGTTTAGTCTTAAACTGGTTTTTCTTTATCTATTTAAAATTAGTGGTATGAATAGGTGACTTCTATGGCAAAACTTGTTGTATTTTCAGGCGCAGGTATGAGTGCTGAAAGTGGAATTAGCACTTTTCGTGACAGTAATGGTCTATGGGAAAATTACGACATCCAACAAGTTGCCACACCTGAAGCATGGCAAAAGAACCCTGCTCTAGTTCAACGCTTTTATAATGAGCGACGTAAAAATATTTTAGAGGCTGAACCTAACGAAGCTCATCAATATATTGCCAAACTGCAAGACTACTTTGACGTACAAGTGATTACTCAAAATATTGATGATTTACATGAGCGGGCTGGAAGTTCCAAAGTTTTACATTTGCATGGAAATATTCGTTTAGCGAAAAGCTCTGGCCCGAATGCACAATTTACAACACAGTTTTACGATATTAACGGCTGGAAGCTAGATTTAGAACAAGACTTTTGCCCAGATGGCTATCCGTTGCGTCCACATGCTGTCTGGTTCGGTGAAGCTGTACCTGCCTATGAAGAAGCAATTCAATTAGTACAGAGTGCAGATATTTTTATTGTGATCGGCTCGACATTAAGCGTATATCCAGTTGCAGCTTTAGTTCATGAAATTTCAAATCAATGTAAAGCCTACTATATAGACCCGAATGCAGATTATTTACGTGTTCCCAAGCAATATGAATTATTAAAGATGTCAGCGACTCAAGGAATGCGTGAACTTTTTGAAAATTTAGTCAAATAAGTGTCATTTTTAATACTTAAAAAATTTAGTTTGAATAAAAATTATTATTAATTGATTAATTTTTTGCCAATTTCACGCACTTTATTTTGAGTTTCTATAGAAAAATTTCGATCAATTGCTTATTTATAATTCAATATAAGTTCAATTAATTTCTAAAATATCACTTTTTCTCAAAAAAAATTTTTAAAACAAATATTATAAGTTTATAATTTATTGATTATTATCATAATTTTTAATTCATAGAATCTATATTTATCACTTACACAAATACACAAAACTATAATAAAAAAATAACAGAGCAAAAAAAATCTTTTGTGGTTGAATCTCAACCTCTTGAATGCCGTACAAGAAAACAGCGACCTGGATTAGGTTACAATCACGGATTATGGATATAAGGACACACATCCATTATGAGCTATTTTGATCCCACCCTCATCATGTTTATGGTGTACATCGTAGCAATGGTACTCATTGGCTTATTTGCCTACCGTGCTACAAGCGACTTCTCAGATTATATTCTCGGTGGTCGTAGTTTAGGCAGTTTCGTAACTGCATTATCCGCAGGCGCATCAGACATGAGTGGCTGGCTACTCATGGGCTTACCAGGCGCGATTTATCTTTCTGGTTTATCTGAAGCTTGGATTGCAATTGGTCTTATTATCGGTGCTTGGCTTAACTGGCTACTGGTTGCTGGTCGATTACGCGTTCATACTGAAGTTCAAAATAATGCACTGACTTTGCCAGATTATTTTACAAGCCGTTTTGATGATCAGAAAAAAGTACTTCGTATTTTCTCTGCCGTTATCATCTTGGTTTTCTTTGCAATTTACTGTGCTTCAGGCATGGTAGCAGGCGCCCGTCTATTTGAAAATTTATTCGGGATGTCTTACAACACAGCTATTTGGCTCAGTGCTATCGCGACTATCAGTTATGTTTGTATTGGTGGATTCTTAGCAATTAGCTGGACCGATACGTTCCAAGCTGGCTTAATGATTTTTGCTCTGTTGTTAACACCAATTGTGACTTACCTTGCAATTGGCGATACGACTCATTTCGTTACGCTCATTGAAACTGCTCGTCCGCATGCGTTTAACATCATCTCAGATTTAAGTGTTGTGGCGGTTCTCTCCTCCATGGCATGGGGCTTAGGTTACTTTGGCCAGCCACATATTCTTGTGCGTTTCATGGCTGCTGACTCTGTAAAATCAATTCCTGCTGCTCGTCGTATCGGCATGACTTGGATGATCTTGTGTTTAGTTGGTGCTGTCGGCGCTGGTTTCTTCGGTATTGCATACTTCCAGCAACATCCTGAATTAGCAGCAGTTGTAAGCAAAAACCCTGAAACTGTATTTATGGAATTGACTAAAATCTTATTCAATCCATGGATTGTAGGTATCATTCTGGCTGCGATTTTAGCTGCTGTGATGAGTACATTAAGCTGCCAGCTATTGGTATGTTCGAGTGCATTAACAGAAGATTTATACAAAGGCTTCATTCGTAAGAACGCTTCTCAGAAAGAACTTGTATGGGTTGGGCGTGTTATGGTTCTTGCCATTGCTCTTCTCGCAATTTTTCTTGCAGGCAACCCTGATAGCAAGGTTCTTGGTCTTGTTGCTTATGCATGGGCTGGTTTTGGTGCTGCATTTGGTCCGCTTATCATCTTGTCGCTATTCTGGAAGCGTATGAATTTACAAGGTGCTTTAGCGGGTATGATCGTTGGTGCAGTTGTGGTCATTGGCTGGAAAAACCTTTTCGCAGACACAGGTGTTTACGAGATTATTCCAGGCTTTATCCTTGCATTTATCAGTATCATTGTAGTGAGTCTTTTAACTAAAGCGCCAAATACAACAGTAACTGGACGCTTCGAAAAAGCAGATGAACTCTACAAAGAAAGCGTATAATTCAATGAAATAGATCAAGGGGCTTCGGCCCCTTTATTTATTTTTGGTTTTAATTTTAATTTTTGAAGTATCTTTTACAACTTGCATGACTGGATAACTACGAGTCTCTTTTACCCCCGGCAATTGCCACAGCACCTGCCCTGCAATACGTCTAAATTCTTCCATACTGCCACTTCGTAATTTAATTAAAAAATCAAAGCCACCGCTCACCATATGACATTCAACAATTTCTGGATAGTGAACCACAGCATCAATAAACTCATCTAAAACATTAGGTGTGGTTTTATCTAGTAATACTTCAACAAACACCAAAAAATTTGCGTTTAACTTAACCGGATTTAATTTAGCTTCATATCCTAAGATGAATTCATCTTTCGTTAATTTTTGAACTCGGGCCATCACTGCTGTTGGTGACAAGTTAACAAGTTCCGCCAATTTACTATTAGAAATTCGCCCATCTGTTTGAAGAATATCCAAAATTTTTAAATCAGTGCGGTCAAGGCTTAAAATTGGGCCATTCATCTGAATTTTCCTCTAAAAAATGGGCTAAATATAGTGAGTTATTCGGTGTTTCTTCTGTAATGATAAATTATCTAAACCTCTCTACTCAAGATGAGTTTACGAGAGCTGGTTGGCGGAAACAGATATGAACACAATGGATACTTTTCATCAAATGGATAAATCTCACCAAGGCTATATCACCGAATTCAACGATAAAAGTGAGTTTGAACAACGCATCAATACAGCTTGGCGACGTGCTGAACCAGAAGCTGTAGAAGAGCTATTACAAGCTGCCGCGGTATCTGATGATTTAGATCATAAAATTTATGATCTTGCTTTTAATCTTGCCAATAATTTACGTGAACGTAAGACCTCTTCGGGTAAAGCAGGTATTGTTCAAGGGTTATTACAAGAATTCTCTCTTTCTTCACAAGAAGGCGTGGCGCTTATGTGTCTTGCCGAAGCTTTACTTCGTATTCCAGACTCAGCAACACGTGATTTGCTTATTCGAGATAAAATCAATCAAGGTAACTGGAAAGAACACGTTGGCCAAAGCAGCTTAATGTTTGTAAATGCTGCAGCATGGGGTCTCATGTTAACTGGTAAGCTGATGGAAACCCCTAAGCAAACTAGTCTTTCAAGTGTACTTACTGGCCTTTTAGCACGTAGTGGTCGTGGTATTATTCGTAAAGCCGTTGACGTCGCAATGCGTATGATGGGTGAACAGTTTGTGACTGGTGAAACCATTGAAGAAGCTGTAGACCACGCCAAAGTACTCGAAGACAAAGGGTTCCGCTATTCTTATGACATGTTGGGTGAAGCAGCTTTAACCGAGCATGATGCTGAACGCTACTTTAACGATTACACACAAGCCATTCATGCAATTGGTAAAGCATCTAATGGTAAAGGCGTTTATGATGGCCCAGGTATTTCAATTAAGCTTTCTGCTTTACATCCTCGCTATCAACGTGCGCAAATTGAACGTGTTCACAAAGAACTCTACGGTAAAGTATTTGAACTCGCTCTTTTGGCTAAAAAATACAATATTGGTTTAAATATTGATGCAGAGGAATCAGAGCGTTTAGAAATTTCTCTTGAGTTACTTGAACGTCTTTGCTTCGAGCCGGAACTTGCGAACTGGAAAGGCATTGGTTTCGTAATTCAAGCTTATCAAAAACGCTGTTTCTTCGTGGTTGATTATATTATTGACCTTGCTAAACGCAGCCAAAAGCGTCTCATGATCCGTCTTGTAAAAGGCGCATATTGGGACAGCGAAATTAAAAAAGCGCAAATCGAAGGTATGGATGACTACCCTGTCTTCACTCGTAAAGTACATACCGATTTATCTTATATCGCTTGTGCTAAAAAATTACTTGCAGCACCTGAGTTCATCTATCCGCAATTTGCCACTCATAATGCCCAAACATTGGCAACGATCTATCATTTAGCTGATCCAAGCAAATATTATGCTGGTCAATATGAGTTCCAATGCTTACATGGCATGGGCGAACCGCTTTATGAACAAGTTGTTGGTCCACGTGAGCAAAATAAATTAGGCGTACCATGCCGTATTTATGCTCCCGTTGGTAACCATGAAACGTTGTTAGCTTATTTAGTTCGTCGTTTACTTGAAAATGGCGCGAATACTTCATTCGTTAACCGTATTGCCGATAAAACGCTTAAAGTTGAAGACCTTATCCAGTCTCCAATTTACGATATTCGTCATGCAGCTAAGCTTGAAGGTTCAGTTGGCTTAAAACACCCATCTATTCCTCTACCTTTAGATATGTACGGAACGCTTCGTAAAAATTCTAAAGGTTATGACTTAGCAAATGACACCCCACTTGCAGCGTTAGATAGCACAGCTCAAGAATTACGTAATCGTATTTGGCAAAGTCATCCATTATTGGCAAATAACGAGTCGTTAGAGCAAGGTCATTCTGTTGCAATTACAAACCCAGCACAAAATGATGAAATTGTTGGTTATGTGCAAGAAGCTGATCTTAAGCATGTTGAAATTGCGCTTAATGCAGCTGAACAAGCTCAATCAGAATGGTCAAATACGCCTAAAGAACAGCGTGCTCAATACTTAAAACGTGCAGCTGACCTAATGGAAAGTCGCATTCAAGAATTGATGGTTTTGCTTTGCCGTGAAAGCGGTAAAACTTATGCCAATGCGATTGCAGAAGTTCGCGAAGCTGTAGACTTCTTACGTTACTACGCAACTCAAGTTGAGAATCTTCCTGCAAATACAGCTATTCAGCCTTTAGGTACTGTACTTTGTATTAGCCCGTGGAACTTCCCTCTTGCAATTTTCTCAGGTCAAATTGCTGCAGCATTAGTCAGTGGTAACTGTGTTATTGCTAAACCAGCTGAACAAACTCCATTAATCGCAGCCCAAGCTGTCCAGATTCTATGGGAAGCTGGTATTCCACATGGTGCTGTACAGTTACTTCCTGGCCGCGGTGAAACAGTAGGTGCTCAGCTTAGCCAAGATAGCCGTATTGATGGCATCATGTTTACTGGCTCGACTGAAGTTGCAAAAATTTTACAGAAAACTGTTGCGAAACGTTTATCTGAAAATGGTCAATCTATTCCTCTCATTGCAGAGACTGGCGGTCAAAACGCAATGATTGTGGACTCATCAGCATTAACTGAACAAGTCGTACTTGATGTTGTAAGTTCTGCTTTTGATAGCGCGGGTCAGCGTTGCTCTGCTTTACGTATTTTATGTGTACAAGAAGACAGTGCTGCAACCGTGATTAAAATGCTTAAAGGTGCAATGCAACAGTTAATTGTAGGTAACCCTGCAATTTTAAAAACTGACATTGGTCCTGTTATTGATGACGAAGCAAAACAAACGATTGATCAACATATCCAAAAAATGGAGTCGAAAGGCTATCCAGTACATCAATTGATGTTTGGTGCAACAAGCCAAACAGAATTAGATAAAGGAACTTTTGTTGTGCCAACAGCAATTGAACTTCCTAACCTTGATGACTTACAACGTGAAGTTTTTGGTCCGGTTTTACACATCATTACCTATAAGTATGGTGAGCTTGAGCAGTTGATCTCACGTATTAATGCCAAAGGTTATGGTTTAACCATGGGTCTACATACCCGTATTGATGAAACCATTCAAACGGTCATTCAGCATGCTGAAGTGGGTAACCTTTATATCAACCGTAATATTGTTGGTGCTGTCGTTGGTGTGCAACCATTCGGTGGTGAAGGTTTATCGGGCACAGGTCCAAAAGCTGGCGGTCCGCTTTACATGTATCGCTTAATGCAACATTGTTCAAACAAAGTATTGGCAACACCATTTGCCATGAAGACTGAGCAAACTGCTTTTGAAGGCTTTAACCGTGAGGTTTATCTGAGCTTACAAAATTGGGCGAAACAGCATTTACCGCAAGCAAATCGTGATATCGAACCATTTGGTGTTGGTAAATTCTATGAGTTACAAGGCCCTACTGGGGAAAGTAATCAATATATTATTTTGCCGCGTCATCGTGTTCTTTCTATCGCTGATACAGAACAGAATCAATTGCATCAGTTGCTCGCAATTTTTGCAGTGGGTAGCCAAGCGGCCGTAATGCCAAATAGTCCATTCATGGCTAAATACAAACAAACATTACCAAAAGATGTACTTGCTGCAATTACTACAGTTAAAAACATCTCATCAGATGATTTTGATGCAGTTTTACATCATGGTAACCGTGAAGAGATCTTCTCATTACAGCAAGAGATTGCTACTCGTTCTGGTGCAATTGTTGGTATTACCCATGTTGAGCCGAATGAAACTATTCCACTTGAGCGTTTAGTGATTGAACGTGCAATTAGTGTGAATACAGCTGCGGCTGGTGGTAACGCAAGCTTAATGACAATGACTGATTAATCGATAATTTTCAAAAAAAGCCCAAATCTCAGTATTTGGGCTTTTTTATTTAATCGAGTAATCTATTCTTAAATATATAAACTTTATCAATTCGAGATTCGAATAATGGTCTTTTTAGAACCAGAACAATATCAACAAAGATGCGCTCAGCTTTTTAATTCATATCAAAAAGATATTTCCACACTTCTACCATTTGCCAAAATTGAGCATATTGGTTCATCTGCAATACCGAATGCAATTTCAAAAGGTGATTTAGATATTTATATTGAAGTTATGTCTGAGCAATTTGAATTCGCAATTGAACGCCTAAAAACACTCAACTTTATCGAAAAGCCAAATACACTAAGAACACATGAGCTTTGCATGCTCGAGTCACTCAGCGACGATGATGTTGCTTTGCAAATTGTAGTATCGGGTTCAATATTCACTTTTTTCTTAGCCTTTAAAAACAAGCTTATAGATTCACCCACATTAGTTAATGAATATAATCAATTAAAATTACAGTGTAGCCATTTAGACCTCGATCAATATAGAGCAATAAAAGCAGATTTTATTAATCGCGTTTTAAATCATCTCTAGTTTAGGTACCTCTTTTCTCTTATGCATATCTGGTTAAAATTGGCTCCTGTAAGTTCAATTTTTTTGATACCATTCACTATTTGATTCTGTCTAAATTTTCTTTGTCTATGACCTCTTCTTATCGTCAACAACTTCAAGCTAAAATTGAACGCATTACTACTCAATTTTCTGAATTTACACCACCTACATTAGAAGTGTTTGAATCACCTGAACAACATTTCCGTATGCGTGCTGAATTTCGTATCTGGCATACAGAAAATGATATGTTCTATGCCATGTTTGAGCGTAACGATGACGACAAGCAAAAAACCGTTGTACGCATTGATGAGTTTCCAATTGCAGATCAAAGCATCAATGATTTAATGCCAAAACTTTTGGAAGAACTTAAGGCTGAGCCTAAGCTTTCTAATCGTTTATTTGAAGCTGATTTCCTCGCAACACTTAGCGGAGAAATATTGGTTACCCTAATTTATCACCGTAAATTGGATCAAGAATGGGAACAAGCCGCTAAAGCGCTTGCCGATAAATTAGATATTAAGATTATGGGCCGTAGTCGTGGCCAGAAAATTGTTATTGGTGATGATTTCGTTGTTGAAGAATTCGAACTTTTAAATCGTTCATTTAAATACAAGCAAATCGAAAGTAGCTTTACCCAGCCTAATGCACAAGTTTGCAAAAAAATGCTGCAATGGGCATGCGATGCAGCTGAGGGATCAAAGAAACACTTGTTAGAACTCTATTGTGGTAATGGTAATTTTACACTTCCGCTCTCTTTAAAGTTCGAACGAGTATTGGCTACCGAACTTGCAAAATCCTCTGTTTATGCAGCTCAATGGAACATAGAACAAAACCAAATTGATAATATTCAAGTAGCACGTCTATCTGCTGAAGAGTTTACTCAGGCTTATCAAGGTGAACGAGAATTCCGTCGTCTACAAGAAGCAAATATTGATATTCAGAGTTATGACTTTGACACCGTATTTGTAGATCCACCGCGTGCAGGAATTGATGATGAGACTTTAAAACTTCTACAAGGTTTTGAACGTATTATCTACATTTCATGTAATCCCGATACGTTGTATGAAAATTTAAAAACGCTCAGTCAAACTCATCGAGTGACTAAATTTGCCTTATTTGATCAGTTCCCTTATACACATCATGTAGAGTCTGGTGTTTTACTTGAGAAGATTTAAACAAAATCTTTCATTGTAAATTTTTAAATAAGGAGGTTATATACCTCCTTATTTTTTAAAGTTTTATTATTTAAGTATTTAAATTTTCAAAAAATATCAAGTCATCCGTGTGTCATAATTTCGTTTAACTCAAGCATTCCCATCGAAAATTCTCGAGTTCAAGTGGTGGATTTATCACTTATAGAGTCTTGTATTTTATTTTAAATTGGCTATATTTCGAGCTATGTTAGGTTGTATATGAAGGCTCTATGAGTTTTTGGCAAAAGCTGTTCTTGGCAGATCAACAGCATAACGAGCATAAAAACCAAACTGCTTGTGTTGAAAATGACTGCTCATGTAAAACTAATGAACAACTTCTAAGTGCACTTGCACAAGCAACAGATGAAGATGTCATTAAGGGAATTAAAAAAGTTCTTATTTCCCGTGGTTATAGCCGAAAAGAGTTAAATGAACTCACTCAAAAACCCTCTATTCATTAATTAAAAAGCCAGTCTTGTACTGGCTTTTTAATATTTCACTTTAATGCACAATTAGACTCATCCACCCAACCGACCATTGGTCCCATTTGAAATTGCTGATCATTCCGATTGTTCTTTTGCATATATAAACTAGAAATAGAACCATCGAGATATAAGGCCTGCTCTACTTTAAGGTTTCTTTGAAAAAACTCGGCAAAATTATAGAAATTCACCCTATTTTTCGATATTACAAAGTAGAGTTTATTATCTCGAATACCAACTCCATTACGAATTTTCTTTGATTGAGAGTCTGGTAAAAAAAGGGAATTTATCTTTCCTTCAATAACTAACATTGGCCCAGATTGGGTTGCATAATCAACTTTCAAGTTTTTTTGGCTATATTGTTGTGTAGTTAAAACAAAGGCCTTTTTTTTATTCCAAGCTACTACCCCATTCGGCTGTAAAAAGAAATTTCCAAATCCTTTATTCTTATTTAGGGGCTGAATCACCTTAGCCTGTTCAACATACAACCCTACTGGAGAAAACCCTAAATGAAACATGCCTGCATTCATTGCAAAGCTAAGTTGCTCACATTGTTTTAATTGTTCCTGAATAGTGTTAAAGCTTTTATAGTATTGTTGATTATAAGGATTCTTTAAAAATAAGCGCAATGCTTTAAAATCGCTGATCGAAACCACCTCGTATTGATCATCTTCTACCGTTTGAATTTGCTGGTAATCTATAGCATATGCGGGCTGAAACAAAAGCCCATACAAAGCTAAGCACCCGACGACCCATTTCATTTAACATCACCTGACATGACATTTTTCCTTCATATTAAGTAACTAAATTATATACAAGAAATATAAATAGATTGGATATGCATCAAACTCATTTATTCGACGTAATCAATACACTCCAAATTGCTGATATTGGTTATAATGTTTAGCAGCTTTTCAATAAAAGCCATTTACACTTTATTGGATCAGCGTAAGCATGCAACAACCGAATAAACGCTACCCTTTAGGGGCTCACCTCATCGTAAAGCATCTCGGCTATAGCCATCATGGTATATATGCAGGGAGAGGTCGAGTTATCCATTATTCCGGATTAGCTCATTTCATCAAAAAACGTCCAATTGAAATCACCTCAATAGATGCATTCTCGCACGGCAAAATAATACATGTCCGTTCATATGACAAACCTCGTTATAAAGGAAAGATTGTCGTTCGACGCATGCGTTCGCGTATGCATGAAAACCACTATCATTTGATTATTAATAACTGTGAACATCTATGTAGTTGGGCAATTACCGGCATTGAAAGTAGCACCCAAGTTGAGCGGATGATGCATCGTTTAACAACCATTGGTTATGTAAGCTCAATTATGAGCTATATGAATGGTATGATGCTAACCGTTGCAACTACATGTTTTGCTCTGGTTCTTTATATTAAAAAGAAACTGCGCGATCAGGCAAAAAGAAAAGTTCCTACTTACCAGTTCTTAAGAGAAAAATCTCAGAAAAGAAATATCGATCCTTCAGCGCCTTTAGTATTTATAGATCCAGATAAAAAAGAGCCAGTCTAAATAAAAAAGCCCTCATATTTGAGGGCTTTTTAGAAAACTTATAACTTATTTTTTAGCTGCATTAGCGGCAGTTGCTTCTGTCGTAATGTTTACAGTGATCTTATCACCAACATTTGGCACATAACTTCCTAAACCAAAGTCAGAACGCTTGAATGAAGTTGTAGCGTTAAAACCAATCGCTGGAACTTTAGCCATTGGGTGCTCGCCCTGCTTATTTAAAACAGCATCAAGTACAACTGGCTTAGTTACACCTTTAACAGTTAAGTCACCAGTAATTTTAAAGTGCTTTTTGTCTTTGGTTTCAACTTTAGTACTTTTAAAGGTAATATTTGGGTATTTAGCCGCATTAAACCAAGCTTCTTCTTGGAACTCTTTATCTAAAGCAGGCACGTTTGTATTTACGCTGCTTAAAGGAATAGTCACGTTTACAGATGAATTTGCTGGTTTAGCATTATCAACTTTAATTACGCCTTGGATATCCGAGAAGTTAGCGCTTGGAGTAGAGAAACCAAAGTGATTCCATGAGAAAACAGTAGCTGTATGTGTTGGGTCAATTTTGTAGTCTACTGGTGCAGCTAAAGTAACTGAACTAGCTAATGCTACTGCCAAACCGAAGCTTAATGTTTTAAGATGCATTTTTCGTATCCTTTATTGATATAGTCGTTAGTGTATACATCAAGTAATTTAATTCACTATTCTTTATAAAACGATATGTTTCATCCATGCAACAATAAAAGCGTTACAGTTGTTATTCAAAAACCATATTATAAAGTAGCGGTACTGTCATACCGTGTTCGAATTCTAGAATTTCATTTTTACTTCAAATTTATTGATTCATAATAAGGTAAAACATGGCTAATACTGCTCAAGCACAAAGTACTTCTACTCCATATCGGGTAACTCTCACCGATCCTTCAGGACATCAATGGTTTGCAGATGAACCAACTGATAAAGGTGGCCTAGATACTGCTCCAAACCCCGTTCAGATTTTATTATCTGCTTTAGGAGCTTGTACTACCATTACTTTAGAAATGTATGCGAATCTTAAAGGAATTAAGCTAGATCATGTTCAAGTGGATTTAGCATTAAACCCAAATGGCGAACCTGAGAAAGGCCAAAATAATATTGAACGGAAAATCACACTCAAAGGCGAGTTTACTGAAGACCAACACAAGCGTTTATTAAAAGTTGCCGAGAACTGCCCTATTCATAAGTTATTAACCTCTCAGATTAGTATCCAAACAGAACTTAGCATTTAAAATTTTAAATAAAAAAAGCGCTCCAATAGGAGCGCTTTTTTACACTACTTTAATATTTAAGCAGTTAATTCTTTTACTGCTGCAACAACAGCTTCAGTCGTAATACCAAAGAATTGGAACAAATCTTTTGCTGGTGCAGACTCACCATAAGTTGTCATACCAATTACTTTGCCATCAAGACCAACAAACTTCCACCAGTAGTCAACATGAGCTGCTTCAACTGCCACACGTGCACGAATATGAGCTGGTAAAACTGCTTCTCTATATGCAGCGTCTTGCTTCATAAATTCTTCTGCACATGGCATAGAAACTACACGTACACCTTCAAGTTGTGCATAAGCTTCCATTGCTAAAGAAATTTCAGAACCAGTTGCAATAATAATTGCTTTTAATTCGCCTTTTTCTTGAGCAAGAACATAACCACCTTTTGCAGCGTTTTGAATTTGCTCTTCAGAACGTGTTTGGAATGGTAAGTTTTGACGAGAGAAAATAAGAGCTGTAGGACCGTCTTTGCGTTCTAAAGCAGATTTCCAAGCAATTGCAGTTTCTACAGTATCTGCAGGACGCCATGTATTTAAGTTAGGTGTACCACGTAATGAAGCAATTTGTTCAATCGGTTGGTGAGTTGGACCATCTTCACCTAGACCAATTGAGTCATGTGTATAAACATGAATTACACGTTGTTTCATTAATGCAGACATACGTACTGCATTACGTGCATATTCCATAAACATTAAGAATGTTGCAACGTAAGGAACGAAACCGCCATGCAATGCAACGCCATTAGCGATTGCAGTCATACCAAATTCACGTACGCCATAGTATACATAGTTACCCGCTGGGTTTTCTTGAATACCTTGGCAACCTTTCCAAAGTGTTAGGTTAGAACCCGCTAAGTCAGCAGAACCACCTAACAATTCAGGTAATAAAGGACCAAATGCTTGTAATGTATTTTGGCTTGCTTTACGTGTTGCAATTGTCTCGCCTTTCGCATTTGTTTCACGAATGAAAGCATCTGCTTGTGCTGCAAATTCTGCTGGTAAATCACCACTAATACGACGAAGTAACTCAGCTGCTTCAGTTGGATATTTTGCTTGATATTGTGCAAATACCGCATTCCAAGCTGCTTCAGACTCACTACCTTTTGCTTTTGCATCCCATGCAGCATATACATCAGCAGGAATAACAAATGCTTCTTCGTTCCAGCCTAATGCTTCACGAGTTAAAGTAATCTCATCTTTACCTAATGGCGCACCATGACAGTCTTCTTTACCCTGCTTATTTGGTGAACCTAAACCAATAATCGTTTTACACATAATGATTGTTGGTTTTTGAGTTTCAGCTTTTGCTTCGATTGTCGCTTGACGAATCGCATCAGCATCATGACCATCTACACGAAGAACTTGCCAACCATAGGCTTTGAAACGCTCTTCTGTATCATCACTGAACCAGCCTTCTACTTCACCATCAATTGAAATACCATTATCATCATAATAAGCAATCAATTTACCAAGTTGTAATGTGCCAGCTAAAGAACATACTTCATGAGAAATACCTTCCATTAAACAGCCATCACCTAAGAAACAGTAAGTGAAATGGTCAACAACTTTTAAATCATCTTTATTAAATTGAGCAGCTAATGTTTTTTCTGCTAAAGCAAAACCAACAGCATTAGCAATACCTTGACCTAAAGGACCAGTTGTCGTCTCTACACCCGGTGCATAGCCATATTCAGGGTGACCAGGAGTTCTAGAATGCAATTGACGGAACTGTTTTAAATCTTCAATTGAAAGATCATAACCTGTTAAATGAAGCAAAGCGTATTGCAACATTGATCCATGGCCATTTGATAAAACGAAACGGTCACGGTTTGCCCATTGTGGATTTGTTGGGTTGTGATTTAAAAACTCACGCCAGACGACGTCAGCAATATCTGCCATCCCCATTGGAGCACCTGGATGCCCTGAGTTTGCCTGTTGCACAGCATCCATTGCCAATACACGAATTGCATTTGCAATACGACGTTCGTTTAAAGGGGTCGTCATAGATCAGAATCCAATTTTAATAGATTGATGAAAAGAAGAAGATGAATAACCATTCAATGCCGCTATATTGTCTTAAAAAAAAGGCTGAGGGTAAACCCCAACACGGTATATTTCTTTATTTTTAACCATTTCTTGGTTACACAAAAAACATTTGAATCTTTAAGTTATATAAAACAATGCTTATTTCTCTGCAGACTGCTCAAATTTCAAAGTATTTCCCCTGTTAGTTTTTGATATATAGTTAAAATATTCCCCTCATCTTGCATAAGCTGATCGTATTAGTTTTCTTTAAAGTCCAAATTTTTAGATAAAATCTTTTATTGGTTTATATGTCTAAAAAACACACGAGCAACAAGTTGTTAAAATATAAATACTTTAAATTATAACTCTCTATATCAATTTTACTAATACACTTATCAATTAAAACACACTATAAATGCAATAAATTCATGCTTTTTAGTCAGTATGAACTGGTCCTCAAGCTCAAGTCGATGTAACATATTATGTCTTTTGAAATAACCAAGATAGGACTTTCATGCGCGAGTACGCTGTTTTTACCTCGGAATCTGTAAGCGAAGGTCATCCCGATAAAATGGCCGACCAAATTAGCGACGCTATTTTGGATGCAATCTTAAAAGAAGACCCATACGCACGTGTTGCTTGTGAAACACTGGTAAAAACAGGCGCTGTTGTACTTGCAGGTGAAGTAACAACGACTGCTAATATTGATGTTGAAGCTGTTGTTCGTAATACTGTTAACGGTATTGGTTACCACCACTCTGATCTTGGCTTTGATGGATCAACGTGTGCTGTAATTAATATGATCGGTAAACAATCACCTGAAATTGCTCAAGGTGTAGACCGTCAAAAACCAGAAGATCAAGGTGCTGGTGACCAAGGCCTAATGTTCGGTTATGCAAGTCGTGAAACAGACGTGCTTATGCCTGCGCCGATTTCTTATGCTCATCGCTTAATGGAGCGTCAAGCTGAACTTCGTCGTTCAGGTGCCCTTCCATGGTTACGCCCAGATGCAAAGAGCCAAGTTACTTTTGCCTATGAAAATGGCAAGCCTGTACGTTTAGATGCTGTTGTTTTATCTACTCAGCACGATCCTGAAATTACTCAAAGCCAGCTTAAAGAAGCGGTTATTGAAGAAATTATAAAACCGATCATCCCTGCTGAAATGTTCCATGCAGCTACTAAATTCCATATTAACCCAACAGGTATGTTCGTAATTGGCGGACCTGTAGGTGACTGTGGTTTAACAGGTCGTAAAATTAT
The DNA here is from genome assembly GCF_025514195.1 of Acinetobacter sp. WU_MDCI_Abxd143. Lineage (NCBI taxonomy): Bacteria > Pseudomonadati > Pseudomonadota > Gammaproteobacteria > Moraxellales > Moraxellaceae > Acinetobacter > Acinetobacter sp. WU_MDCI_Abxd143. The sequence goes on from NZ_JAHPTH010000003.1 coordinate 263,009, forward strand.
TGTTGATACATACGGCGGTATGGCTCGTCACGGCGGTGGTGCTTTCTCTGGTAAAGACCCATCTAAAGTTGACCGTTCTGCTGCTTATGCAGGTCGTTATGTTGCAAAAAATATTGTAGCTGCCGGTCTTGCTGACAAATGTGAGATTCAAGTGAGTTATGCCATTGGTGTAGCAGAACCTACTTCAATTTCAATTAATACCTTTGGTACAGCAAAAGTTTCTGATGAGTTGATTATTCAACTCGTACGTGACCACTTCGATTTAAGACCGTTTGGTATTACTCGTATGTTGGACCTTATTCAACCAATGTACAAACAAACTGCGGCTTATGGCCACTTTGGTCGTGAAGGTTCAGACTCTGCATTTACTTGGGAAAAAACTGATAAAGTTGATGCCCTTAAAGATGCTGCTGGCCTCTAATATCCGTCATAAAAAAGCCCGCGTTTGAGCGGGCTTTTTTATACTTAAAACTCTATGGTATGTAGGGTTTGGTCTTCTAGCAATCATCCTTGACGCCATATCATTTATAGCTGTAATCAAAGTCTATTGTCTTGTCGTTTTATCATCCTGATTTAATACATCAAGTAATGTTGACTGCGTAGGAGTATCTTGATGGTTCTGGATATAGATATGGACAACTTTAAATACAACGACAACCGCTAGACAAGCCATCACACAAAACATCCATAAGCCATAAGGACTTCGAATATGTTGTGAGCCACAGTATGGGCATGATTTATCTGTTGATGCCACAACTTTGTCGCAACACGCACAATGGTATTGATATAGCATAGGTAACCCTCCTTCCCTCATTTCAACCGTTGTTGTTTTAATAGGTTTGCTACATTTTTTAATTTATACATCCTTTATATTTATCCTATGTGAAATGAAAAGATAATTCAATCTAGATGAACAATTGAGTCAATTAAAAAATATTCTATAAAAACAAAAACATAAATTAAATATTATTTTTATAGGACTATTTTTCTTATTTTGATATTTTGCCTAATTTGTTAAAATAAGCGAATAATCTCACATTTGAGGCAAATGCATGTCACATACAAAGCTCATTAATAAAGGTGGCTTTCGCGAAAGAGCCAACAGAAGCCGAGGTTATCAACAATCTGAAAATAAGCAAACTGCCTTAGCTTCCAACAAATATCAACCTCAAACAAAACCACAAGAAGACCAAACTGAATTGGCTCAAAAAGATCTTAGCGGGACTGAAGAATCTCTAAATAAATAATATATATCTACTTAAAATAAAAAAGGCCTAAACTCTGGAGGATTAGGCCTTTAAATAAGGTTATGATTAATCCTTATTTTTATGTTCAATTTTCTTATGATCTGGAGTAACTTCTCTAGCTTCACCATCAATAATGCTTGAATCACGGTATTGACCTTGACTATTGCCACCTTGTTGATTCTGCATATCTTGCATTTGGCGCATTAAATCAGCAAATGGGTTTTGTCCGCCCATATTACCGCCCATACCACCCATCATTTTTTCCATCATAGCTTGTTGGCGCTTTGCAAGAGTTTTCATTGCTATATTACGGAAAGCAGTTTGAACACCAGGGATCAGAATTAAAACAGCTAACACATCAGAAACAAGACCTGGCAACATTAATAAGAAACCTGCAAAAGCGTAAGCAAGTTTTTTAGTTACTGCCGGATCATTACCAAGCTGGCCTGTCATCTGCATTTGTTGTAATTGAGGCATAATACCAGCAGTACTTTTGCGAATAAGCCCCAAACCAATAAAGAAAGCAAAAATGAACCAAAAGAACACATACCATCCACTGATGAACTGTGCTACGCCAATCCATACGGCAATTTCAACAATCGCGCCCAGAACTACAATAAGAAGTAAATTCATGTAAAACTTTATCTATCTCAAAAAGAAAATTCATTGCAGTTTTATTTGCCCCAACCCTATCGAATCAGTCAGAGTCTGCAATACTAGAGTACATTTGATTTTAACTCGATAAAAACAAACATGCTTTATTATTAATGAGTGCTCTATCTGGTTTATCAAGTGCGACTTTTATCAGATTTTAATTTTTTTACTCTATTTAGACAGTATAGCTCTCTCACCAGCAGTTTTTAGTCAAATAAAAAGTCTTAACTTTTTTGAATATGTATAGTTTTTAAAGGATTAAAAAATGATATTTAAGTGACGGCTCACACAAATAGCTTACATTTTCTCTATCTAAAAGCACCGCTATTCAAGTTAAATTAAAGAATAATATTTTTAAACCTACATAGCCTTATGACTAAAAAAGCTCTTTTCTTTGCTATTAGTACCATATTTTTGTCAGCATGTTCTTTCAATACAGTACAACAGCACCAAATACACGCTATTTCTACTCATAAAAATTCAGAAGAAATTAAATCACTGTTTGATCAGGCACAGACCACGGGAGTTTTAGTGATTAAGCGTGGGCAAACCGAAGAAATTTATGGCAATAATCTTAAAAGAGCATCAACCGAATATGTTCCCGCCTCTACATTTAAAATGCTAAATGCTTTAATTGGACTTGAACATCATAAAGCAACGACAACTGAAATGTTCAAATGGGATGGACAAAAGCGTTTATTTCCTGATTGGGAAAAGGATATGACTCTGGGTGAGGCCATGAAAGCTTCTGCTATTCCTGTCTATCAAGAACTAGCGCGAAGAATTGGCCTTGATCTTATGTCCAAAGAGGTCAAGCGTATTGGTTTCGGTAATGCTGATATTGGTTCAAAAGTAGATAATTTTTGGCTTGTCGGTCCCCTTAAAATTACACCTCAGCAAGAAACCCAGTTTGCTTATGAATTAGCCCATAAAACTCTTCCCTTTAGCAAAAATGTACAAGAACAAGTTCAATCTATGGTGTTCGTAGAAGAAAAAAACGGACGTAAAATTTACGCTAAAAGCGGTTGGGGATGGGATGTTGAACCACAAGTTGGCTGGTTAACAGGCTGGGTCGTTCAACCACAAGGAGAAATTGTAGCGTTCTCACTCAATTTAGAAATGAAAAAAGGAACACCTAGTTCTATTCGAAAAGAAATTGCTTATAAAGGATTAGAGCAGCTAGGTATTTTATAATTTGAACTTTATAGCCCAGCTTATATTCATCCTTATAAACTGGGTTATTTTAAAACTTGAAATTTGAAAACCTTATTATTTATCCGTCCACTGGCGTATGTGGTGTATTTAAATTTAACTGATAGAAAGCAGCATCTAACCATTGCCCAAACTTAAAACCGACTTGCTTAAAAGTACCTGCATGGATAAAGCCCATTTTTTCATGCAAACCAATACTTGCTTGGTTGGTTGCATCAATACAGCCTATCAATACATGTAAGTCTGCCTCTTGAGCACGCTTAATCAATTCTTGCATTAGAATTTTGCTTAATCCGCTGCCACGATGTTCATGATGAATATAAACACTATGTTCAACAGTATATTTATAAGCAGGAAAAGCCCTGAAGGTCCCCCAGCTCGCAAAACCCAATAATTTGTTTGTCTCATCCACGATACCAATCACTGGAAAACCATGTTCTCTTTTAACTGAAAACCATGTTTTCATTGAATCAATTGAGCGCGGTACATAATCATACAGTGCTGTAGAATTAATAATTGCCTCATTCAGTATCTCTAATATAGCCGCTGCATGTTCTGCTTCATTACAATCAATTAAGCGAAAATTAGAATTGAGGGAATAGATCATAACGATTCCTTAACGGCAGATACGAGTTGACTAGAGACGACTAAGATATAGCGAGCGACTTGAGCTGAATTATTAGTGTATATAACAGGTTGGTTGAGTTGCATTGCTAAGCAATCTCCTTTGCTTAAAGCATAACAAGCTTCACCTAATTGAATATCAATTTGCCCTTCAACTACCCAAAGTTGTTGCTGTACAACATTAGAGGTTTCATTAATTTCATAAGTAATTCGGGCATGAGCCGGAAATTCAATTTCAACAATTTGAAATGGAGACTTCCAATTTGGAGGAGAGACTTGACGGCGAATATATCCTGTTTCAGGGTCTTTCCATTCGGATTGTTGAATACGTCGAACTATAGGTTGTGGTGATTGATTATTTTGTGAAGTGGCGAATAGTTGAGTTAAAGGAACCCCTAAACCATTTGCCAGCTTTTCAAGGACAACCGCCGTTGGACTTGCCTCACCTCTTTCAATGAGTGAAATTGCAGAACGGCTTACCTGACATCGACTAGCAAGAACATCTAGAGTATATCCACGTGATAGACGTAGTTTACGTACTTGCTGCGCAATGCGTATATTAATATCTTCCATCTATCACAGACATAAATTCCAAAATTATAGATAAGTATTCCATTAAAATAGAATTACATCAAATGATTTTAAACAATATCGATGGGTAAGATAAAAACCGAAAAATAACCATTCATCACGGCTTTCTTTAAATTACTCATGCATAACCGTTTTGGCTATGTAACAATACTCTCTAAATTACTTATATAAGTCTTCACATGGCATTGATTATTGGAATTGACCCGGGTTCACGCTTAACAGGTTATGGAATCATTGAAAAAGATGGTAGCAAACTGCGTTTTGTTGATGCCGGTACAATCCGAACTGAAACTCAGGAAATGCCAGAGCGCTTAAAACGTATTTTTGCTGGCGTTGAGCGCATAGTGAAATTTCATGGCCCTACTGAAGCTGCAGTTGAGCAAGTCTTTATGGCTCAAAACCCAGACTCTGCCTTAAAACTGGGGCAAGCCCGTGGTGCTGCCATAGCCGCATTAGTTAATTTAGATTTACAAGTTGCAGAATATACTGCCCGTCAAATTAAACAGTCTGTGGTTGGTTATGGCGCTGCCGATAAAGAACAAGTTCAAATGATGGTCATGCGATTACTTAATTTGACGATTAAGCCTCAATCCGATGCAGCCGATGCTCTTGCTGCTGCCATTTGCCATGCTCATGCATCGGGAAGTATGAGCAAACTGTCTGTTTTAAATGCTTTAGGTGGTATGGCACGTGGTCGAAGTCGCTCTAGCAGTCGCAGACGTTAAAAATTTATTGATTTACGACTTGAGTAATTGCCTGATTCATCTCAAAAGCCTGCAAGCCACGCATACCATTTTTAGCTAAAAGGTCTCCTGCTTGTGCATGAAGGGTAACAATCTCATGTAATGCAATATCTTTGTGGAATTGGGCTTTCAAGCTTGCAATCATTCCTGCTAACACATCACCCATTCCACCCGTCCCCATACCAGCATTACCTTGCGTACAAATATACAAGTTATTCTCTAAAATTAAGCTACCCGCTCCTTTAAGTACCCATTGGCCTGCATATTTTTGTTGTAACGCATAAATTGCAGCTATTCGGTCATTTTCAATTTGCGCTGTAGAAGAACCAAGTAAGGTAGCAGCTTCTCCCGGATGAGGCGTCGCATAAACATGTGCACCCAATTTTTCAGGTTGCTTTGCTAGAAACCATAAAGCATCTGCATCTAAAACAGTTTCTAGGTGTGTACTCTGATTTAACAAATTATACCATTGTTGATAGATTTGTTTAGCCCACTCATCTCGCCCTAGCCCCATTCCAAAACATACTGCATCAACTTGAGATAAAATCTCTCTAATATTTTCTTCATCTAAAGCATTAATATCACGGAGCATAATATTAGGTGCCCGCGACAAAATAGCTTGATGATGATTACGATGACAAACCACCGTCACTTTACCTGCACCTGCATGAAAAGCAGCTTCAGCAGCCATAATGACTGCTCCACCCATTTGTTCATGCCCACCCACCACTAAAACATGCCCGTAACTTCCCTTATGCCCAAATGCCATACGCTGAGGAAGTTTAATATTTATGGGGGCCAAATAAGCCAGAGGTTTCAGCTCGTGATCTATAGGAATTAGACTAACTAAATGAACTTGTCCCGCATATTCTTTTCCTTGTCCTGTAAATAATCCAGCTTTAAGTCCTAAAACAGTAAAGGTATGATCAGCTCGTATTGCACAAGGTAAAACACAGCCTGTATTTGCATGCAAGCCACTCGGTATATCAATCGAAATTTTTAGACCAGATTGTTCATTAAATTGTTGAATAGCCTGTTGCCAATTAGTATTTAATTCACGATTTAAGCCTATACCAAATAAAGCATCAATATGACAATCAAATGTTCTTTCCACATTAAAATTTGGATGAATTTGGACTTTCATTTCTTTAGCGAATTGCGCTGCACAATGTAAATCATTTGACTCACCCAATTGAGCCGCAAATATTTCAATCTGAAATCCAGCCTGTTTCAAATAACTCGCTATAAAATAGCCATCACCTGCGTTATTCCCCTGTCCACACCAGACCGCAATATTCTTAGTGGCATGGTTTTCAAAAAGTACGATGAGCTGTTGAGTGATTAACCAAGCTGCTTGTTGCATTAAGCCTAATGATGAGTTTTGCGCAGCAAACCAGCGCTGCTCCCATGCTCGAATATCATCGCTATGGTAAACTACCGCCTGCATATTATTATCCTCTTGCATTTTGGTTTATGACATCTTCTGACACATCACGCATTGCAGTGCAACAAATTGATCCACATGAATTAAAAGCATGGATCAAAGCTCAAGCATTAGACTTGGGTTTTGCTGATTGTGTCATTGCAAAACCAGATGCTCAAGAGCAAATGCCACGTTTTTTAGAGTATCTAGAACGTGGTTATCATGCGGACATGACCTATTTAGAAGAAAATCTAGAAAAGCGAGCTAATCCAACATTATTAGTTCCTGGCACCAAAAGTATTATTTGTGTCCGTATGAATTATCTTGTGGAATCTCCAAAACCCAGATATGTACCTTTCGAACCAAACTCTGCCATTATCGCCCGTTATGCACGTGGCCGTGACTACCATAAAGTCATGCGTGGTAGATTGAAAACCTTAGCAACACGAATTCGTGAAAAAGTTGGTGACTTTGAATCTCGTCCTTTTGCAGATTCGGCACCTATTTTTGAAAAATCATTAGCAGAAAGTGCTGGAATGGGTTGGACAGGCAAACATACTTTGCTCATTCATAAAAAATCAGGTTCTTTTTTTGTTTTAGGTGAGCTATTTACATCACTCGACCTACCTTTCGACGAGCCTGCAACAGCACATTGTGGTTCTTGTAGCGCTTGTATTGATATTTGTCCGACGCAAGCAATTGTCGAGCCTTACATGTTAGATGCAAGACGTTGTATTGCTTATTTAACTATCGAATATAAAGGAATTATTGCTGAAGAATTACGTGCAGGTATTGGTAACCGAATATTTGGTTGTGATGACTGTCAGTTAATCTGTCCATGGAACAGCTTTGCAAAAAAAGCTTCTATTACCGATTTCAACCCTAGGCATGGATTAGATAATATTAGTCTGCTTGATATCTGGCAGTGGGATGAAGCCACTTTTTTAGCCAATACGGAAGGTAGCCCTATCCGCCGGACAGGTTATCAATCATTTAAACGTAATATTGCAATCGGATTAGGAAATGCTCCTTATTCAAAAGAAATTGTAGATCAACTACAAAATGGCAAAAATTTACATGACGAAATCGTCAATGTGCATATTGATTGGGCAATTGAGCAACAACTTAATCAACTTCAGCTATCAAATTAAAAAAATGATGTTTTTTGCCCTATAGCTTTAATGCGAATTCTGTATGATTATGTGTAGTGAATTAATGCCATCATCATGGATATGACAATGACTCTACGTAATGATTGGAATCGTGAAGAAATCCAAGCTTTATATGAACAACCTTTTTTGGATTTAGTTTTCAAGGCTCAACAAGTACATCGTGAGCACTTCACTGCCAATTCGATTCAGGTCAGTACCCTTTTATCTATTAAAACGGGTAAATGTCCTGAAGATTGCAAATACTGCTCACAATCGGCACATTACGAATCAAAATTAGAAGCAGAAAAACGTATTGCTGTTGAAAAAGTAATTAGTGAAGCGAAAGCTGCCAAAGATTCAGGTTCTTCACGTTTTTGTATGGGTGCTGCTTGGCGTAACCCACATGAGCGCGATATGCCTTATGTTTTAGAAATGGTACGCGAAGTTAAAGCATTAGGTATGGAAACCTGTATGACTTTAGGTATGCTTAACCAATCTCAAGCAGAACGCCTAAAAGTTGCTGGTTTAGATTATTACAACCACAATCTAGATACATCTCGCGAGTATTATTCTCACATCATTAGTACCCGCACTTTTGATGATCGTTTAAATACGCTTGATTATGTTCGTCAAGCTGGTATGAAAGTTTGTAGTGGTGGTATTGTAGGTTTAGGCGAAAGTCATGAAGACCGAATTGGTTTATTACATGAACTCGCTACCCTACCAATTCATCCTGAATCTGTGCCAATCAACATGCTTGTTCCTATTGAAGGAACGCCTTTAGCCGATGTTGAAAAGCTTGATGTCATTGAATGGATCCGTACTATTGCTGTGGCGCGTATTATCATGCCGCATAGCTATATCCGTCTCTCTGCGGGCCGCGAATCATTAAGTGATTCAGACCAAGCCTTAGCATTTATGGCTGGTGCAAACTCATTATTCTCTGGCGATAAATTACTGACCACACCAAATGCTGGTGAAGGTAAAGACCAAGCTTTATTTAATAAACTAGGTTTAACAGCTGAAAAACCAAAACCAACGGTTGCCGATTTATCAGTAGATGCAATGAGTGCTTAACTTAACTCTTAAAAATTTAAAAGCCCTGATCATTCAGGGCTTTTTTCATTTATATAGAAGTTACTAATATTCCGTAAGTGGCATTTAGAAAGGTTCCGACTCGAATAATATCCTTGCCGGCTGCATGCGTTACTGTAAATTCTTGGCTCAACACATCAAAATTAAAAGAATCAAAAACATCTTGGTGGTGTAAAAGCCAAGTCACTGTATCTGCTACATTCTCATCCACAATATAAGTTAAGGCCTTAAAGTCTTTACTCATAAATAACTCTTAAAAATAAATTTTATGAATTTTATATGAGTTCACTCTACCTTAAAAGAAAATCTAAGCTGCTTTAGGATTTACCAACGAACGACCTGACAACAGACTTGCCAAGGCTTGAGGTGTAAATTCTAAAGAAAGTACATGATTTTTGAGATTGACTGAATGCTTACTAATTAATGGAAGTAAGCCATCTTCTGTTTCAAAGACATATTCATCTGCAATATTTAAGATACCTTCAAGATTTGTCGTACTCGAAGCAAGATCATGGCTAAAGATGTCATAAATAGTTTGCAAGTTAAAGGTTGTTTGCTGTTCCGTCGGATGCTTAATGAGATAATCCTTTAAAAATAAAACTAATTTATGAGCAAAGAAAAAGTAATTAGGTTTATAGCTATACTTCATACTATTCATGGAACTGAACTCCAGATTATCTTTTATTAAATTACAACTAAAACAGTAGGAATTGAATCTTAAAAAATTCTTAAAAAAATAAATTATTTCACAAGTTAAATGAAAAACACATTTAATATTATAAAACAACAACTTAACGCCATATTCAACAATTTTATAATAAAAAATATTTTAAATTTAAATTAATTTAATAAAATACAAACACTTAAATATTTTAAGTTTTTAATTTTATTTTAATGATATAATAGTTAATTATTTTACCAAATGATAAAAAATATCTTGCCCACTCATTCTTAATAAAAATAAATTGATCAAAATATATATAAATATAATGTTTTTCTTGTTTTTTGTTTGAAAAGTGATATATTTCCATCGCCTTACTTAATCAGAATAAACTTACTGAAAAGTAATGGATTTTATTTTAAAAGGCTATTCTGGGGATTTTATGAAAAAATTTATTTTTATGGCGGCTGTTTCTCTCTTAAATATAGCAAATGCACAAGCTGCAGATGGCACAATTACTATTAATGGTCTTGTCACGGATAATACTTGTACTATTGATACTGGAGATAAAAATTTAACAATCAATTTACCTACAGTTTCATCTCAAACCTTAAAGAATGCAGGTGATGTGGCTGGTCGTACGCCTTTTCAAATTAACTTAACGAACTGTGCCGCTGCTGGTAAAGTTGCAACTTATTTTGAACCAGGTGCTACCGTTGACTTTAATACGGGCCGATTATTAAACCAAGCCACTTCTGGTGCAGCAACAAATGTGAATATTCAATTACTTGGCAGCAATAACGCTGTAATTCCTGTACTTGCTACAAGCACCAATGAAACTCAAACGAATTCACAATGGGTAAATGTTTCAGCAGGTGGTAGTGCTGACCTTAACTATTATGCTGAATATTATGCTACAGGCGCTTCTACTGCCGGTACGGTAACATCGCAAGTAAAATACACGATTATTTATCAATAAAATTAAAATTGAAGCTTCTATTCATGAATAGAAGCTATCTCCTACCTATTATTTATTATTGAGAATATGACTCATGCTTTTTCGTGGTCGTAAATTTTTTTGGGGATTAGTTTGCCTACAGGCAGTACTAACTACTACGGGTCATGCTGAAATTGTTCTACACGGTACACGTGTCATTTATCCTTCAAATGCACGTGAAATCACATTACAACTGAGTAATAACGGTACTGCCCCATCTCTTGTGCAAGCATGGCTTGATGATGGAAATGCCAAGTCAACACCAGATGAAGCAAATGTCCCCTTCATTATTACACCACCGATTTCGCGGGTAGAGGCGACTAAGGGACAAACCTTAAGAATTACAGCTTTACCAACCTCATCTCAACTTAGCCAGCAACAAGAATCGATTTTTTGGCTTAATGTTTTAGATATACCTCCTAAACCGGAAGAAAAAACTCAACAAAAAAACCAAGCCACTTCTACCTCTAATAATTTTTTGCAACTTGCTGTTCGCTCAAGAATTAAATTCTTTTATCGCCCTACAGGCCTAAAAGAAAATGTTGATCAACTCAGTGACAAAGTCGAATGGAAAATAAATGATCAATATATAGCGATAAAAAATCCTACGCCGTTTTTCCTCACTATTACTTCAATTTTTCAAACAAGTGAAGGTCATAAAACAGACTTATTACAGCAAGGTCTAATGATTGCCCCTTTTTCAGAGGATAAAATAAAACTAAAAAATAAAAACTTAGCAGATATGAGCTTTGTATATATCAATGATTACGGTGGACGAGTTGAGCATCTAATAAAGTTCTAACCTCACTGTATTACTTAAGAAAATTTAACTACCTATCATGAATAGGCTCTAAAACTATGTCTAAATGGTTTATACCTTATATATGTTTAAAAAGCCCTTTTACTTGTTACGTCGTATCAAGTATTACGCTATTCATGTCTGTGGCTGCATATGCTGAAAATAATACTGATGTTTCACATTTCTCAAGAGCCGAATTTGATAGTAATTTCTTAGTCGGTAACGCACAAAAAATTGATATAGCTCGATTCAAATATGGAAACCCGATCTTACCTGGTGAATACAGCTTAGATGTCTATGTGAATGGTCAATGGCTAGGTAAGCGGCGCATGCAATTTAATGCCCTAATTCCCAACACAAATGCTGAAACATGTTTTACAGAAGCTATGTTGCTTGAATATGGTGTAAAAGCTGATGTTCTAAGTCAACATGACTCTACTTCATCTCTTTCATGTAAAGATCTCGCTTCATGGATAGATAATGCTTTTTATGTATTTGATAGTTCCCGTTTAAGAATTGATATTTCAATTCCACAAGTCGTCTTAGAAAAAAATGCGCAGGGCTATATCGATCCACATTTGTGGGATCGCGGTATTAATGCGGCTTTTTTAACCTATAACGCAACAGCATATCGAATAGTGAATGAACAGCATGAAAATACATATGCTTTTATGGGAACCAATCTCGGAGCGAATTTAGCAAGTTGGCAGTTTCGCCATAATGGGCAATGGAAATGGCAAAGTCAGCCTGGCTATCAATCCAATAATTCTTCTTATACCTCAACAAATACATATTTACAAAAGGCCTTTCCCCAGATTCATGGTGTTGTGACCTTAGGAGATTATTTTACTAATAGCGATTTTATCGATTCTTTACCCTATCGCGGCATAAATATTTCAAGTGATGACCGAATGCTTCCAAATAGTATGGTGGGTTATGCTCCAAGAGTCCGAGGTTACGCCAAAACCAATGCAAAAGTCGAGGTGAGACAACAAGATAATTTAATCTATCAGACCACCGTACCACTTGGAAACTTTGAAATTAATGACCTCTATCCAACGGGATTTGGAGGTGAATTACAAGTTTCAGTAATTGAATCTAATGGAGCAATTCAAAAATTCTCTATTCCCTATGCTTCTGTCATTGAAATGCTGCGCCCACAAATGAGTCGATATTCACTCACTTTAGGACAATTCCGCGATTCAAACGTTAAATTAACTCCATGGTTAATCCAAGGTAAATATCAACGAGGAATTAATAATTACCTCACGGCTTATAGTGCAGCTCAAGGGACGCAACAATATTTCTCTGTATTATTAGGTACAGCTTTTTCAACACCAATTGGAGCTATTTCTTTTGATGTCACTCACTCAAATGCCGAATTTGCTCAACAGCCTAAAATGGCAGGGCAAAGTTATCGTTTAAGTTACAGTAAGCTATTTTCTCCAACGCATACTAATTTAACATTAGCAACTTATCGTTATTCAACAGAAAACTATCTCAAATTGCGTGATGCAATTTTAATTCGAGACTTACAACAACAAAATATTGATAGTTTTTCAGTAGGCAAACAAAAAAGTGAATTCCAACTTACTTTAAATCAAGCCCTCCCAAACCAGTGGGGAAATTTCTATTTAGTAGGCTCGTGGACAAACTATTGGAATCAAACTACTCCTAATAAGCAGTTCCAATTAGGTTATAGCAATCAATTTAAAGATTTAACTTATAGTTTATCTGCAATTAATAGTGAAATTACCCAAGCTGATGGGCGGGCTGGCCAAGATACTCAATACCTAGCCTCCCTATCCTTTCCATTAGATTTTAAGAAAACTTCTTTAAGTTTGAATAGTGTTCTAAGTAAAGATAGCCAAATTTTAAGCTTAAGCGGGTTTACAGGAAGTCGTTTGAACTACGGCGCATCAATTTCTAGTCAAGGTCAGGGTCAAACTAACCTCAATATTAATAGTAACTATAAAACAAACTACACAACCATTGGCGCTTCAATAAGTTATGCCGATTCCTATCAACAAGAAATGCTTAACTTAAGTGGCAATATCGTTGCACACTCCCAAGGACTTCTATTTGGTCCAGACCAAGCTCAAACAATGGTATTAGTTTACGCGCCAGATGCGACAGGAGCACAAGTCGGGAATACGCCAGGGCTAAGCATTAACAAAAAGGGGTATGCCGTGATTCCGTATGTTACACCCTACCGTATGAATGATATTAGCCTTGACCCGCAAAATATGTCTACGCAAGTTGAGCTAGCTGAAAGTAGCTTACGTATCGCACCCTATGCAGGTTCAATCACTAAAGTTCAATTCACAACAAAAAAAGGTTATGCACTTTTTATTAATACAACCAGTTTATATGGCTCACATTTACCTTTTGCAGCGCAAGTGTACAACCTAAATAACGAGGTCATAGGTATTGTTGCGCAAGGCAGTCGTATTTATTTAAGAACACCCTTAAGCCATGACCGTTTATATGTGAAATGGGGAGATAAGAGTACAGAAAAATGCGAACTAGAATACGATATAACCGATCAAATAAAGCATAACAACCAACCAATTATTATGACAAAGGCAGTCTGTAAATGAATAATATTTTTAAAAAAATTGGATTTTTAGGTGTAAGTTTATTTGCTTATAACCATACAAATGCAAATTGTACTTTAAGTAAAGGATTTACCACTGTCGATATTCCAATGAATATTGGTAAAATCGTTGTAAAACCGACAGATCCTATAGGAACCATATTACAAAGGAATACTTTTTCGATCTCTCCAAATAACTCAAGTGCAACATGTAGCCGTGCGAGTGATCAAATTATTGCAGCTCTTCCCTTAAACTATCCAATTAGTCCAATAGGTAATAATGTCTATGCAACCAATATTCCCGGTATTGGTATTCGTCTTTATCGTGAAGCTGCAGATGCTTCAGATTTTTCTGGATATTATCCCTATAGACGTACATTAACGCCCAATACAGCCTATACGCTTTCTCCAGGGTATTTTGTTATGGAAGTGATTAAAACCGCGATGACAACAGGTTCAGGTGCCTTAGTAGCAGGACGTTATAGTACTTATTATGTATCGGGACAACAGAATCGCCCATTTCTAACCACTACCGTATTAAGTAATGCCCCTATTCTAATCGCGTCCTCATCATGTGAAATTCAAAATGGAATAGATACCCCTGTGCAACTTCCTAATGTTATGAAGTCAGGTTTTAAAGCGATTGGTTCAACACAAGGTGAACAGAGTTTTAACCTATCGATTGTATGTAATGGCGGCGAGAATAACTCTGGTATAGCTACGAGCAACACGATCAGCTTAAGTTTTGATTATAACTCTGACCCCACCAATAATCAGGTCATTAATAATAGTGCTGCAAATTCAAACAAAGCCAATGGTGTGGGTGTAGAACTGCTATGGAATATGAATGGCGCTAACAACCCCATTCAAAAAACAGCCAAACAAAATATAGGTACAGTCAATTCCAACCAAACTATAGAATATGATATTCCATTAACTGCCCGTTACTATCAAACTGCACCTAATGTAACCGCAGGTGTAGTTACCGCAACTGCAACTGTGACTATTCAATATGATTAATTCATCCCCATACCCTTTCTTAAAAATAAAAAACTAAAAGATGCTAAGAATCTTAAATTTTGAACTTTGTAGTTATATTAAAAAATTCCATAAAAAAATGCTCATAAGCAAAAATAGCAAATGAGCATTAGTGATAACCACTTAACCTGAAATACAAATTGTGGGAAATAGATCACAATTTGCCTGACTATAATTCCAAAATCTAGCTCGAAAATCAAGTCTTTTTTTTATTAAAAAGTTAAAAAATTAAAGTAAGTCATTGTTTTAAATAAATTTTAAAAGTATATTTAATTTCAAAACAACTATTCTATAGCGTTTCTAAAGAATTATCATTCTATTAATTAATAAAAACTTAATTTTAAGAAAATCTAAAAGGACCGCTTTTAAGTGGATTAAAAATATTTAATATAATTTCAATAACTTAAATCTAAATATTAAGAATTAATGATTATAACAATTATAAAGAATTACATAATTTATAAGAAAAAAAACATAAATAAATTTAGAAATCCCCTTCAATTACAAACAAGATCTTAGGCTTTTCACTAGAACGTAACATGCTCATTTTTTGGAAAATATTATGTATTATTTTATTAAGTCTAGGAGCTTTCAGCATAGGGTGCGCAATTAGTAAAATTGATTTTTTTCTATTTTTAATAGGTCTACTTTTATTGCTATCTTTTATATTAGCTTTAAAACAAGCACGGGAAGATGCAGGCTTTTTTTCTGAGAACTAGATAAAACCACTTTGCTGTTACTATCTATATCTACCTTGTTTATTAAAGAAAATTTATATTTTGAAAGGTTCGAAGCAGCTTACAAGAAAGTCCACCACCACTCGTATAACAGGACTATGTCGTAAATCTTCGTGTGTAACTAACCAGATTTCAGCACTCATTGGATAGTCATCTTCTAATCTAACCAAATTGCTAAATGCACCTAAAAAATCTGGTAAGACCGCTAAACCAATTTCTCCGCATGCAGCTCTCCACTGCAGCTCAGGATGATTAGTAACCATTATTGGATCTTTATAGTTTAATCTTTCCTTTAGCTTCTGCTGTTTTTGACCATGTACTCCTCCTACTTCTACACTAATCCATTCATAATTTTCAGGCTTTGTTGAAGCCAAATAATTTGGACCCGTATATATTCCAAAAGGTATTTCACCTACTTTGCGAGCAACTAAATTTTCATCTTTAGGACGTCCAAACCTTACCGCTATATCAGCCTCACTATGCTGTAAAGAAACATAATGAACATCACCGAGCACCCGTAATTTTAACTGCGGATAATGGCGATAAAATTTACCCAAATGAGGCATGATGAGATGTGCAGCAGTTAAGGGAGGCATACTAATAGAGACACTTCCCATTACTTCTTGCTGACCTGCTTGAGTTAAACGCTCGATCGAAAAAGTTTCTTCCATCATACGAGCAACTACTTGTGCAAGACGTTCACCATCAGGAGTTAGGATGTAGGTGCGTGGTCTACGATCAACTAATTTAAGTTTTAAGTTTTGTTCTAGCTGAGCAATTCTTCTAGATACTGTTGCATGGTCTACACCCAATTTTCTGGCAGCAGCGGAAAGTGACTTTTCTTCGGTAAAAACTGAAAAGTAATGCAAATTTTCCCAATCAATCATTGTGCAAATTTTCACATAAGAAGTGTATTAATACGGAATTGTACACCTTTATAGATTTGTCGAGAATAAAACCTTTCTTAATGGGAGCCTGTCCATGAACAGAACGGTGGTTTATGCCTATGCTGGTGTTGTCTTAACAATGTTTTTTTGGGGATCAGCATTTAATGCAATGTCTTATATTATTCAACATATGCCTCCGTTATCTGCTGCATCTGAACGGTTTTCAATTGCAAGCCTAGGCTTACTCTTAATCTTTTCAATAACAGGTCAACTTAGATGGACAGCCTTAAAACAAAATCTAGTGATCTATCTGATTATAGGGGTCATCGGAATTGCGGGATTTAACATTGGCTGTTTTTATGGGCTTCAAACCACCTCAGCTGTTAACGGCGCTTTGATTATGGCAACCACACCATTAATGACTCTATTAATGACAATCCTTTTAGATGGTGAAAAACTTACTACTAATAAATTCTTAGGCGTTTTATTCGGCTTAAGTGGCGTATTACTGGTGATTAGTCAGGGACATATAACGACTTTACTACACCTTAAAATAGACATTGGCGATTTATTTATATTATTGGGCGCATTTGGATTTTGCCTAGCAAATGTACTGTCTCGCCGTTATGTAAAAAATGCTACTCCGTTAGAGACAACAACTTTCTCTATGATGTTCGGGGCAATAACACTTGGTTTGTTGAGTGTGATATTTGAAGATCCTCTTACAGCAATTGCATCTGCCCCTATAAATGCGCACTTAGCCATGGGATATGTTGTTATCTGCTCTACCATGATTGCTTATCTATTCTGGTTTAATGGTATACAAAAGTTAGGTGCTGGTCGTGCTTCTGTCTTTTTTAACTTTGTGCCAGTGTTTAGTATGATAATTGCTCTACTTACTGGACAAACCCTCAATATCTGGCAGTTAGTAGGAACAGTTTTAGTGATGCTTGGTGTAATGAGTAGCGGAGGATTTTTTAAAATTAAAAGCACTCCACTTATGGCAAAACATTGTACAAAATAAGAAATATGCTGCTACATTAAAAATCTATGCTTAATATGTAGCAGCATTTCAAGTATATAAATTATTTCTCAACAATTTCTTTAAATTCTTATATTTTCAAAATATTTTTTTACATTTGTGATGGTTTATACAAAAGCTCATCTTAATTATTCCGTTGTAACAAATACTGTATGTTTCTTTAAAACTTAATAAATGATTGCCATATATAGTTTTAAAACAACCAAAGGAGATATTAAAATGAAGCTGGATTTTACAACAATTGAAAAGCAAGCCAAATTGCTACAAGAAGAGCAAGAAAAGATCGAGCAACGAGATCATGAATTTCAAGTTGCTTTAGATAAACACAGAGAATCTCTTAAGAATTTATTTAAAGATCTTTTCTCTGATAGAGAAATTAAGACAGAAAATGGAGGCCACTTCTGTGTAACCTTCGGTGATTTCAAAATTTCCTTATTGATTGAAACTGCTAAATTTGAAAATGGCGTTCCTGTAAAATTAAACTCCGTAAATCCTGTTATTATTAAATGCAAGAAAGATAAGCCGATTGCAAAAGCACAGTTTACAGATGCAACCCAATATCTAGATAACCATTTAGACACTCCAAATTATCAGTACTATTTTAAGCAAGAGGATAAGACTCAACTGGTACAATTTTCTGAACTTCCCACTTATTTCCAACTTGTTTTAGACGCAAATGCATAAAATCGAGCCCTCTGCTGAGGGCTTTTTCATATATTATTTTTTTATCATTTAACTTTTAAAAAATAAAATCAGTCAAATACTTTTTCTTTTATTTATTAATTATTTAATTAAATTTTAATATCCCACAATTCAAAAATATTTGATTCTTCTTAAAATTGCTTGTATATACATGCTTATATTTGCTTATACAAATATGAATGAATAAGAATAGAGTGGCTCTTAAAGGATAAGGAGAGTGAAATGGACTCATCGGCTGGGAAACCTAATAGTAGTTTTATAGAAAACCGAAGCATTGATTTTATTCCTGAAAATGAAAGACATGGCGGAGTGTTTGCCCAATTCACCCTATGGTTTGGTGCTAACTTACAAATCACAGCCATTGTGACAGGCGCGCTAGCCGTTGTGTTAGGTGGAGATGTTTTTTGGTCTATTATCGGCTTATTAGTAGGACAATGTTTTGGTGCTGCCGTCATGGCACTACATGCTGCCCAAGGTCCTAAACTTGGCCTCCCTCAAATGATTTCAAGCCGTGTACAATTTGGGGTTTATGGCGCGTGTATTCCAATCATACTCGTTTGCCTTATGTATATTGGCTTTACCGCAACTGGAGAGGTATTAGCTGGTAAAGCAATTGCACATTTAGCACATGTCAGCAATACAACTGGTATCTTAATTTATGCAAGTTTAATCATTTTATTCGCAACGATTGGATACCGTTTAATCCATTTGGTAGGCAAAGTAGCCAGTATTATTGGTTTGATTGCTTTTGTGATTATTTTGACTCAGATCTTCGCACTTTCTGATTTTTCTGAACTCTTAGCAGTACGTCATTTCAGCTGGTCTTCATTCTTGTTAGCAGTTTCCCTTTCTGCATCTTGGCAAATCTCTTTTGGTCCCTATGTTGCAGATTATTCTCGATATCTTCCAACTAAAACATCTTCATCTCGTGTTTTTTGGGCTGTCGGCTTAGGTTCTTTAATTGGCTCACAAATTTCTATGAGCTTAGGCGTTTTAATCGCTCAGGTTGCAAACGGCAATTTTGTCGGAAATGAAGTTCAATATGTTGTGGGTATGAACCCAATTGCCCTTGTCGTAACCTTTCTATATTTTAGTATCGCTTTTGGGAAAGTTACTCTAACGACCTTAAACGCCTATGGTAGTTTTATGTGTATTGCTACGATTTGGAATAGTTTCAAATCGACAAATCAAATCTCAAAAATAACAAGATTACTGATTGTCCTTGCAATGGTTGTAGTCTCAACCTTTATTGCAATTATAGGTGAGCATACTTTTTTAACTGCCTTTAAAGCATTTATTTTGTTTTTGCTTACCTTTTTTATTCCGTGGAGCGCCATTAATCTTGTTGATTATTACTTTATCTCTAAAGAAGAATGTGATGTAGATGCGCTCTATGATCCAAATGGTAAGTATGGCCGTTGGAATCGGATTGGTATTACCTGCTACTTTCTAGGTATTTTGATTCAATTACCATTTATTGATAGTAAATTCTATACGGGTCAAATTGCAGCAATGTTAGGAGGAATCGATTTATCATGGCTTGTAGGACTTATCTCTACTGCATTGATTTACTACATTTTCGCCAAGAAAGCTCAACTCAAATTTTCAAAACAATTAGTGATTGATCAAATCAAATAATTGAACTTAATAAGCTATCAAAGTTAATCACCTTGATAGCTTATTAATATGATTTGGTGACTATTCTTGTAGAGCTTTAGCCTGTGCCGAAATAGGCAATCCAAATAACTTATCAAAGCTCCAATTAAATATAAAAGTATAGATAGGAATAATGATAATAAAGGCCACATCTAACCAAAAAGCAGCAACCAGAGAAATATCCATCCACCACGAAATAAGAGGAATCAAAAACAAGACTAAGGTAAGTTGGAAACCAATAGCATGCCCCACTCTACGCTTAACTGTACGGACATTACTGCTTTGTTTAGCTTCCCATTTCTCATATAAAATATTGTAGATAAAATTCCAAGTCACAGCGATGGTTGTAATCATGACAGAGAGTGGCCCTGTATGTTCAACACTATCACCTGCCAAAATCGCTAACCCTACTGATGAAATAATCATTCCGATTACTTCGTAAGAAGATACATATACAATTCGACGCTTTATACCTTGCATAATCAACAAACTCTGCTTAATTCTTTATATTTTAATTTCAGTCAAAATCATATATAAAGTTAATAGCTTTCAGTTCAATTGATATCAAAATGAATTTTAACAGTGAAAATATTGAACTTTTCATCACCGTACTCGATACAGGTTCTTTCTCTGCAGCTGCCCGTAAACTAAACCGGGTACCCTCAGCAGTAAGTATGGCCGTAGCCAATTTAGAAGCAGAGTTGGGCTACACTTTATTTGAGCGTACCCCTCGCAAAGTCATTCCAACCGCCACAGCATTAGCTTTGGAACCTCAAGCACGGATTATTTCTGAACAACTTAGGCTATTTAGTACTCATGCTCATGAACTTTCTTTAGGACTTGAAAGTAAATTGCGGATTGGTGTGGTCTCAGATGTAAATACAAAATTATTATTCCATTCAATAAAGAAATTAGCCGATAAATTCCCCTTACTGAACATAGAAGTTATTACTGCTCCCCAAGACGACATTGTTAATTTACTTTATACAGAGCAAATTAGTCTTTGCTTAGCAGGTTCAGACCTCAATATAAAAATGCGTGAGAATCTACAATTGGTAATGACTGAAACAGTAGTGGCTACTATTTCGTCTAGCCATACTCTTCTACAAGAAAAATCAAAGCAGTTTTCTATTGAAGAGTTAATCAATATTAGACAAATTGTTGTGGCGAGTAGTGAGCATGAAATGACAGATCCACGTTCAATTATTGGTGCAATGTATTGGAAAACGAATAGTCTACAAACAGCAATTAATATGGTTGAAGCAGGACTTGGCTGGGGAAATTTTCCTTTATCTTTAGTACAAGAAAAAATTGATCAAGGTCATTTAGTACTTTTAGATTTCAAAAATACAAAAAATCATTTACCCCTATCAATCTATTTAATTTGGCTTCAAGATCGCCCTTTACCTAAAGCAGCTCGCGAGCTAATTCAAATTATTCAAGAAAATTTATAAATTTTTATATATTAATCATAAAAACTTATAGATATTTTTATGATATCAATTCTTGCTAAATCTATTTTCTTTAAAGTTTGAATTTATTGCTGTGTACTATTTTTACCACTATTGTTAAAAGCAAAAAGCCTACTCAAAAAGTAGGCTTCTTACTGTATTTCAGGATTAAGCAATAATATTTTATTTTGTAAAAAATACACTTATACTTTATTAAACCCAAGTGTTTTAGTCAAGAATAAAATTGATAAGATACAAAGAATTACATTGGTGTCATGACAACCGTTCTTGAAGTCTGTTATGGAAAATATTTTAGAAAAAGAAGGTTATTTCAATGATAAAAACTTCCATTCTCTTCTCTTAAAAGCTTATCCGTTTTTAGTAAAAAACGATCGACAAATAAAGAATAAATATTATATTTTTAAATTAACTAAATCCTTATATCTAAAATATTGTAAATACGTTTACTCATTACTTCTATATTTCAAAGTAATTGTCTTACTACCTCGATTAAACTTTTTAACAATATAATTTGACATGAATTTATTCTAAAGTACTAATTTTATATTTTCTCTAAAAATTAGTACTAAAACCTCATTTAAGTTATTTTAACCGAATAATTTTTTAATATTATTCATTTGCAACTACTTCATTAGATTTCTATAAATTAAAGTTATAGGCAATACTTTTCAATAAATATGAATCTTAAAATAATACTTTTTATATTTTAGAATTTAATTTTAATACACATAAAATTTATATTTTTTATATTTAGCTATTTTAACTAAGTTTATCTAAAATATCATTCTTTACTACAAACAAATAAATTACAAAAATGATCACATTTCAAACAAAGACATTCTATATAAGTTAATCATACAAATTGAAAGAATATTTATATCACTAACATGACAAACTGCTGAAATAAGTTCTAATTGATCGATAAATAACTAAGTTCACTTTACTCATGAAGTAAACATACGCTAGAATCGCTAACGCTTGTAATATTTAACCAATAAATCACAATATTTTTTGAGTTTAGTTTGCGTCTACTTCAGAAAATGACTTGTGTTTAATTAAAAAATTGATTAGTATTGCACGCACTGAAAAGCCTTGAGATTAAAAGCTTTTCTGACTTATAGGGCCTATAGCTCAGTTGGTTAGAGCAGCGGACTCATAATCCGTTGGTCCACAGTTCAAGTCTGTGTGGGCCCACCAAATTCGAACCTCATAAACTAAAAAGTTTATGGGGTTTTTTAATAATTATCTAAATAGAATGGTTTTTGCCGTTATAAACAATATTCAAAACTTAATTATCAAATTGTAAAATTTATTTTATCTTAAAATTTTAACTGCTTTTAAATACCTTTCGTCTAAACTGAATATTCCTATTTCTTCTATTAAGCTAAAATTTGCTTCCGCATAAGCTCTGTATGTTCTAATTGAGCATCCCAAAACTTTTCCCACAAATCACAATACTCCAAGCATAACTTTTCAATATAGTTATAATCTTCTTCTGTACAAGCTTGCATCAAGACATACCATAAGTCTTCTTCATGGTCATCATCTGCAGCTTCTGCACTTTCATCCTCAGATATCCCATGTACATGGTAATAGCCCCCACCTTCCACGTCCAGGCCTACTGCTTTAGTCGCTTTACGTAACGGAGGGCTATAAAGAATAACTTCTTCCTCTGCAACTGCTAATAACGCTGAAACAGCCTTATAGTCATCATAAGCACTTTCTAAAAATACTCTAACTTGCTTTGCGATTTCAGTAGGTTGATACGTTAGACGATCTTGTTCTGTAATACCAAAATCATTCAATATATCTTCAAATAGCGGATAGTGAGCATATTCAGGATTACCCTGATAGTAACCGTCTTTATCTAAACCTGGACGAAATCCAAACTCATCAAAAATATTTAAACTCAAAAGAAAGCGTGGATACATTTTTGCACCTGCATGTAATCTTGGCTCTAATTGTTTTGTTTGAAATTGTGCCATGAGCAAAGCATCGGTGAAAGTTTGAACAATTGCGTGACGGTACTCTAAATGAATTTTTTTTAAATCTTCTTTATTAATTTTTCCATTATTTAAAATATCAATTGCAGAATGATGAGATACAGGATGCTCAGCAATTTTTGCTCTTAATCGGGTCAAAAAGTTTGAATTTTTTTCCCATAGTTCAGCTGAAATGCTTTGTTTCATCCCTGCGAGTGCTTTCTTTCTAGGATTATTAAAATTCTCAAATTTCTTAGGCATATCCGCTCTCATTAAACTTATTGAAGCATGATCGATTTTTACATATTTTATTATAAAAACAATGACTTAAATTAATATTTAAATATGTTCCTTCATCGATTAATATTAGAATTAAAATCGTACGAAATCAAATAGAAAATTTAAAAAAATCTAATTAAATGATAATCATTATCACAATATAAACTTGAATCAATTTCTGTTTTTTATTATCATAATTTGTATTAAAAATTTAATATTTTAGATTAAGTTATAATTAGTTTTAACTATATGGAATAGTAATGTCAAAAAAAGAAGATATTATAAATACTGCTTTAAATCTATTTAATCAGATCGGATACAACGCTACTGGTGTTGACCGTATTATTGCTGAATCAAATGTTGCAAAAATGACTTTTTATAAATATTTTCCTTCAAAGGAAAATTTAATTATGGAGTGTTTGCAACATCGGAATATAAATATTCAAAACTCAATCAATGAGCAATTAAGTTTACATCAAGATGCTAGTCCGCTTGAAAAAATTCATATTATTTTCAATTGGTATATTGAATGGATCAACAGCGAAACATTTAATGGATGTTTGTTTAAAAAAGCATTCATTGAAGTATCTAAACAGTACACTTCAATTCGTGAACCATTTTATGAATATACTAAATGGCTAACTAACTTATTGCATGAAAAGCTTTCTCAATTAGGTATCAAAAACCCGACTCCCCTCGTTCAGATCATTATCTCGATTATTGATGGGATGATTATTGATGGTACAACAGATAAAACTCTTATTAATCCTGAAAAAATCTGGAAATATATTGAATATTTAATTAATGAGGAGATTCCTCAGCATGCCTCATAGTTTTAATATTCCTTAGGTTTATTATTTTCATAAAAAGTTTGAGAAAAATAAAAAATAAATTTTCAAACAATTTATAGCTTACTTAATCCTTAATTTTAGTGCCGTACTTTAGCTTTCATAATTTCTCTAGGCTTTTCTACAAACTCATATTAGAATCCTGAAAATTTATCACCTTGCACTGATCTATGAAAAAATTTCTAGGTAATTCTATCTTTAAAGCTGTTGGTTGGACTTACAATGTAGACCCTCAAATTCTTGAGAAAAAACAAGTTATTATTGGCTTTGAACATACCTCAAATCTAGATGCAGTGTTATCGATTGCCCTCTTCCAAATTTTAGATATTAAAATTCATACTTTAATAAAAAAGGAACTGTTTAAAGGCCCGCTTAAACCACTTTTAGAAAAGCTAGGTGGTATTCCAGTTGATCGAAAAGCGAGTAAAGATATTGTTTCTCAGATGGTTGAACAATTTCAAACGCATGAAATTTTTAACTTGGTGATTGCTCCTGAAGCTACTCGTGCTAAAGATGGTTCGGAACGCCAACCAATCCGTACCGGTTTTTGGCATATTGCTAAAGCAGCCAATGTTCCAATCGTTTTAATGTATGCCAATGCTCGAAGTAAACAAGGTGGGATTTTAGGTAAAATTTACCCGACTGATTTACAAAAAGATTTGGAAACAATTAAAGAACTATATGCACAATTTGACATAGATGTGAAAATTAACTAAATCAAATTGGACTTATTTTGACCTAAACTCATTCATTAGGTTTTAAGCTTATTGTTCTTATTCAATTGGCTAACAAAACGCAGGGCAACAGTTTTCAACAAAACCATGCCTATGCTAATATTCTAGCACTTTTGCATTTTCTTTTTTGGAGTTCACGTCCATGGCGGGTCATTCTAAATGGGCCAATATTAAGCATCGTAAAGCGAAACAAGATGCAAGTCGCGGTAAAGTTTTTACTAAATATATTCGTGAAATTGTGACTGCTGCCAAACTTGGTGGTGGAGATGC
This sequence comes from Acinetobacter sp. WU_MDCI_Abxd143, assembly GCF_025514195.1. Taxonomy (NCBI): domain Bacteria; kingdom Pseudomonadati; phylum Pseudomonadota; class Gammaproteobacteria; order Moraxellales; family Moraxellaceae; genus Acinetobacter; species Acinetobacter sp. WU_MDCI_Abxd143. The sequence goes on from NZ_JAHPTH010000003.1 coordinate 288,449, forward strand.
TGCTAGCAACCCTCGTCTGCGTGCAGTAGTTGAAAAAGCACTCTCAGTTAATATGACACGTGACACCATTAACCGTGCGATCCAACGTGGTGCTGGTGGTGAAGATAATGATGATTTAAAAGAAGTAACTTACGAAGGTTATGGTGTTGGCGGGGTTGCTGTTCTTGTTGAAACAATGACAGATAACTTAAACCGTACAGTACCAGACGTACGTCACTGTTTTAGTAAAACAAATGGTAACTTAGGAACTGCGGGTTCTGTATCTTATCTATTTACTAAACGTGGTGAGATTACTTTTGAAGATGTTTCTTTAGAAGATAAAATCATGGAAGTTGCTTTAGAAGCTGGCGCTGAAGATATTGAAGTTTCAGAAGATGAAATTTTGGTAATCACTTCACCAGAAACTTTCGGTGAAGTACAAGATGCTCTTACTGCCGCTGGTTTAAAATCTGATAACGCAGAAGTTGTGATGAGTCCATCTACAAAAGCTGAAATTACAGATGTTGACCAAGCAAAACAAATTCTTAAAATGATTGATATGTTTGAAGATCTTGACGATGTACAAAACGTTTATACTAACGTTGAGTTCTCAGATGAAGTTTTAGCTCAACTTGATGCTTAAATCAAACATTTGAATCAAAGAAAACGCACCAAATGGTGCGTTTTTTTATAGTTTATTGAGCAAGTTATAGCAATTAAACACATTATATTCTTTAATGACAAAGCTAGAATGCAAAGCAACTACATTGTCGATTTTTCCAATACGTCTTAATAAAATTTCACTATAGTCATCCATGTTGCGTGCTACCAGCTCTAAAATAAAATCAGCACTCTGCCCCGTTACCAAGAATGCATTAGTTACTTCTGGAATTGCTTCTATTTCAGACAGAAACTTATCAAATGTTTCACTATCATGTTTGCTTAATGAAACTTGCAATAAAATATGTAAAGTAAAACCAAGCTTACTAAAATTAATTTCCCTTTTGAGCTGCCCCATGATGTTGGCTTCAATCAGGTGCTTAATACGGCGATGCACAGAACTGACTGACAGATTGATCCGTTCTGAAAGTTCATTCAAATTTAAGTCTTCATGGGACAAAATTTCTAGAATTTGTTTATCAAAACGATCTAACTCCACTCTTATCTCCAGCCAGAATTTCACAATGAAGACAGTATAACCCTATACCACTACCTCTGCATTGAAAATGCAAAGGTTTATAGACAGCAAAACTCTTTTTCTTTTATAGAGCTTAATTCTTTTATGCCTTTTAAACGTGCAAGTAGTGTCAGGGGCGGTTCATTTTAGAGAGTCAGTTTATGCTTAAATCTGATTAATCTATTCAGAAGCCTTATTCTCACTACCATTTGAGGCTAAAAAGGAAGTAATCATCAAAATTTGACTATTTTTCAAGTTTCTTAAAGTTGGCATCATTTTTGTTATGTATTTGCAGGAAAATTTTTATCCATGTCGGGGGAGTTCCTGTGAATAAGATCAAAACACTAGTATTAGCAATGAGTTCTTTAAGTGCGATGAGCGTGACGATGCCTGTGCATGCCGCTACAGATGCTGAAGTTAACGCCTTACGTGATGAGGTAAAGGAATTAAAACAACTCGTCCAGAAACTATCTGATCAACAAAAAACAGCTTTAACTGTCACTGCTCCAGCAACAATTCCCGCGGCTCCTGCCATCCCTACACCTCCTGCATCAAAACCAGGTTGGATGGCTATGGCCGATGGGCAAACTCAAGTCAAGCTTTATGGTAGTGTTCGCGCAGATGCAACCTATGACTTTAAAGGTTCAAATGGCAGTATTTCAAATGGTGCCAATTATCCACTGAATAAAAATGATCCAAAACAAGACTCACTAAATGTATCTGCAGCAACTTCACGAATTGGCTTAGATATTACTCGTCCAACTCAATATGGAGATTTAACAGGTAAAATTGAAGCCGATTTCATGGGTGGCAATGGAGATAATGGCAATGGTACTTTCCGTGTTCGTCATGCTTATATGTCTTTAGGAAAATGGTTAGCTGGTCAAACAACCTCACCGTTTGTAAACACAGATACATCACCAGAAACAGTAGATTTTAATGGCGCTATTGGTACAGGTACTACACGTACAGTACAGGTTCGTTACACCCAGCCAATTAATGCACAACAAAAAATATTAGTTGCCTTAGAGGGTGGCGATGTTGAAAAAGCTGGTAATGCTGCCGGTGGAAGCCGTTTTCCTGCTTTAACAGCACGATATGATTTCAAAACTACGGATAACAAAGGCCTATTACAGTTACATGCTCTTGCCCATGAAAACCGTGTAGCTCCAAAAGATAGCACTTCTGAAGAGAAATTTGGCTGGGGTGTAGGCGTTGGTGGTAAATATGATATAACGCCTCAAGATAGTGTGGTTGCTAACTACTATCATGTTAAAGGCGATGGCCGTTATTTACTTTATAGCAATTCGGCTTATAACTATGACACAACAACACAAGATATTAATTTAGGAGAATTCGATAGCGCAGTAATTGGGTATCAACGTAAATGGAGCCCTATTCTGCGTTCTACTTTTGCTGTAGGTGGTATTCAATACAAAGACGATAATGTCTATGCAAATAGCAATTTAACCAATACCAGCTATAACAAAGAAATTTATAACGCTTTAGTCAATTTAATCTGGAACCCAGTTAAAAATATTGATTTAGGAGCAGAATATACTTACGGTCAACGTGAAACTTTTGCAGGTGACAAGGGTGATTATTCACGTATCAACCTGCTAGCAAAGTATATTTTCTAAAAATTAGATATAAAAAAAGAGCCTTTAATGGCTCTTTTTTTTATTAGGGTTATTAGTGCATCGCCTGAATTTTTTCTAAGAAAAGTTTAGCACGCTCATGACGAGCTTCTAAATTATCAAAGAATTCATGGGTTGGGCAGTCTTCTAAAATTTTACCTTCATCCATAAAAATTAAACGGTTAGATACTCTTTTAGCAAAGCCCATTTCATGCGTAACACACATCATGGTCATGCCTTCATGTGCGAGCTGTACCATAACTTCAAGAACCTCACCGACCATTTCAGGATCAAGTGCAGAAGTTGGCTCATCAAACAACATACAGATTGGGTCCATAGACAAGCCACGTGCAATCGCGACACGTTGTTGCTGACCACCCGACAACTGCCCCGGAAATTTATCTTTATGAGCAAGTAAGCCTACACGCTCTAAATATTTCAAACCTTTTGCACGAGCATCTGCAACTGAACGCTTTAACACTTTAACTTGAGCAATCGTCAAATTTTCCAAAACAGTCATGTGTGGAAAAAGTTCAAAGTGTTGAAAGACCATTCCCACTCGTGAACGGAATTTAGCAAGATCTGTTTTTGGATCTTTAAGCGAAATTCCATCAACAATAATGTCACCTTGTTGAAATGGTTCCAAAGCATTTACTGTTTTGATGAGTGTTGATTTTCCTGAACCAGATGGTCCACACACAACAACGACATCACCTTTTTCAATACTCGTCGTGCAATCTGTTAAAACCTGAAAATCACCATACCATTTAGAGATATGTTGGATGTCTATCATTGGCATTTAAAATCTCCAATTAGCGAATGATGGCAATTTTTTGCTGTAAGCGTTTGACTAAATGCGACAGCACAAACGAGCTACAGAAATACACTACAGCGACGATTAAATAGAATGTTGCTTTTGTTTCAGGCCCATAAGTATTAGCCAATGTATCTGCACGACCTAAAAAGTCTGGTGCACTAATCACATAAACTAATGAGATGTCCTGAAATAGAATGATTGTTTGAGTTAACAATACTGGGAGCATATTACGGAAGGCTTGAGGTAATACCACGTAGCGCATTGATTGACCGTAGGTAAAACCTAGTGCATAGCCTGCATGGACCTGTCCTTTTGAAATAGACTGAATTCCAGAACGTACAATTTCCGAGAAAAAAGCTGCTTCAAAAATGGCAAAGGTTACAACGCTCGAAAACAACGGTCCCCAATAAGTATCAGATTGAAACTCAAATATTTTCGGCAACAAAAAATAGAAAATAAAGATTACCTGAATCAGTGGAATACCACGAAACAGGTCAACATAAAATTTTGCAAAATTACTTGCGATGGCATTGCTAGATAAACGCATCATTGCCAATGGGGTTCCAATTAAGATACCGCCCATCATTGCTAATACCGTTACGGTAAGCGTAAAAATAAAACCTTCTTTGAGTGCCGCGATCACATCAGGGTTTTGTAATAAAGAAAAATCCATGATTACTTCCCTCCTGAACCTAAGCCAGGTACAGCCATTCGTTTCTCAATCCATGCCATCACAAACTTAATGCTATAAGTGATAATCAAATAAACAGGTGTAGAGAGAATAAGAATGATAATGTCCTGAGAAGTTTCTTCACGCATAGTTTTCGTGTAAGCAAAGAAATTCAACACACTCAACGCATATAAAACAGCTGAGTTTTTAAAAACGTTCATTGCTTCAGATGTAATCGTTGGCCATACGGTACGATATGCAACTGGTAAAATGACATAACGATAGCTTTGTGCAGTAGTAAAACCCATAGCGGAAGCAGCGAACTTCTGTCCACGAGAAACGGTATTAATTCCGGCACGTATGTGCTCAGATACACGGGCAGCCGTGTAGAGACCTAATGCAAAAACACCAATAACCGCAGGTTGCTGATTTAAAATATTTTTCCACCAACCACCAGCAACTACGTCCCCACTACCTGCACTTAAGCTGTCCGGTAAAAACTCGGGAAAAACAAAAGCCCAGAAGAATAGTTGCACAATAAGTGGAATATTACGGAAAATTTCAACGTAACAATTGCCGATAAATGCGAGAGGTTTGTTAGGTAATGTACGAATTACCCCTAGGAGAGAACCTAATAAAAATGCGATAAGAAAGGCTATAATAGCTGTCCAAACCATAGTGAACACGCCTGAACCTAACATTTGTAACCATGTGGGTGCCTCAGCATAAGCATTGTAGCTTGAGCTACCAATAGCTTTACAAACTGATTCTGCCCATGCGGCTTTATCGACACCATATTCATTAGACTCCGCACAGAATATAGTCCAGTTTAGCGAGCCGACTGACATGTTTGCCCCTTAAATTAATATCTTTAGAAAATAGACCACTTGTGCAAATGAATCTTTACACTTACACAAGTAAATTTAGGACAAAAAGATCCAGTTAGATTCCTGCATCTGTTGGGTTAGCTTTTAATTTCTTATAAGATGAACTTTGTTGCATGTTCAAATTCGTGTTTTTTGGTGGAATTGGAGATAAGAACCACTTCTTATATAAAGCGTCCATTTTACCAGTTTTCCACAAGTTATTTACAGTACGGTCTGCAATCGCTTTAAATTTTGGATCATCTTTAGCAAGCATAATTCCATAAGGTTCAGATGAAAGTACCGGACCTACAATTGCGAAAGCTTTAGGTGTAGAAGACTTGGCAATTAAGCCTGCTAAAATATTATCATCCATTACAAATGCAGCAGCACGGCCAGATGCCATCATGGCAAAAGAGTCAGCATGATCTTTACCATAAATATTTTGAACATTAACAGCCTGACCTTTTTCATTCATCTTGATGTATTTGTCAGATGTAGTGCCTTGAGTAGTAACAACTGCTTTACCATTTAAGTCCGCCAAACTCTTAATGCCAGAGTTTGCTTTAACAGCCATGCGCACTTCTGTTGCATAGTAGTTAGTTGAGAAACCGACTTGTTGCTGACGTTGTTTAGAGTTTGTAGTGGTACCACATTCCATATCGATATTGCCTGCCAAAAGCTCAGGAATACGTGTTGATGAAGTTACTGCCTTGTACTCAACTTTTAAGCCAGGCATTTTCAATTCTTTTTTAATGTCATTTGCAAACTGGTTACAGATATCGACTGCATAACCTACTGGTTTACCTGCAACAACATATGAAATTGGATCTGAGGATTCTCGATGACCAATTACGATTTTTCCGGTACTTTTAATTTTAGCTAATGTATCTGCTGCTTGAATTTGAGAAGTAGCGCCAACCGTACAAAGCATAACTGTTGAAATAATGAGAGAGGTTGCAGAACGTTTCATAAGAACTCCTTGATGATCATTCTCTCTATTTATCTATAGAATCATTCATATAGAGCAATAGAGTGATTTTTTATTAAAATGCAATTATCGAGCCAACTTTTCCAAGTCGGACCCATCCATTTGCTTCACTTATTCTATTCAATCTGTTTTGCAGAATTAATACCTTTAAAACTGCTCACATGTTTCTACTTTAATCTATGTTTTAATCTTCTGTCTATTATTAAGCTCATCTATTTACACTTAAATGTGGCAATTATTGATTACATTGTAAACACATGCACAATAAAGTGGCTTAACTTTGGCTAAAAATAGTATTTAGAAAAATTGTATTTTCCAAAAAATTATAAAAATTAAAGTTATTAGTCATTTAGATAAAATTGAATTTATATTGTAAAAAGTAATTTTGGCAGCAGAATAATATAAACAAATGGTTTAATAAAAATCATTTAGAAAATTGATAGTAATGTTTACATTAATAAAATAACTAGTAAAGATAAAAATAAGCCCCGATTTTCTCAGGGCATTTTATAATTTTAAATTCCGCGCCAATCTACTCGCGCATTACGCTCAGTTTGATATATTCTTAAAACATACTGACCTAGAGGTAAATCGAGTAAATTTTGTTGATAGTTATTCCATTCTTCCGAAACACCTTCAGCCTCTTCCCGCTCCCACGGCGTACCCTTTATTTCTAATAAAGGAGCAAGCATAGAACATACAGAAATATCAGCAAGACTTAAGCGATCGCCTACCATATAACGTGCCTGATTTTCTATTAAGCAGTTATTTAGTTCATTTATGAGTTCATCCATACGCTCTTTTGACTGGTTCACTATCTCTTCTTCAAGTTTATAGTTCTTCTTTACCAATGTTTTAAGAAAGGGTTTCGATATTTTTTCAAACTGACGTAAATAGCCTTGTTCACCCATCATAATTTCTAAAGCATGGTCTCCTTGCGCCAACGTGTGAGCTAGAGCCCAACGACGGACATGAATACCCAGCTCATCAGCCAAGCTATCTATTTTTAATGTTTGCTGCCTTAATTGTTCATCACGACGTAACAGTGAATGCTCCGGATAAGTATCATCCAGATAAAGTGCAATTTTAGTCGATTCAGCGATCCATTGATGATCATCTTTCAAAATAGGCAGTAAATTTTGGCCTGTTTTGAGTTGTGCAAAAGCACGATGAAATCCTGGAATTAAGTTATGAGCCACATAATCAAGTTCTTTATGGTCTAACAACCAGCGAGCTTTTTCACAATAATGGGACAAAGGAAACTGATACAAAACCCGCATAAAATCTCCACGTTTATTTTTATTTGACTATTTGTACAAAAATGGTCGTCGGTAAGTAGATACTTTAGAAGCTATTTTTAGTTAAAACAATGGATATTGTGCTCATTTTTCACTGACACTTAAGTCTATTTTTTTTATATCTTTTTTTACCGTACTTATTGCTCTTTTTCATATTAAAACCAATTCTATTATTATTTTTCCGCACAACAAACTTAAGCTATTGTTTTTTATAATCTTTCAATATCTATATTTTTTCATTAAAAAGCAAAAAAAATGCTTTGCACTTTATTTCATAAGCTGAGCATAAGTCCTCGTTTAGTGGAAAAATATTTCTTTTGTAAGGTAATGACAGCAATACAAGGTGTCATTATGTCTAATTCTCTATCAAAAACGACTGCATACGTCCAAATCATTCAAAATGATCAACAAGCGATTAATGCTGCTTATCAAGTGGCGGATTATGCTTTAGAGGGTCGTAATACACGTGATCAACAACGCTTATTACCGCATGAGCAAATCGAAAACTTTAGCCAAAAAGGCCTAGGTGGAATTCGCATTGCAAAAAAATATGGCGGCGCTTTTGTTTCCAATAAAACTTTGGCTCAAGTTTTCCGTATTTTGAGTAAAGGTGATGCGAATGTTGGTCAGATTCCACAAAATCAGATTAGCCTGTTAAACCTAATTGAAATCATGGGCACAGAACAACAAAAACAATTTATTTTTTCAGAAATATTAGCAGGTAAACGTCTTGCCAACGGTGGACCAGAACGTAATACCCATGATTCAAAAACCTTAAAAACCACCCTTACTGTTGAAAACGGCAAATATATTTTAAACGGCGAAAAGTTTTATTCGACGGGAACAAGTTTTGCGCATTGGCTCGCGATTAAAGCAATTCATCCTGATGGTCATGTGGTTTTAGTCATTGTTAACCGAGATGCTCAAGGCATTGAAGTCATTAATGATTGGAATGGCTTTGGGCAACGTACTACCGCGAGTGGTACAGTTAAATTAAATCAAGTTGAAGTTAATCCTGAACTTATTTTTGATGAGCGCTTATTAACACAGGTTCCTACTTATCGCGGTGCTTATTCTCAGTTATTACAAGTTGCCATTGATGTGGGGATTGCAGAAGCTGCATTTGACGATACTTTATCGACCATACACAAAGCGCGCCCAATTATTGATGCAAATGTTGAAAAAGCCAGCTTTGAACATTACACCCTGCAAGAAGTGGGTAAGTTAAATATTTTACTCGATGCTGCAATTTTACTGCTTGATGACGCTGCTGAATATTTAGATGAACTTGACCAACTTGAAACTGTGACTGATGAACAAATAGCTAAAGCTTCAATTTTGGTCGCAGAAGCAAAAGTCTACGCCAATGATGCAGCTCTACAAATCTCTGAAAAATTGCTGGAACTAGGCGGTAGCCGTTCAAGCTTAAGCCAACACAATTTAGATCAACATTGGCGAAATGCCCGTGTACATACCTTACACGATCCCGTTCGTTGGAAATTACATGCCATTGGCAATTATTACCTTAATGGTCATTTCCCTGCCCGCCATGCCTGGATTTAAGGAGAAATTGTCATGACTTCATATCAATCGGTTCAAACTAAACAAACATCGGCATCTGGCCAAGCGCACATTATTCAAAATGATGCTGAAGCATTAGAAATTGCCGAACAATTTGCCGAACAATTTAAAAAAACCGCAGTTGAGCGAGACGCTAAGCGAATTTTACCGTATACCGAAATCGATGCTTTGAGCCAATCTGGTCTTTGGGCAATTACAGTACCAAAGCAATATGGCGGTGCCGAAGTTTCAAGCCATACAGTTGCCAAAGTAATTGCGCTTTTAAGCGGTGCAGATGGTTCAATCGGGCAAATTCCACAAAACCACTTCTATGCATTAGAAGTGTTACGCAATACAGGTACAGAAACTCAGAAACAACGTTTATACGGCGAAGTGTTAACTGGCACCCGCTTTGGTAATGCACTTGCCGAGTTTAAAACTAAAACTTCAACCCATAAACAAACTAACATTCGTCCGCATGAAAATGGATATCTCATTCAGGGTGAAAAGTTTTACTGCACAGGAAGTTTATTTGCTCACCGTATTCCAACCTTAGTTTTAGATGATGCCGGCCGAGAGTATTTAGCCTTTGTAAAAAGTGGTTCACAAGGTTTAAAACTTGTTGATGACTGGTCTGGCTTTGGGCAGAAAACCACAGGTAGCGGCACTGTTAAATTTGATCAGGTTTTTGTCGATGCAGATGATGTTATTCCTTTTGATACTGCATTTTTACAACCAACCTTAGTGGGCCCTTTTGCGCAAATTATGCATGCATCAATTGAGGTAGGCATTGCACGTGGAGCCTTTGAAGAAAGCTTGCAAAGAGTGCATCAAGCGCGCCCATGGATTGATTCAAATGTAGAAACGGCTAACCAAGATCCTTTAACGATTTATGAATTAGGACGCATTGCCGTAGATGTACGGGCAAGTGAAGTGTTATTAAAACAGGCAGCTCAATCAATTGATGCCGCAAAAATTGAAACCACACCTGAAAGTATTGCAAAAGCTTCAATTGATGTGGCCAAAGTACGTGCTCATAGTAGCGATACAGCACTCAAAGCATCTTCTAAGCTGATCGAACTTGCAGGAAGCCGTGGTAGTCAGTCACAAGATGGTCTAGATCGCTTCTGGCGTAATGCGCGCGTTCATACATTGCATGATGCTGCGCGATGGAAATATTACTTTATTGGGAACTATGTTCTTAACGGTGTTCTACCACCTCGTCGGGGGACATTGTAATGGCAGATTTTAAAGCGAAAGAAATTTTATTAAACGCCTTTGATATGAACTGCGTTGGTCATATTAATCATGGCTTATGGACACATCCACGTGATGAATCACATCGTTTTAACGAATTGAGCTATTGGACAGAACAAGCCAAAACTTTAGAAAATGGTTTATTTGATGGTTTATTTATTGCGGACATTACAGGTGTGTATGACGTCTATCAAAACGGTATTGATCTGACTTTAAAAGAGTCCATTCAGCTTCCGAGCCATGACCCGTCTACACTTATTTCAGCAATGGCGGCAGTCACTCAAAACTTAAGTTTTGGGGTCACTGTGAACTTAAGCTATGAGCATCCGTATCAATTTGCCCGCCGCTTTGCGAGTCTCGACCATTTAACTCAAGGCCGTATTGGTTGGAATATCGTGACAGGTTATCTAGATAGTGCCGAACGCTTAATTGGTCAAAAAGGTTTAAAAGACCACGATGCCCGCTATGAACAAGCCGAAGAATTTTTAGAGCTTTGCTATAAATACTGGGAAGGTTCATGGGAAAACGACGCCGTTAAAAAAGATAAAGTACAGCGTGTTTTTACAGATCCATCTAAAGTTCACACCATTCACCACTATGGAAAGTATTACCAGAGTGAAGGTGTGTTTCAGGTATCTCCTTCTGTGCAACGCACTCCAACCCTATTTCAAGCAGGTGCTTCACCCAAAGGTATGCAGTTTGCAACACGTCATGCTGAATGTGTATTTATTGGCGGTGATAAACCCGAAAAAATTCGCGAACAAGTGAAAAAGATTCGTGCTCTTGCAGAACAGCAAGGCCGTTCAGCGGATGACATTAAAGTCTTTGTCGGTATAACCGTTGTTGTTGCCGAAACACATGATCTCGCTGTACAAAAACTTAATGAATATCGTCAGTATGCAAGCCCTGAAGCTGGCTTAGCGCATTATGCGAGTTCAACTGGTATCGACTTAAGTAAATTTGCCGACGATGAAGCGATTCCTTACCAAAAAAGTAACAGTATTGTTTCGATTACCGAAAAATTTAAAGAGCAACAAATCACAAAAAATGACTTAAAAGCTCAGCATGTTTTAGGTGGTCGTTATCCCCTCATCGTAGGTAGTGGCGAAGAAGTTGCTGAATACTTAATTCATCTTTTAGATGAGACTGATATTGATGGCTTTAATTTGACACGTACAGTTGCACCAGAGTCTCACCACGACTTTATTCGCTTGGTCATTCCTCAGCTACAACAACGTGGTCGCTATAAAACTGCATATAAAAGGGGTTCACTACGTAACAAATTTTTTAATCGGGGTGACCAATTACCAAAACAACACCCTGTTCAAGCGTTCCGATGTAGTCCCTATAACAACAGCAAAAACTTAACAACAATTGAAGAAATAACCGCTTAAATTTGGAGATAGACATGGCTCAAACAGCCTCAAAAAAATGGCTAGGCATCGGCTTAGTCGTTGTAGTCCTCATTGTTGCTTTATTCTTTTGGAATAAACATCGCCAAAGTGGCTCAAATGAACTTGTGATTGGCATTAGTCCACCATTTGCAAAAACTTTACAAGCTGCTGCCGATGAAGCAAAGAAACAGGGTTTAAATGTAAAACTAGTCGAATTTTCTGACTGGAATACACCAAACATTACTTTAAATCATGGGGATATTGATGCGAACTTTTTCCAGCATCAACCCTTCTTAGACAATGCAATTAAAGAAACTGGCTTTAAGTTAAAGGCATTTGCAGTGGGTGCAGCCTCACATGTGGGACTTTATTCAAAGAAATATAAAAGTCTTGATGAATTGCCACAAAACGCACGTGTAGTCATTCCAAATGATCCAGTGAATCAAGGTCGTGCCCTACTACTTTTACAACAAGCTAAATTAATTACGCTTAAAGATTCAAACAACCATTTATCTGCACTTAAAGATGTTGTTTCAAACCCTAAAAACTTGCAATTCATTGAGGTTGAAGGACCACAAACTGCTCGTGCAATTGATGATGTTGACTTGGCTTTTGGCTATCCGCATTACCTACGCTTAGCAAAAACAGCTGACCCTGAAAGTGCACTTTTACTTGATGACAATACCAATAAACGTTATGCAATTTTGTTTGTAGTGCGTGATGACTATCAGGATAAGGGCGACAAATTAAAGAAATTTGTTGAGATCTATCAAAACTCGCCAAAAGTTAAAGCTGTGTTAGATGCTGAGATTGGGCCAACACTTTGGTTCCCTGGCTGGAAGTAATAACGGAAAGATTATGGCGATTCAGTTCAAACAGCATAAGCCTTGGTTGCTCGGAATTACGATTATTATCGTAGTTCTGGGCCTCGTCGGTTACCGTTATATTAAAAATAAACAAACTGACGATGTTTTAACGATTGGGATTAGCCCACCTTATGCTGAGCTATTACAAAGCGTAGCTAATGAAGTAGAAAAGCAAGGCGTTCATGTCAAACTCGTTGAATTTTCTGATTGGCGAGCACCCAATGTTGCCGTACAAAACGGTGATATTGATGCAAACTTTTTCCAGCAAAGCGTATTTCTACGTAATGCTGTAAAAGAAACGGGTTATGACTTACATGCATTTGGTGTGGGTTCAGGAAGTCATGTAGGTTTATATTCGAAAAAATATAAATCACTTGAAGACTTACCTTCAAATGCACGTGTTGCTATTCCAAACGATCCGGTTAATTTAGCCCGTGCTTTAATTTTATTGCACCGCGCAGGTTTAATTCAGCTTAAAGACATTAATAATGAACTTTCAACCACTCAAGACATTATTGCTAATCCTAAACAGCTGAGCTTCGTTGAAGTTGAAGGACCACAGACAGAACATGCATATAACGATGTCGATTTAATTTTCGGCTTCCCTCACTACTTAAAAATGGCAAAGGTAACCGACCCACATAGCGCATTATTTTTAGATCCAATCGATAAAAAATATGCAATTTTGTTTGTGACCCGTCGCGATTACCAAGATAAAAACCAAAAACTTGCAACCTTTGTTAAAGCATTCCAGAACTCAAAACAAGCACAAGACATTCTGGATAAAGACTTTGGTAAAGGTATGTGGTTTCAAGGCTGGAAATAAGGAGAATGGCAATGGTGAGTTTTGGATCACAAGTTGATTTTTCTCTACCTCATATCAAAATTCGTGGTTTAAATAAGTTTTACCAATCGCAGGGTCAAAAACTGCATGCTTTAAAAGAGATTAACCTTGATATTCCTCAAGATAAGATTTTAGGCATTATTGGTAAAAGTGGTGCTGGAAAATCTTCCTTACTCCGCACTTTAAATGGCTTAGAACAAGTAAATACTGGCAGCATTCATATCCATCAACAAAACATTGCTGAATTGAGCCATTCCGAGCTTATTCAAACCCGTCAAAGAATTGGAATGATTTTTCAACATTTCAATTTAATGTCTGCAAAAACGGTCTGGGAAAATGTGGCATTGCCTTTAAAAGTTTCCAATTACAACAAAGCAGATATCAACCAACGTGTAAATGAGGTTCTAGCTCTCGTAGGTCTTGCAGATAAATCTAACTATTATCCATCACAACTTTCTGGCGGACAAAAGCAACGTGTTGGTATTGCACGTGCACTTGTTCACCACCCAGAAATTTTACTGTGTGACGAGGCAACCTCGGCACTTGATCCAGAAAGTACCGCCACTATTTTGGCTTTACTTAAAAAGATTAATCAGGAGCTGGGTCTTACCATCGTATTAATTACTCATGAAATGCAAGTGATTCGAGAAATTTGTGATCAAGTCGTGGTGATTGACCAAGGTGAGATTGTAGAGGCTGGGCAAGTTTGGTCTGTATTTTCACGACCAGAACAACAAATTACTCAAGAATTGTTAAACCTTGAGCAAATTACCCTGCCTTTTAAAATCAGTCCTCTACCCGATGAAGATTCGACTCATATTATTGTAAAACTGAAATATGAGGCTGAAGCACATCAGGTTCCGGATATTCAAGCACTACTAGCTAGATTTAAAGCACCTGTCAATTTATATCAAAGTCAGGTCGATACCATTCAAGGGCATATTATTGGTTCACTTTTAGTCGGTATTCCTAACGTAGAAATTGATCTTTCATCTATACGACAAGACGCATTAACTGCAATTGCACAATTTGAGGTACTTGGCTATGCACGACCAGCTCATTGATTTATTAATTACTGGAACTGTAGATACCTTACTCATGGTAGGTGCATCTGCGTTTATTGCTTTTTTAATTGGCTTACCGATTGCTGTTGTTTTAGTCAGTACTTCTGAGCACGGCATTCATCCGTCACAAAAGATTAATCAAGCTTTGGGTTGGGTCATCAATATCACTCGCTCTGTACCCTTTCTTATTTTAATGGTTGCGCTTATTCCGCTTACTCGCTGGATTGTGGGTACAAGTTATGGGGTTTGGGCGGCGGTTGTTCCGCTGACTATTGCTGCAATTCCTTTCTTTGCGCGTATTGCAGAAGTCAGCTTACGCGAAGTCGATCAAGGTTTAATTGAAGCTGCACAAGCCATGGGTTGTAACCGTAAACAAATTATTTGGCATGTACTTTTACCCGAAGCTTTACCAGGTATTGTGGCAGGCTTTACCGTGACTATTGTGACAATGATTAATTCCTCTGCGATTGCTGGTGCTATTGGTGCAGGTGGTCTAGGAGATATTGCTTATCGTTATGGCTATCAACGTTTTGATATGCAAATTATGTTGGCTGTAATTTTTGTGCTCATTGTTTTAGTCATGTTAGTACAAGCGACTGGCGATGCATTAGCCCAGCAACTTGATAAACGTAAAGTTTAAAAGCAATACAACCCCGCTCTAGCCATGACTTTGTCATGGCTTTCATGTAAAATCAGCGACAATTTTTAATTTACACATTTGTGAGTGGTTTTCATGGGTTTTAATTGCGGTATTGTTGGTCTGCCAAACGTAGGGAAATCTACCCTTTTCAATGCATTAACGAAAGCAGCGATTGCAGCGGAAAACTTCCCTTTCTGTACCATTGAACCAAACACAGGTATTGTTCCTGTACCAGATCCACGTTTAGACAAACTTGCTGCAATTGTTAAGCCGCAACGTATTTTGCCAACTACAATGGAATTTGTGGACATTGCAGGTCTTGTTGCTGGTGCATCAAAAGGTGAAGGCTTAGGTAATCAGTTCCTTGCTAACATCCGTGAAACTGATGCTATTGCACATGTTGTACGTTGTTTCGAAGATGAAAATGTCATTCACGTAAATGGTAAAATTGATCCGTTAGACGACATCGCAACTATCAATACTGAACTTGCACTTGCCGATCTTGAAACTGTTGCTAAAGCAATTTTACGTTTAACTAAAGTTGCTAAAGGCGGTGACAAAGAAGCTGTAGCAACTAAAGCAGTTTTAGAAAAAATCCAACCGTTACTTGACGAAGGTAAACCAGCTCGTGCAGCTGATTTGTCTGATGACGAACGTAAATTAGTTCGTGGTTTTGGTTTAATGACTTTAAAACCAACCATGTATATTGCAAACGTTGCAGAAGATGGTTTTGAAAATAACCCGCATTTAGATGCAGTAAAAAAACTTGCGGCTGAAGAAAACGCAATTGTTGTTCCCCTTTGCAATCAAATCGAAGCTGAAATTTCATTATTAGAAGATGAAGATCGTGCTGAGTTCCTAGAAGCAATGGGCATGGAAGAACCAGGTTTAAATGTGGTTATTCGTGCAGGTTATGCGCTTTTAGGTTTACAGACTTATTTCACTGCTGGTGTACAAGAAGTTCGTGCATGGACAGTAAAAGTTGGCGCAACTGCTCCTCAAGCCGCTGGTGTGATTCATACCGACTTTGAAAAAGGCTTCATCCGTGCTGAAGTTGTTGCATATGATGACTTCGTACAATACAACGGCGAAAACGGCGCTAAAGAAGCTGGTAAATGGCGTTTAGAAGGTAAAACTTACGTTGTTCAAGACGGCGATGTAATGCACTTCCGTTTTAACGTTTAAGTTAAAGCTCAAAAAAAGCCCCATCATATTGGGGCTTTTTTTATTGTTAATGACTTAAATCCATCGTCTCTCGTTTAATGCGTGCCTCTTGTAAAATACGCGCATGCAAAGGCTTTCTAAAACCTAGCATAAATATAAATTCTGCCAATACAAATAACGGTCCTATCGCAAGTCCAATTACGTCATCAACAAAAGCTGGTTTTTTCTTTTCAAAATAATGCCCAACAAACTGAAAGACCCAACCCACCACAAAAAAACCAATACTTGTCGCTAACCATTGTCCCAACGATAACTGGGCAATTTGGCTCGCCAGTGGATACACAGCAACTAAGATAACGAGCATGAGTAAGCCAAAAATTTTATCTAGCAACAAATAATAAATCGTACTAGCTGCAATCAGCACAATGGCTAAAGTAAGCTTAAAACTACCAATATCAATGCCTGCTCTTGCGGTTAAACACAAAATTGAAAACACGATCAGCGGAATACCAATAAAATGCGTCAATATATTTTTATGATTTAAATGATAAGCCGCATATTTGCTAAGCTGTTGCTCCAGATTTGACATGAGTTATTCCCTATTCACTTACATATAGTCATACTGTACAAATAAGGAAAACTTAAAGTTGTCAGCTATTTGACAAAGTAAAGAATTTTTTCATGGATGACCGAATTTTGGATCTAATTTATATTAACCGACTAAAAGAAAACACATGGTTTAGTGTGCTTCCGGAGGCATTCCAAAATTTTATTTTAGAACATGGCAAACAAATCACCTTTGAAAAAAATAGCTATGTTTTCCATGCTCAAGATATATTTGATGGCATTTATACTGTACTTGAAGGCTCAATTAGTTTGGGTTATGTGGACGTAAATGGTAATGAAGCACTTTCTGCAATTGCTGAGCCGATTATGTGGTTTGGTGAAATATCTTTAATTGATCATGAACCACGTTCACACGATGCTATTGCTTTGAAAAAAAGTACAGTTCTACATATTCCTGCAAAACCATTAAATGATCTACTCAAGGACAATCCATATTATTGGTATTATTTTGCACGTTTAACGAGCCAAAAAATCAGGTATATTTTCTTAGAACAGATTGCAATACAAACACGCAGTATTTCTCAAAGGCTGGCTCAGCGTCTTCTATTCATTTTAGAAGGTTATGGGAATCATATTCTTATTCAAGATCATCACATCCATATTTCTCAAGAACAGTTGGCAAATATGCTGACCACATCTAGGCAGACGATCAATCATGAACTCAGCCTGCTCGAAAAACAGAAAATCATTAAAATTGCTTTTAGAAAAATTGAGGTTTTAGATATTGAGAAATTGAAAGTAGTTGCTCAAGCACAATCCTAATCTTTACACAGGAGGCTAAATAATAAAAACTTAAAATTAAATTAAAAAATTAGATAACACTGCAAATCAAAACATTGTTCAAACTCTATTTCCACAAAATAAATGTGTTAAAGCAGATATTTTCATCCTACACTCAAGCTGAGCAATAATACTCAACAAGGCGCTGATTAACATGAAAAAATTATCAACAATTCTTACAGCAGGCGTATTGGCTATGTTAAGTGTTTCGGCATTTGCATGTCCTAAAGGAACTCAACTACAAGGCGGTACAGGACCAAATCACAAAGGTGGAAAATGTGTAGCTGTACATGGAAAAACTACCGCTCAAAAAGCCAAGAAAGAGGTAACTAAAACTAAACAAGATGTTAAAAAAGACTTAAGCACTCAAAAACATGATGCAATGACCAGCGCGACACATGCTCAACATGAATCACAGCAAATGACTCATCAAATGAAACAAGATGCTGTGAAAACTGCAAACACCGCTAAAGCTGCCACAAAACCGTAATTCACATTCACTCATTATCGTTTAAAAGCAAAAAAGCGAGATTGATCATCTCGCTTTTTTATATGTATAGGCTTTATTTAGGAGATGTGTTTCCTAAATTCGGGTTTTCAATCGCTTCCTTACACTGTTGTTTATCACGCTCATAATCTGCCTGTTTCTGAGCAACCGAACTATTATTTTCAAGCGTTTCGCGCGCCCATACATCTAGACTCGTTAAAGCTTTACGGCAAAGCGCATATTTACCTTCAGTGACCGAATCTGTCATTTTCACATTGATACGCCAGTCTGTACTCAATTGGCGTAAAGGTTTACGAACTTTGTCATCAATTTGGCTGAGTTGTTTTTCATAAACTAAATGCTCAACCGTGTTAATCAATGTCCATGCTTTTTTAGCATAAACAGTTGCATCATTGGTTAGTTTCGGTGCTGGCTTAATTTCTACTTTTTTTTCTGCACTCTGATTACCATTATCACAGCCCTGCAATGTAAAAATACCTGCACTTATCATGGCGATATAAACTAAACGAATCTTTGCCTTGAACATATCAAACTGCCGATTAAACATTTCGGCACTATGCTATTAAATTCGGCTACAATACTCAATCTTTCAAGTATTTTTATCATTTGGTTTATTGCCAAGGTGTATTGTGTCCAAACAACAATTGATGCCTGCCCAAACAGCAACTTTTTGGCAAGGCGCCAAAGATAGCCAAGCTATCGTACTCACCTATTTACCCGTTTCTTTTGCCTTTGGCGTTTCTGCATCCCAGTTTGGTTTTACACCATGGGAAGCTTTTTTTCTATCTTGTTCAATGTATGCTGGCGCTAGCCAATTTTTGGTTGTCGCTCTTTTGGCTAGCGGTTCATCCATCTGGCTAACAGCATTAACAGTTATTGCACTAGATATTCGCCATGTCCTTTATGGACCTGCTCTATACAACCTGATTCCAAACAAATTAAATCTTAAGAAAACTGCAGTATGGGCTTGGGGCTTAACGGATGAAGTTTTTGCCAGTGGAATGATCCAACTTTCACAGCGCAGACAACAATGGTCCGAGTCTTGGATGCTTGGCCTAAGTCTATTTAGTTGGATGGCTTGGGCAAGTGGCTCTTTGTTAGGTGGATTATTTGCCGATCAAGTTGCTCATTTACCAAAGTTTTTACAAGCAGCTTTAGACTTCTTATTACCTGCTTTATTTTTAAGTTTTTTATTAGCTGCATTTGAACGAAAGCATAGCCTTGTCGTTGCTGTATCTTTAGTAGTTTCAGCTTTGGCATGTTATTGGATTAACTTATCAGCCGCTATTTTTATAGGTATTTTTTCAGGCATTTTAGCTGGTCTATTTAAACATTATGTGCTGAAACAACATGATGAGGTTGAGGCTTAATATGAACCTAGAAATTATTCTGGTCGGCATTATTGTGGGTATAGCCAATTTTGCTTCACGCTTTGGACCTTTTTTCGTAATACAAAAACTACAGGGCAACCAACAAAGACGCGGCTCAATCTGGATCAAAATTGCCTTAGGAAGTATTGGAATATCTGCAATTAGTGCCATGCTTGTAGTTGCTACTCTTCCACCTCTCCTTGAAACCCCAAATAAGATTTTAGCAATGGTTATCGGTTTTATAGTTCTAGCTGGTCTTTATTTTAAATTTAAGAAAATCGTACCAGCAACTTTAACTGCCGCAATTGTTTATGGTCTGATCTATACTTATTTACCTTTATAAATAGATAAACTTATTTTCCTTATATAAAATAAAATCTGGCCAGAGGCGTTTAAGACTGAAACTTCTGGCTTGGAAAATTTAATTTTTGAATTGATTAAAAAGATAACCTTAGCTACTTAATAGAGATAAAAATGTCACAAGTTAAAATTTATGCAAATGAACAAACCATTACGCAGTACCGAGAATTACTTTCTCATGCAATCCATCAGGCGCTTATTGAAGAATTGAAATATCCTGTTGAGAAAAGATTTCAACGTTTTATCAGCCTTAAACTAGGAAATTTCATTTACCCTTCTGACAGAAGCCAGCATTACATTATTATTGAACTTTCAATGTTTGCAGGCCGCAGTGCAGCCACTAAAAAGCAGCTGATTCAAACCTTATTTCGTAATATTCAAGAACAATGTAGAATTTCTCCACAAGACATTGAAATTACTATTTTTGAAACACCTAAAGAAAATTGGGGCATCCGTGGTAAAAATGCGGATGAATTGCTTTTAAACTATCAGGTTAATATCTAAAAACCACTTTTTTAATTGTCCGACAAAATTACTTTTTTATGCATGATAAGGCTTAACTCCACCATAAGTTCTGCTATGCTTAAAAAAATAATTTTGTCAGGATGATTCGCATGAGCGTGACACTCGGTACCCCACTTCAATCTTCTGCATTTAAAGTTTTATTGTTAGGTTCAGGAGAGCTTGGCAAAGAAGTTGTGATTTCCTTACAACGCCTTGGTGTAGAAGTACATGCAGCCGACCGTTATGATCATGCACCAGCAATGCAAGTTGCACATTTTTCTTATGTATTAAACATGGCAGATCCTAATCAATTAAAACAACTCATCGAGAAAATTAAACCAAATTTAATTGTTCCAGAAATTGAAGCAATTGCGACAGAGGTTTTACTTGAAATTGAAGCGAGCAAAGTAGCAACTGTCATCCCTTCTGCTAAAGCTGTAAACCTCACAATGAACCGTGAAGGCATCCGCCGTCTTGCGGCTGAAGAACTTGGCCTACCTACTTCTGCTTATCGTTTTGCTGATACGCTCGAAAGCTTTCGCGCCGCTTGCGATGACATTGGTTATCCAAACTTTGTAAAACCGGTCATGTCTTCGTCTGGTAAAGGACAGTCTCGTGTAAAAAGTTTCGATGAAGTCGATGCTGCATGGGAATATGCAATGCAAGGTGGCCGTGTTAACCAAGGCACTGTTATTATCGAGTCTCAAATTGATTTTGACTTTGAAATTACACTCCTTACCGTTCGCGCTAAAAACCCTGAAACTGGTGAAATCGAAACTCATTACTGTGACCCAATTGGTCACCGCCAAGATGCCGGTGATTATGTAGAAAGCTGGCAACCTCAACCAATGACTGTGGCGGCACTCGAAGAAGCAAAACGTATTGCGAATAAAGTGACAACTGCACTTGGTGGCTGTGGTATTTTTGGTGTAGAACTGTTTATTAAAGGCGACAAGGTTTGGTTCAGTGAAGTCTCACCTCGCCCACACGATACAGGACTCGTAACTTTAGCATCTCAATTTCAAAGTGAATTTGAACTGCATGCACGTGCAATTTTAGGTTTACCTGTAAATACAGCACGTCACAGTGTTGCAGCAAGTGCAGTAATTTATGCTGGAGTTGATGCCAGCAATTTAAGTTATAGCAATCTCAATGTGGCTTTAACACACCCAGACACCGATTTACGCCTGTTTGGCAAACCAGAAGGTTTCAAACGTCGTCGTATGGGTGTAGCAACCGCTCGTGCTGAAAATACTGATCTTGCTCGTACCTTAGCGAAAGAAACCGCTGATCAAGTAAGCGTTCAAACAAACTCTTAATTTTTACTTATTGGTAGACCCATTTTCATGATCAATATATCGCCATTGTTGAACTATGTCTCAAGTCATCATGATATTAAAGCCATTAATCAATGGCGAACGGATGTAGAAAAGCAGTTGCAAGATTCATATGAAAATGGGCAATCTATTCGTGAAATCATTAAAGCCCGTTCAGATTTAGTAGATGAAGCACTGATCTTTTTATGGAAACATGCTGAACTCGATCAGACAGAACTGGGCCTTTTTGCTGTAGGTGGTTATGGGCGCCGTGAAATGTTGCCCTATTCCGACGTCGATATCATGATCCTATCGGAGCATGAAATTAACGAAGAAAACGAAAAACGTATCTCTACATTTATTTCTTCTTTATGGGACGTTGGCAATTTCAAACCCGGCATTAGTGTTCGCACGATTCAAAGCTGTGTTGAACAGGCCGCTACCGATTTAACCGTTGCAACAACTTTAATTGAGGCGCGGTTAATTACTGGCAATAGTCAGCTTGCGAAATGGCCTCGCCGTATTGTTTCACAGACATGGACTGACAAAACATTCTATGACGCAAAAATGGCCGAACAAGCCAAGCGTTACCATCAACACAACAATACTGAAAGTAATTTAGAACCCGACATTAAAAATGCACCGGGCGGTATTCGTGACATTAACCAAATTGGCTGGATTGCTAAACGTCACTTTCGCGTAAACCGTATTTATGACTTAGTGCATTTAGGTTTCATTTCAGAGTTCGAACTTGCAGTTTTAGAAGAAGCTGAAAGTTTTCTTTGGGAAATTCGACATCATTTACACCGTTTAGCTAAACGTGATGAAAACCGTTTACTCTTTGATCACCAAAGGGAAATTGCCGCGAAATTTGGATATGTGCGTCAAGAAGGTCAACCTGTAAATTATGGTGTTGAGCAATTCATGAAACGCTACTACCGTACGGCGCAACAGGTTTCAACACTCAATGAAATGTTGCTGGCGTATTTTAGCGAGTCAGTGATTACTCCTCGACTCCCCAACTATGAACGCAAAATTGAAGTTGTTAACGATCACTTTAAAATTGTCGATAATAAACTTGCCGTACAACATCACAAAATATTCGCAGAGCATCCAAGCGCGATTTTAGAGTTGTTCTATATTCTAGCCAATCGACCAGATATTGAAGGTATTCGCGCTCGGACTTTACGCTTACTTATTCTTGCTGCGAAACGAATCAACCAAAGTTATCGCGATAATCCAGAGCATCAAGCACTGTTTATGTCGATTATTCGTTCACCATATCGTTTATACGATACCTTGGTTGCGATGAAACGTTATGGGGTTTTAGGAAACTATATTCCTGCTTTTGGCCAAATTATGGGCCTTATGCAATATGACCTATTCCATATCTATACGGTCGATGCTCATACATTATTATTGCTGCGTAATTTAAATCGTTTTAGAGAACCTGAATTTGCCAAAGAATTTCCTGTAGTAAGTTCAGTTTTCCAACGTCTTGCTCGTCAAGATATTGTCTTTATTGCTGCTTTATTCCATGACATTGCAAAAGGTCGCGGTGGTGACCATAGTGAACTTGGTGCAGAAGATGCAATTGAGTTTGGACGTGCACACGGTTTTACAGAACGTGAATGCAAATTAATTGCATGGCTCATTCAAAACCATTTACTCATGTCTTTGACTGCTCAGAAAAAAGATATTTCTGATCCTGATGTCGTGAAAGATTTTGCAGAAAAACTTGGCGACATGGAGCATCTTGATTATCTATATACCTTAACAGTTGCAGATATTAACGCCACAAATCCAAAACTTTGGAACACATGGCGCGCATCGCTTATGCGTCAGCTTTATACGCATGCCCGTGATGTAATCCGTACAGGTTTAGGTCGTCCTGTTGACTACCAAATGTTAATTGAAGACACCAAATTTGCAGCAAGTGAATTACTGGTAAATAACTTCGCATTGGCAGATGTCGAAAAAGTATGGCAAGAACTTGGTGATGAATACTTCATCAAAGAGTCAGCAGACGAAATTGCATGGCACACACAAGCAATTTTAAAACACGGCGATAATCCGGAGCCATTAGTGCTCTTGCGTGCTCACCGTAAAGCAGCTCAAGATGCAGTACAAATCTTTATTTATACACGCGATCAACCTAACCTGTTTGCCACGACTGTTGCCGTTTTAGACCGAATGAACTTAGACGTTCAGGACGCAAAAATTATCACGGCAAGTACAGCATTTAGCTTAGACACCTATGTTGTACTTGACCGTTTCGGTACGTTGCTTACCGACCCAGAGCGTGAAGAAACCGTTAAAAATGCATTAGTGAAGGCGCTTAGTCAACCAGACCAATATCCGGGACTCATGCAACGCCGTATTCCGCGTCAATTACGTCACTTCGATATCGAAAATACAGTCGACGTAACATTGAATGAAGCCTTACAGCAAAATATGGTCGAAATTTCAACACTCGATCATCCTGGCTTACTTGCACGCGTGGGTGGTTTATTTATGATGCAAGGTTTAGACATCCATTCAGCCCGAATTGCAACTTTAGGTGAACGTGCCGAAGATATTTTCTTTGTCACCAAAAAAGATGGAAAACCGCTGAATAACGAAGAGGTTAAACTCTTCTCGGAAAAACTGAAAGCTGCATTAGATGAAGCATCTAATCAAATTTGTCAGCACTGAAACTCAACTACTTGGTAACTGTTTAATGAACTCTAGCTTGTCGTTATTACATCCGTATCCATTTGAAAAGTTAAACCAACTTTTTAAGGATATTACCCCAGCTAACCTTCCCTTGATTCCTCTATCAATTGGCGAACCGAAGCACCCAGCACCAGAGTTTGTTAAACAAGCTATTATTGATAACTTTAACCATCTATCAACTTATCCAAACAGCAAAGGCTTACCTGAGCTTCGCCAAAGTATTGCAGATTGGTTAACTAAGCGCTTTAAACTCAACAGCATTAGTGCTGAAAACCACATTTTACCTGTGTCTGGTACACGTGAAGGTATTTTCTCTTTTGTACAGGCATTAATTAATCGTGAAGATGCACCTTATGTGGTAATGCCAAACCCGTTTTATCAAATTTATGAAGGTGCTGCTTTACTTGCAGGTGCAAAGCCATACTTTATTAATTGCACAGAAGAAAATGGCTATTTAGGTGACTTTGATGCTGTGCCAGCAGAAGTTTGGGAAAAGACAGCCCTTCTTTTTGTATGTACACCGGGTAACCCAACAGGTACTGTGCTTTCTAAAGAACAATTTAAAAAGCTAATTGCCTTATCTGATCAATATAATTTCGTTATTGCTTCTGATGAATGCTATTCAGAGCTTTGGTTTGAACAAGCACCTACTGGACTATTAGAAGTTTGTGCTGAGCTTGGCCGTGATGACTACAAAAACTGTATCGTTTTTCATTCACTTTCAAAACGTTCAAACTTACCGGGTCTGCGCTCAGGTTTTGTAGCGGGTGATGCCGATCTGTTAAAACCATATTTGCAATATCGCACCTATCACGGCGCAGCAATGCCTGTTCAACATCAACTTGCATCAATTGCAGCGTGGAACGATGAAGTTCATGTTGAAGAAAACCGTAAGCAATATCGTGCAAAGTTTGATTTATTCCAGTCTGAGCTAGGTCATTTGCTTCCATTACAAAAACCTGATGCTGGTTTTTATTACTGGTTAAAAGTAGATAATGATGAAACTTTTGCCAAGATGCTGATGGAAAAAGCCCACATTAAAGTTTTACCGGGCCGTTATTTATCTCGTGATACCGAACAAGGTAACCCAGGCGCCAACCATGTACGTATGGCGTTAGTAGCAGATTTAGCACAATGTGAAGAAGTGGTTAAACGCTTAAAAGCGATTCTGTAAGCCTCTTCTTAGCAGTTGTACAGCCTTTTACTCAGGTTGTACAACTGGGCTATAACACTATTTATATGTAATCAAAAGCACAGCAAAAAGAATAAAAGCGATAGCAGAACAATAGTATAAACCTGTCGCAGAGCGCTTAATTTTGTCTAAAACTCGCCCCTGAGCAAGTAGTTTAACCAATAAGATATTCCAGATTAAAACCACTCCGACCATCCATCCACTCATCAGTAATTTTTGAAATAAGCTAAAATCATTTTGAATAAGCAGCATCAAACTACTGTAGAACATAATATTTTTAGGATTTAGAAGACTGGACTGCAAACCCAAAGCTAAACTTTTAATCTTATTTTTATAACTGGACTCTTGCTTAACCAAGATATTTTCTTCAACCGCCATATTTACGGTAGCACCTTGGGCTGCTTTAAAACAAAGAAAACTTAAATAAGCTAAATATCCAGCCCCCAGCCATTTAAGTACTAAAAGAATGGTTGTACTTAAATTACCAAGCACCATAAATCCAAATAGACACACCATTAAGATCAAGGCATTACCCAACGTAATTCCTGCAATGATGCCATATGTATACCGTGAACCTTTTTGCAAAAGACTAGTGAGTATAAGAAAAAAATCTGGACCTGGAGATAACAATGCTAAAAAGTGGGTAAAAGCAATAACCAAAAAAACATCCATAACGATTTCATCTTTAAAACTGTATGGAATAGCTTAAAAATAGCGAAAAATAATTTCTTGTAAATTATTGCGCGGCTGCAAGTTGAAACTGTCGAGGAGTAATTCCCGTATGTGCTTTAAAAGCTTTATGAAAATGGCTTTGATCACTAAAGCCTAAATTGACAGCTAGCTCTGCGAGTGAAATCCCTTGCTTTAATTGAGCTCTGGCTTGATTAATTTTTAAATTAATTTGAAATGCATGTGGAGTTAAACCAACATTTGCCTTGAATAAACGAATGATTGCATATCGACTAAGACCAACCTGCTCTGCAAGCGCTTCTAAAGAAATAAATTGTTCTGACGATTTAATAATATGAATTAAGTCCAAAAAATCTTTATATAAATATTCAGTTTTTTGTATTTCTTCTAATACGAAATGAGAGAGTAACAACTGAGTAAGGCAATAAATCAGTGATTGTTCTTTTTCAATAATTAATTTTTGAGGGTTGAATAAAGTTTCATTCATATCAGAAAAAGCCTGATATAAAGACTCATCTTTTATAATAAGAGGTCTATGCTGAGGTAAATTTAAATCAAAGCCCTCTTTTTGAAACTCTGTAAACCATTGCTTAAGCCATGAGATATCCAAATGTAGCATCTGGTAACTCCAAGCTTGATCTGGCAAAGGATTACATGAATGCTCAATATGTGCCGGTACAATAACCAAATTACCAGCACTAATCTTTTGTGGCGTACCAAATGAGCTTTGAAAAACGCTATTCCCCTCGTCGATAGCTCCTATAGAAAAGGTAGGATGGCTATGTGACTTATAACATGTTCGGCTAAAACAAGACCTTCGAGTTTCAACATAAGGCATTCGCCCATCTTGCCAAAACTCAAAGGCTGAAGGAATAGCATTCATTTAAACAATTAACTCGCCAATGCTTTTTCAATGTCAGCTTCTAAAGCTTCTGGTTTGGTCGTTGGTGCATAACGATTTAGAACAGCACCATCTTTACCTACCAAAAATTTGGTGAAGTTCCATTTGATGCTACTACTGCCTAAAATACCTTTAGCTTCACGTGTTAAATATCTAAAAATCACGTGGGCTTCCGGACCTTTTACATCAACTTTAGCAAACATGGGAAATTTCACCCCATAGTTACGCTGACAAAAACTGCCGATTTCTTTATTAGTTCCCGGATCTTGCCCGCCAAACTGATTGCAGGGAAAACCTAAAATTTCTAATCCTTGATCTTTATATTTTTCATAAAGCTTTTCAAGACCAGCAAATTGTGGTGTAAAACCACATTTACTTGCAGTATTTACAATTAGTAAAACTTTACCTTTGTAATCAGCCAATTGCTTAACTTCACCCTCTAATAGCTCAGCTTCAAACTGATAAATATTACTCATGGATAGGTTTCCTCATCATTTTTTTCTTGTGTTTTCAGTTGTAATGATGCCGAGTTTACACAATAGCGCAAACCAGTCGGCTGTGGTCCATCTTCAAATACATGCCCTAAATGAGCCTCGCAATCATGACAAACTATTTCCGTTCTGACCATACCATGCGTTAAATCTTCATGTTCATCAATGACAGCACCATTGATAGGACGGAAGAAACTCGGCCAGCCGCAACCACTGTCATATTTTGTATCTGATGAGAACAATTCTGCACCGCAGCAACGGCAAACATAGGTACCATGTTGCTTCGTATTCCAGTATTGCCCCGTAAATGCTGGTTCAGTGCCCTTTTGTCGCGTTATCCGATATTCTTCAGGTGATAACTCTCTTTGCCATTCTCGGTCTGTTTTATTAACTTTTCCCATGACCTGCACCTTTTATTCTGATGTAAACATAAATTGATAAACGTATTTTATATTTACGCCATTCATCAAAAAAACACTAGTCTCTGAACGTAAAAATTGTTGGAATTTAAACATCTAAGCCATAGAAAGCAAAAGGTAAGCAAAATACAAAAACAAAAGTAAGCAAATTTACATTTTATTTTCTTTCAAGGAAGCAAAGATGGTGCTATTCTTGTTTGGCACGGTTGTATAGGACAAAACATGTCTCAGAAAAAAAGTGTGCTTTTCCAGCAACTACTACCAGTTATTAAACAATATCAACAATCGGGTTTTACCCATGAAAAAATTGTTGAACTATTGAAAGATCAACATGATCTGAATTTGGTAACAGTTAAAACATTTAAAAGTTATTTATACCGATATGCAAAAGTGAATCCAGCTATGTCTAAAAATACTGCTACTCTCCAACCCATGCCAACTTCTCGAGAAATTAAAAAATCATCGAAGCTTGAGCATGTTTGCTATGACATTCGCGGACCAGTATTGCGAGCCGCCAATGAAATGGAAGAGCAAGGACATAAAATTATTAAGCTGAATATCGGCAACCCTGCTCCATTTGGTTTTGAAGCACCACAAGAAATTATTAACGACGTTGCTTTAAACCTGCCAAATGCGATTGGTTATGTGGATTCAAAAGGTATCTTTCCGGCACGTAAAGCGATCTGCCAGTACTACCAGCAAAAAGGCATCTTAAATATGCACGTTAATGACGTGTATGTGGGTAACGGTGTATCTGAACTCATCGTAATGGCCATGCAAGGTCTATTAGATGATGGAGATGAAATGCTTATTCCAATGCCGGATTACCCGCTTTGGACAGCAGCCGTTAATCTTTCAGGCGGTACAGCAATTCACTATAAATGTGATGAAGAAAATAGCTGGTATCCAGATATTGCTGATATTGAAAGTAAAATTACTCCGAATACTCGCGGTATTGTCATCATTAACCCGAATAACCCAACTGGTTCGGTTTACCCACGTCATATTCTTGAACAGATTGTAGCAATTGCGAAAAAATACGATCTAATTTTATTTGCCGATGAAATTTACGACAAAATTATTTATGACGGTATTGAACATGTTTCAGTAGCCTCATTAGCGGGCGACCAGCTTTGTGTATCTTTTAACGGCTTATCAAAAGCTTATCGTATTGCAGGTTTCCGCTCAGGTTGGATGGCAATCACTGGAGATAAAAGCCGTGCTGCCGACTATATCGAAGGTTTAGACATGTTGGCGTCAATGCGCCTATGTGCAAACGTTCAAGCTCAATATGCGATCCAAACTGCTTTAGGCGGTTATCAATCTATTAATGACTTGATTCGTCCCGGTGGTCGTTTATACGAGCAACGTAATATCGCCTGGGAAATGCTTAATGAGATTCCTGGGGTGAGCTGTGTAAAACCAGATGGAGCAATGTACTGTTTCCCACGCCTCGATCCAAACATATATCCAATCGAAGATGATGAAAAATTAATGCTTGATTTGCTGCGCGCAGAAAAAGTTTTATTGGTTCAAGGTACGGGCTTTAATTGGCCAACACCCGATCATTTCCGTGTGGTTTTCCTACCTGCCGAAAATGAATTACGTGAAGCAATTACACGACTAGGCCGTTTCTTAGCCAATCGTCGTTAAAAAATGTATAATAAAAAAGGCATCTTAAACTAGGTGCCTTTTTTTATAATTCTGGTTTATTCATTTTTGCAAAAGAAGAATCATAGATCTTCACCACACCGTACCCACCAAAAATAAGATATTGAAGTTAAAATATTTTTATAAAACTATTCACTCTTTTAGTTGTAAAAATTAGTTCATGTTTTTATTCATATATTTTTTACCATACGTTCAAAATCACTTATATTCTGTTAACTTAGCCAATTTTTATTATGCAAAAAATGCATGGTTCAATATATTTTTGCATTTCACACTGCTTCAAAATCGAGCAACAATCCCTCTCCATAACAACATCGCCATATTCGATTCGGTTAAAACAGATACAGATCTAGGAAGATAAAATCGTTAAAACGACCGGACTGAACTAACAAGGAAAGCTTTCAATCATTCAAATCCCATCAAAGGATGATTGAATCAAATGGATAGAGGTTCATATGAAGCAAAAGAAATTGCTCAAGTATATTGTTATTGCTATTTTACTTGGCGTACTAACAGGTTGGATTTGTCACCACTTCTTCAATGAAGGTGAACAACTCAAACAGATCGCTTCTTATTTCAACATTGGTACAGACATCTTTTTACGTCTTATCAAAATGATTATTGCCCCATTGGTATTTGCCACAATTGTTTCGGGCATTGTCTCAATGGGAAAATCAACATCAATCGGCAGTATTACAGTTAAGTCGATGACTTGGTTCATTACCGCTTCGTTTGTATCGCTTGCGATCGGCATGGGCTTAGCAAACTTTTTCCAACCAGGTGCGGCTTTAGATTTAGCACTACCAACAGCTCAGCAATTGAGTGGCGCTTCTCTTCCAACAACGAGTGGTTTTACCCTGCAATCATTCATCAGCCACGTGTTCCCTCGCAGCATTGCAGAAGCAATGGCAAACAATGATATTTTACAAGTTCTTGTTTTCTCTATTTTCTTTGGTTCAGCTCTCGCTTTTGTAAATCAAGGCAAAGAAAAAGATTCAGTGATTATTCGTTTGACTGATGAACTCAGCAAAATCATGTTCCGCATTACCGATTACGTCATGATGTTTGCACCTGTAGCAGTATTTGCAGCAATCGCTTCAGCAATTACCGTACAAGGTTTAGGCTTGATTGTTGATTATGGCATCTTAATCGCAGAATTCTACTTCGGTCTTTTATTACTGTGGATCATCTTATTCTCTGTAGGTGCAATCGTACTTAAAAAAGATATCTTTCGCTTAGGAAAATTAATTCGTGAACCTGTAACGCTCGCTTTTGCTACAGCTTCAAGTGAATCAGCCTACCCTAAAGTAATGGATGCACTCAATAAATTTGGTGTGCCTAAGAAAGTGACGAGCTTCGTATTACCTTTAGGCTATTCATTTAACCTAGATGGTTCAATGATGTACACCACGTTTGCAGTACTCTTTATTGCTCAAGCGTACAACATTGATCTTAGCTTTACTCAACAAATCTTAATTTTGTTAACTCTCATGGTGACAAGTAAAGGTATTGCAGGTGTTTCTCGAGCTTCAATTGTCGTTATTTCAGCAACACTCACCATGTTCCATTTGCCTGAAGCTGGCATCCTTTTATTACTCGGTATCGATCAGTTCCTTGATATGGGCCGTACCGCAACAAACGTAGTAGGTAACAGTATTGCTACCGCAGTTGTTGCCAAGCTTGAAGGCGACAAAGTGACCGACACTGAAGAATTACCAGAACCTGTATTAATTAAATCAACTCAAGAACAAACGATCGCTTAAGTTTCTCTTTTCTCCCACTCTCCCAACTTAAGAGCAATTTTATATGACCTTATAAAATTGCTCTTTTTTTATTCTAAAGTTAAATATTAAAAATACGCACATATTTTTATATTAAATAATGATTTTAAAGTACTATTAAATTTTCTTGAATTAAACCTTAAAAAGAGAATAAAAATTACCCAAACAAAATTTATATTATTGAAAATAAATATCAAATGATTAATTTTTAATTCACTTTATTCGCGCTTAATTATATTAATTTAATAAAATTAATATTTAGTTGATTTCTAAAAATTATAAAAAATAGTAAAATTAAATTATGATAATAAAAATCAATAATATAAAAACACCAAATGGTAAATTTAAGTTCCACTACTCCTATTATTTTTTAATTTTATAAAGATAAAAAAATCATTTGCTTTACTTATATTAAAAAACAAACAAATCAAGATAAATTAGAAAAACTTAATAGATTTTTTATTTTATTCATGTTATTTATTAACGCTAAATAAAAGCAATGACTAAGCTATTGTTGATGAAACAAAATGCTATTCAGGGATGCTTCTTATTCAAACAAGTTATGAATATGTTTTACATGGTATGTATTTTGCTTAGGAAAAGCAGTCATATTCAACAAACTTTTACTTCGTCACTTCATAAGGATATTTTCGATGTTGACTAAAACTGTTAAATCTTTAGGTTTAGCGATGGGCTTATTAGCCTGCTCTCTCCCACTTTATGCAAAAAATAATGTTGTTGTTGTTGCAACTGGCGGTACTATCGCTGGTGCTGGCGCAAGCTCGGCAAACAGTGCAACTTATACTGCTGCAAAGGTGCCTGTTGATACGCTAATCAACGCAGTTCCACAAATCAAAGATTTAGCAAATGTAACTGGTATTCAGGCATTACAAATCGCTTCTGAGAGTATTACTGATAAGGAATTATTAGAAATTGCTCGTCAAGTGAATGAACTTGTTAAAAAGCCATCTGTTAATGGTGTCGTGATTACACACGGTACAGATACTTTAGAAGAGACAGCATTTTTCTTAAATTTGGTTGTTCATACTGATAAACCAATTGTACTTGTTGGTTCAATGCGTCCTTCAACTGCTCTTTCAGCAGATGGTCCACTTAACCTTTATAGTGCAGTTGCTTTGGCAGCTTCTGATGATGCAAAAAATAAAGGCGTTATGGTTCTCATGAATGACTCTATTTTTGCTGCACGTGATGTGACTAAAGGAATTAACATCCATACAAATGCTTTTGTTAGCCAATGGGGTGCTTTAGGTACATTAGTTGAAGGCAAGCCGTATTGGTTCAGACAATCTGTAAAACGTCATACCAATGCTTCAGAATTTAATATTGAAAATATTAAAGGCGACGCACTTCCAACCGTACAGATCGTTTATGGTTCAGACTCTATGCTTCCAGATGCATATGAAGCATATGCAAAAGCTGGTGCTAAAGCGATTATTAATGCTGGTACGGGTAACGGCTCTGTACCAAAATATATCGTACCAACCTTACAAAATCTTCACGACAAAAACGGTATCCAAATTATCCGTTCATCACGTGTTGCACAAGGTTTTGTACTACGTGATGCAGAACAACCTGACTCTAAATATGGTTGGGTAGCAGCACATGATTTAAACCCACAAAAAGCGCGTCTTCTTGCAGCCTTAGCTCTTACTAAGACGAATGATACGAAAGAAATTCAGCGCATGTTCTGGCAGTACTAAGTTTTTCAACCAGCCCAAACACAAAGTTTGGGTTGGTCCTATTTCTTAAAAATAAGCTCTTTTATCTTAAATCTGTACAATAGATATTCAAATCATTCTTCTTAAATAATAAAATCCTTAACAGTTTGCCAAAATATTAAGCATTTCGTTTTAACTTTGCGTGCTAAACTATGCTGCAGTCGTATTAAGGATTGGTTTATGCAGTTTGTTCATCTCGGTATTTATACAGAATTTTCGATTACAGAGTCGATAGTTCGCATACCTGACTTGGTCAACGCTGCGGTTAAAGGCCAAATGCCTGCGCTGGCATTAACCGATCTATCAAACCTCCATGCAGCAGTAAAATTTTATAATTCTTGTTTAAAAAAAGGAATTAAACCGCTTTTAGGTAGCACAATTCGCCTTGATGATGCACAACATCGTGCAACTTTACTTGCAATGAGTAATGTAGGCTGGAAAAGTCTAACCGAAATCGTTTCACGCGGTTTTATTGAAGGTCAACAACTTAGTATTCCATGTGTAAAAAAAGAATGGGTACTTGAACAGCATCAAGATATTATCGTTTTACT
This sequence comes from Acinetobacter sp. WU_MDCI_Abxd143, assembly GCF_025514195.1. NCBI lineage: Bacteria > Pseudomonadati > Pseudomonadota > Gammaproteobacteria > Moraxellales > Moraxellaceae > Acinetobacter > Acinetobacter sp. WU_MDCI_Abxd143. Next base: position 322,285 of record NZ_JAHPTH010000003.1, read on the forward strand.
TGGCCAGCATAGTGATGTGGGTCAGATGCTTTGCTCATCTAACCCTCAAAAAGCAGCTCCTCTTTTAGAAGCATGGATCGAAAAATTTGGTAACCGTGTTTATCTTGCTTTAACACGTACTGACCGTCCTGGTGAAGAAGATTTTATTCAAGAAGCCGCTAAACTTGCTGCTCAATATAATGTCGGTGTAGTTGCGCATAATGATGTGCACTTTGTAGAAAAAGAAGATTTTGAAGCACACGAAGCCCGTGTTTGTATTGCTGATGGCTATGTATTAGCAGATGACCGTCGTCCACGCTTATATAGTCCTGAGCAACACTTTAAAACCTCCGATGAAATGATCGATTTGTTTTCAGATATCCCAAGTGCTATCGAAAACACCTATAACATTGCAAAACGCTGTAATGTTAGCCTACAACTAGGCACCTACTTTTTACCTGACTATCCAATTCCAGATGGCTTTACCATCGACACTTACTTTGAGCATTTGTCAAAAGTAGGTCTAGAAGAACGTTTAAATTATCTCTACCCTGTCGAAAAACGTGGCGAAGACTGGCCTGAGATTCGTAAACCTTACGATGAACGAATTGATTACGAAGTCGGCATTATCCTCAAAATGGGATTCCCGGGTTACTTCCTTATCGTCATGGACTTCATCCAGTGGGCAAAAAATAATGGCGTTCCTGTCGGACCTGGTCGTGGTTCAGGTGCGGGTTCACTCGTTGCATATAGCTTAAAAATTACCGATCTTGATCCTCTTCGTTACGATCTACTTTTCGAACGTTTCTTAAACCCAGAACGTGTTTCGATGCCCGACTTTGATGTCGACTTCTGTATTGCCGGACGTGACCGTGTCATTGATTATGTTTCCCGTACTTATGGCCGTGAAGCCGTGTCGCAAATTGCAACTTTCGGTACGATGGCGGCAAAAGGTGCAATTCGTGACGTTGCCCGTGTATTAGGTAAATCTTACGGTTTAGCTGACCGTATCTCAAAAATGGTGCCTACTAAACCGCTCGGTGTGGACTTAGCCACTGCTATTGAGATGGAACCTCAGCTTAAAGATATTGTTACCAATCCATCTAATCCAGATAATGATGATGCCAGTGAAATCTGGGAAATGGCATTAAAATTAGAAGGTATTACTCGAAATACCGGTAAACATGCTGGTGGTGTTGTCATTGCACCAGGTAAGATTACCGATTTCTCGGCTGTACTTTGTGATGAAGACGGAACCAGCCGTGTTGCTCAATACGATAAAGACGATGTAGAAGCAGCTGGTCTCGTCAAATTCGACTTTTTAGGTTTACGTAACTTAACCGTTATTGAAGACGCAATTCAAAATATTAATAAAAACCGCGATAGTAATGATCCACTCATTATTTCGCATGTTCCACTTGATGATGCTAAAGCATATTCTGTCTTTGCCGATGCAAATACAACCGCGGTATTCCAGTTTGAATCCGTCGGCATGAAACGAATGCTTAAAGAAGCACGTCCAAGTAAATTTGAAGAGATTATTGCGTTCGTATCATTGTACCGTCCTGGTCCAATGGATCTTATTCCTGACTTTATTCACCGTATGCATGGTGGGGATTTTGAATATCTTCACCCCCTTCTTGAAGGTGTATTAGAACCAACTTACGGGATTATGGTTTACCAAGAACAGGTAATGCAGACAGCACAAATCTGTGCGGGTTATACGCTCGGTGGCGCTGACTTACTACGTCGTGCAATGGGTAAAAAGAAACCTGAGGAGATGGTTAAGCAGCGTCAAATTTTCTTAGCAGGTGCTGCTGAAAAAGGGATTGACGAAAGTACAGCCAACCATATCTTTGACTATATGGAAAAGTTCGCAGGCTATGGTTTCAACAAATCTCACGCCGCTGCTTATGCCCTCGTTGCCTACCATACTGCATGGTTAAAAGCTCATTATCCTGCTGAGTTTATGGCAGCAGTAATGTCATCAGAAATGCAGAACACCGACAGTGTTGTATTTTTGATTGATGACTGCCGAAATAATGGCCTAGAAGTTTTACCACCATCTGTCAATATGTCGACCTATCATTTCCATGCGAGCGATGATAAAACGATTGTTTATGGTTTAGGTGCGATTAAAGGGGTTGGCGAGCAAGCGATGCAGTCAGTGATTGACTCTCGTCGACAGTTTGGCCCTTATACAGATCTATTCGATTTTTGCCATCGTATTGATTTGAAGAAAATCAATAAGCGTACTCTTGAAGCTTTAATTCGTGCAGGTGCACTCGATTGCTTAGGAATTGAACGCGCAAGCTTAATGGCGCAATTGCCTGAAGCTGTTCAAGCTGCCGAACAAGCGCGCAGTAACCGTGAAAGCGGTATTATGGATTTATTTGGTGAGGTTGAAGAAGTTCAGCGTAAGCCAGCTAAACCCGTTAAACCGTGGAGCGATGAAGTTCGTCTAAAAGGCGAAAAAGATACGCTTGGGTTATATTTAACGGGCCATCCAATTGATGTTTACCGACAAGAACTTAAAGCTTTTATTCCTGTAAAACTTAATGAAATTACGGCTACACGTCGTGGCGTTACAACGGTGTATGCAGGTTTAGTGATTGACGTGGCAAACTTCCCAAATCGCGTAGTTATCGTACTAGATGACGGTACAGCTCGTATTGAAGTCAGTTGCAACCACGAACGTTTCCAACGTTTTAAAGATATTATCCAAGTTGAACGTGTTGTCGTCTTTGAAGGCGAAATTTATGAAAGAGAAGGCTTTGAACGTCCAATGGGCCGTTTAACCAAGGCTTTTACTTTAAATGAAATACGACAAAAACGTGCTAACAGTATTCAGATCAAATTAACAGAAGAGTTTATGCAAGCTACTTTGGCAAAAGATCTACAAAATATCATCTTGCCATTTTGCAATGTAGATATGCATCAACATATCACCTTACAACTCCTGATTGATCAACCTTATGCTCAAGCAGAGCTTCAACTTGGTCCGCAATGGAAAGTCGCTCCTCTAGATGAATTACTTGCTAAACTCAGAGATTATTTTGGAAAAGATAATATTTACATTGAATATCAAGTAAAGTCGAAAGCAGCTAAAGCAGCAGAACCTGTCCGTCCGCAAACTGTTGCCTCTCCTCCTTCAGGCATGTCCATGGACGATGCATTGGATTTATACCAAAGCGAAGTTTCTCAATATTCGTAATTTCTGGAAATCTTATGAGTTCGTTTGATCACACCACTGTGTCAAAACAGTTAGCACAAGTGCGTATTGTCATGGTAAATACCACTTTGCCTGCTAATATTGGCAGCGCTTTACGTGCAATGAAAACAATGGGACTAATTAAATTAGTTCTGGTTGCTCCAAAAACATATCCGCATCCAGATATACAAGCGCTCGCTGCTGGTGCTCAAGATTTATTTGAACATCTTGAGATTGTAGATACTTTAGAAGATGCCATTAAAGATTGCCATTTAGTGTTTGGAACAAGTGCACGTAGCCGCACCATTCCTTGGCCTCTACTTGATGTACGACCTGCAGCTAAAGAAGCCATTAAAGCCACCACTCAAGGACAACAAATTGCGATTGTTTTTGGCCGTGAAGATCGTGGTTTAACAAACGAAGAATTAGCACTGGCCAATTATCATTTAACAATTCCTGTAAATCCGGACTATGGCGTATTAAATGTTGCGCAAGCAATTCAAGTCGTATGTTACGAACTTCGCATGTCTGCTCTAGAGCAACAAAACGTGGACCAAGATGCAGAAGAAATGCCATTAGTCCAAGGTCAAAGCATGCAGTGGGATGAGCCTTTGGTTACTCAGCAACAAATGGAAGAGTTTTATCCTCATCTAGAAAAAATGCTGACTGAAATTGAATTTTTAGATCCAGACAATCCACGTTTATTACCTTTACGCTTGCGTCGTTTATTTGGTCGTATACAATTAGATCGTATGGAATATCATTTACTTCGGGGTATTTTTAGTCGTGTACAAGCCCTAACAAGTGGTAAATGGAAAAAAGCATTATCTGACAAGGAGGATCAACCCAATGCTTAAACAGCTTAAAGAAGATATAAAGGCTGTATTTGCGCGAGATCCTGCTGCACGCAATACACTTGAAGTTCTTACCACCTACCCTGGCATCCATGCAATTATGATGCATCGTGTCGCACATGAATTATGGCAAAAAGATTGTAAAGGGGCTGCTCGTCTTCTTTCTTCATTTAGCCGTTTTGCAACAGGCATCGAAATTCATCCTGGCGCCAAAATCGGTAAACGTTTTTTTATTGATCACGGTATGGGTGTTGTGATTGGTGAAACTGCTGAAATTGGTGATGATGTTACACTTTATCATGGTGTTACCCTAGGTGGCACAACATGGAATAAAGGTAAGCGACATCCAACTTTAGAAGATGGCGTTGTTGTTGGTGCGGGTGCAAAAATTTTAGGACCATTTACCATAGGCAAAGGCGCTAAAGTCGGTTCAAATGCTGTGGTGACTAAAGCTGTTCCTGCTGGCGTGACCGCTGTAGGAAACCCTGCTCGCTATATTTATAAAGATACCCCCGACAAGAATAAAGATGAAGAACGTCGCCGTGATTATGCACAAAGTATTGGTTTCGCTCCCTACGCGACAACTGCTGATCAGTCAGACCCAATTTTAGAAGGTATGCGCGTTTTACTTGATCGTATTCAGCATAATGAAACTCGTATGAATAATTTATGCCAACGTTTATCAGAGCTAGATCCAAGTTTCAAAAAAGAAAGTCAGGATGAACAGCCTTTTAGTGATGAAGAATTGAAAATTATTGAAGAAGTTCGTCGTGAATGCGGTGCGCAAGATAAGACATCAAAAACGTAATATTCTTGATTCATAATGTAACACGCTTACCCTTGCATGTCTGTTTAGCTTTTCCTAGACTTACCTGTACCAAATCTGACTTTACTAAAATGAACGGAAGATCCTATGAATTTTAAGCCTTTGGCATATATTATCCTTGCGACCTCAAGTTTAACCGCTTGTACAATGGCCCCAGTAAAAGAACAAAAAATTGAGCCTTTTGTTTTCAAGGAACCAGAGCTTACTCCTCCTTTTTATGCACTTAATCCTTTTAACTATGATCAGCCACCGGCATTTGAAGTTGCATTAAAAGATGCTGCTGCACAGCCTGTAACGAAAATGGTGGTAAATCGTCAAGATGATCCGACCAAACAGCTTACACTCGACGTCAACAAACTCATTGTTCCGACTGTAAATAATTCACAACGTTCAATGAAATACGCAGTTTTAGCGGGTGAGAATGAAATTGACGTAACATCTATTGATGACTTCTTACAGTTAGTAGAAGGTAAAGCACGTCACTACCCGCCTCGCTTTACTGACCGCCAAGAACGTAAAGGCTTTGAAAGTAAACTGAAAGAAGTAACACAGCAACTCGATACACTTGCTGCAAATGAAAATGCATCATTTGATATTCTACTTCGTGCTTTTAAAGCAAGTGTTCTTGCACGTAACCTTGATTTAGGTACTGTTCATACCACTAAATCTTTAGAATATGCTCAAAGACTTTTAAAAATTAATCCAGATGATGCGGAAACAAATTTCTGGTTTGGTTTTGGTTTATCTGAAGGTGGCGGCCAACGTGAAGCCATTCCATATTTAGACAAAGCCATTAAAGGTAATGTTCAAGAAGCATATCTAGCTGCAGCAAATAACTATATTGCGATGGAGCAAAAGAAAAATGCGATTCAGACGCTGAAGAATTATAAAGTTAAATATCCAGATGAAGCGGAAGTTGCTGATCGTTTAATTCAAGAAATTGAAAAACAAGGTCGTTGGAATGTATGGCAAGTTTTGACTAACCCAGCTATGTCTCCTGCTACTCCTACTGAAACATCTAAAAAGTAAGTTTAATGATTTAAAAAGGGCTGTTTTGACAGCCCTTTTTTATATTTGATCATTTGAAAATTACTTTAAAATTTGTATGATCTACCTACCATTGAGCCACTATATTTTGACCCTAATGTTTTCAATAAAAATAAGCAAAACACTGGTGACGGTCATGCTACTCGGTTCAATTCTGAGTGGTTGTCAGGTCGTAAATGTTAAGCAGCAAGCTTTGAATGTAACGATTGCAAATGAACGTAATAGTATTCTCACGCAAGATAAACTCAGCGAAGCAAGCCTGAATGTTCTATCTATGTCTGGTCAGGAAGCTAAAGTTTGTACAGACACCCCTGAGACCTGTGTAAATCAACTCAAAAACCTTCCTCAAATTTTAGATGAACAGTTCTTATCAGCAGCAAGCGAGATGTATCTCGCAAAAGCGATGGCTTTATCAGATACGTCTGACTGTAAAGTAAGTAGATTTACTAAACATAAATCTGAAGAAGAACAAAAGAATATTCTGAATAGATATGATGATTGCTTAGACCAGCAATTGAGTCTATTAGATAAAAGTATTCGTTATAGCTATGCGTATCTATTTTCAACGAAACGTCAGCCTAATGACCGTATTTTTGATAATAGACAGGTTCAAATTCGCGATTTCTATAATCAAGCGATCGCCAAAATGGTCAGTGTTTATGATTTAAGACACCCCAAGAAAAATGTGGTTGAACCACAAATTCACATTGGTAAAAGTGTTTACTCAATTGACTTTGAATTTCATAGACAGTTATCAGGTCAAAAATTAGAAAAACTAATTTCAAGTTATAACTTAAATTTTTCTGGCTTAAGAACCATTAACCGCCGCGATGGTTTTGGCTCAGAATTTGTGGCTGTTTTTCCGAGTTCAGGAAATGAAGATATTAATGAATATATTTTAGATCCACTTAAGTACAATTATAAAAATGGTGTGAACCCAAATATTCATCATGCACGCTACTTAGCTGCAACTATTGTAGCTGAACCCAAACACGCAAGTACTGTTGAAGAAATTATTAATAATCCTGAATTCATAATCCGAGTTTATGATCCATATCGAACAGATAATATTAATGTAGCGGGTAAGCAATATCCTCTAGCAGCTAACTTTTCAGCACCTTATGGCCTATGGTTAGCCGAAAACAATTTGGGGGTTGCAGCCTATTTAACTCTGATTGATCGCGATCAGCATTTAACTATGCCACATCTCTACATGCTTGAACCGTACAATCCAAATAAGAAAATTATTGTGTTAGTCCATGGCTTGGCAAGCAGCCCCGAGGCATGGATTGCACTGACCAATGATGTTATGGGCGATACGGTTTTAAGAGACAATTACCAAGTTTGGCAAGTTTTCTATTCGACCAACATGCCAATTTTGGAAAGTCGTTTTCAGATTTATGCACTCTTGAAACAAGCTTTTGGTTCATTAAACCCAAGTGACCCTGCCGCGCATGATGCGGTCCTTGTTGGACATAGTATGGGAGGTATTATCAGCCGTTTACTGGTCAGTGATGGAGATATTACTAAACCTGCCTTAGAGTTGATGACGATTCGTCAGCAGAACCGCTTTAAAAAACATCCAATGGTTACTGAACGATTGCAAATGCATTCAATCAATAATTTTGATCGTGCAATTTTCTTGGCTTCTCCTCATCGAGGTACAGATTATGCAGATCGTTGGTTTACCTTGGCAGCACGTAAAATTATTCGTTTACCCGGTGCATTTTTGTCGGCTGTAGCGACTTCACTGACAACTGAAAATTTAGATGTTAAAGATTTCTTGAGTAATATTGATAATGGTTTGATTCAAAATGGACCGAGCGATCTAAGTCATCAATCTAAATTTATGGAACTCACAAAAGATATTAATCCACATCAAGGATTAGTTTTCCACTCTATTATGGGTAACATCACCAAGAGTGATGATCCTAATGTGATTACCGATGGCATCGTTCCGTATAAGAGTGCTCACTTAGACGGAGCAAAGTCTGAGAAAGTTCTTCCAGGTGGTCATTCCATCCAGCTTACACCACAAGCTGTATTAGAGTTACGTCGTATTTTACGTGAACATTTAGTCGAACACGGTTTATATAAACCATAAAAAGAAAAAAGAACCAAAGGATATCCTTTGGCTCTTTCGTTTTGGGATTAAATTTTATTGCCCAGAACGGATGATGTAATCAAACGCAGAGAGTGATGCTTTAGCGCCTTCACCTGTAGCAATAATGATTTGCTTGTAAGGTACAGTCGTACAGTCACCCGCAGCAAACACACCTTGAACATTGGTTTCGTTGCGGTCATTGACAATGATCTCGCCACGGTTGGTTAACTCAACTTCACTGTCTTTCAGGAAGTCAGTGTTTGGCAGTAAACCAATCTGTACAAAGATCCCTGCAAGCTCTACCACATGCTCTTCATCAGTCGCACGGTCTTTATATTTAAGACCGGTCACTTGTGAACCATCGCCTAACACTTCTGTACTTAAGGCATTCATAATCACAGTGGTGTTTGGCAAGCTATGCAATTTGTTTTGCAAGACTTGGTCAGCACGAAGTTTGGTATCGAATTCAACCAGAGTTACATGTTCAACAATACCTGCAAGGTCAATCGCAGCTTCAACACCTGAGTTACCGCCGCCAATCACCGCAACACGTTTGCCTTTGAACAATGGACCATCACAGTGTGGGCAGTATGCGACACCACGAGTACGGTATTCTTGCTCACCCGGTACATTCATTTCTCTCCAACGTGCACCTGTTGAAAGGATCACAGTTTTCGATTCAAGTTTCGCACCGTTTTCAAGTTCAACTTCAACCAAGCCATTTTCAGTTTGGTTGGCACCTGTGATTTTGCTGACACGTTGCAGGTTCATGATATCGACATCATATTCACGAACATGTGCTTCCATCTCGGCAGCAAACTTAGGACCTTGAGTCTTTTGTACAGACGTGAAGTTTTCAATGTCCATGGTATCCATGACCTGACCACCAAAGCGTTCCGCCACGATACCTGTGTTAATGCCTTTACGTGCCGCATAGATCGCAGCCGTTGCACCTGCAGGACCACCACCAATCACCAATACATCAAATGCATCTTTGGCATTGAGTGCTGCTGCATCTTTTTCAGCCGAGTTGGTATCAAGTTTCGCTACAATCTCTTCAAGGGTCATACGACCTTGGCCAATGTGTTCGTTGTCTTGGAATACCATTGGCACAGCCATGATTTTGCGTTGTTCCACTTCATCTTGGAAGAATGAACCATCAATCATGGTTGCCGTGGTGTTCGGGTTATAAATCGCAATCAGGTTAAGCGCCTGTACCACGTCCGGACAGTTATGACAGCTTAGCGATACGAATACATCAAAGTTTGCTTTGAGGTTTAAGCCTTTAATCTGGTTAAGTACTTCATCCGACACTTTAGGTGCATAACCAGAGACCTGTAACAGTGCCAAGATCAAAGACGTAAACTCATGGCCCATTGGTAAGCCTGCAAAGAACACACGAGGCTGTTCACCTGCTTTAGCCACACCAAAGCTTGGACGGCGTGTATTGTTGCCATCAAAACGGGCAGTTACCTTGTCAGAAAGCTCGGCGATTTCACTTACCAGCTCTTTAATTTGAGCTGCTTTATCTGATTCATCTAAAGCAGCAACTAATTCGATTGGACCTTCTAGACGTTCTAAGTAAGCTTTTAATTGAGTTTTAATGTTTTGATCTAACATCTGTTTTTTACTCCAATACATCCAAATTCTTTCAATAGATGCATAGTACGTGAAAACACAGAATAGGTAAAACAGTATGTTTTTATAAATTTGATCGGTTTTTTAGATTTTATTATTTCCGCAATTAAAAAAAGCCGACCTGAACTCATCCAGCGCAGGTCGGCAAACTGGTTAAACTAGAGTAAGACCACACCAAATACAGCCCCAGCAATCAAAACATGCAAGGGATGAACTTTTTTAATTAAAGATAATAAAGTTGCAATGACTACCATAATAATGAGTAAAGTATTTATTGCCGCTGCCTCAGAGATAATCCAAGCACTGGCAAGCACCGTTCCAACAGTGACAGGTTGTAAAGCAAGCTGTAAAACACGGCGCCATTTTTTATCTTTAAATTTTGACCAGCCTCTCATTACAAACACAGTAATAATCGACGAAGGTAAAAATTTAGCTGTAGAGGTCACGAGTAGACCTGACAACCCTGCTACATGCCATCCCACCAAAGGTACAATCATCATGTTCGGACCAGGTGCAGCTTGAGCCATAGCAAACAGAGCACTAAATTCTTGTGCTGTCATCCAATGGTGAATATCAACCACTTGGCGTTGCATTTCAGGCAAAATCGTATTTCCGCCACCAAATGCGATAAGAGACAACTGAGTAAAAATGATCGCTAAAGTAAGTAGAACTGCGCCCATTACACACGTCTCCAAATAATAGTTGAATAAAGAGCCAACAAAATTAGCATGGTCAAAAGCAAGGAGATTTTTAGAAAAGCAATACTGACAATTGCCGCCACTACAACACACATTGCTAATGGATTACGTAATAAGGGCTTAAGCATTTTCAAACCTGTTGCAACCAGAAGCCCTGCTGCTGCTGCTGCTAAACCTTCGAAAAGGTGCTTAACCATCAAGTTATCTTGGAACTGCTCATAGACATAATGTAAAAGTACAACAATGACTGTTGGAGCAAAGATTAAACCAATCAGAGAGCTTACTGCACCACGGACACCGCGAAACTCCATGCCAATCGCAACCGATAAATTAATGATATTGCCGCCCGGTAAAAATTGACACAGACCCAGTAACTCAGTGAATTTTTCAGGACTTAGCCACTGTCTTTGCTCTACAACAACTTTACGGGCCAAAGGCAACACACCACCAAATCCAATTAAACCTAATGTTAAAAAACCTAAAAATAACTCTGTGCAGGTCGGTACACTCTCCTTCTGCACGGCAATCTCAACATGGTTCATTTTCATTACTTTTCACTTTATCTGACCAGCATAGAATGCTACTTTTATGATATATCTACAAATGCTTTTATTTTCACTAACCATACCCTAAAGGTATTCCTATGCTAGATTTACATAAGCTTCATGCCTTTGTGGTAGTAGTAGAAGAACGGAATATCACACATGCGGCAAACCGATTATTTATTCAGCAGCCGCCTTTAACGCGTTTACTCAAAAAACTAGAACAAGAACTCGGTACACAGTTGATTGTGAGGCAACCGCGTGGCATTGAACCTACTGAAGCGGGCTTAGCCTTATTTAAAGAAGCACAAATTTTATTAGAGCATGCTCGACATATTCCTAAATTAGTCCAAGACGTTAGCCAAGGTAAAACTGGACAGCTCAATATTGGTTTTACAAGTTCAGCAGGCTTACACCCCCTCATTTCACTCGTATTACGTTCATATCGTGAAATATATCCTGCAGTACAAACCAAACTTGAAGAAGCAGGCAGTCAAAAACAACTGGACTGGTTAATTTCGGAAAAGTTAGATATTGCTTTTCTAAGAGCACCGATCAGCCGTGATATTGGGTTAAAACATCTTCATATATTAGATGAGTCAATGGTAGTGGCATTACCTATAGGACATCCACTTACACAAAAAGACAAAATTAGTTTAAGTGATTTGTCAGAGGAGAATTTTGTTTTATACCGTCGTTCTTCAGGACAAGGTTTATATGACAATATTTTATATAGCTGCTATCAGGCAGGTTTTAGTCCACGCATTATTCAAGAAGCACCTCGACCTACTGCAACATTAAATTTAGTCGCTGCTGGAATTGGTATAACAATTGTGCCCGCTTCAATGCATAACTTTTGGGACCATGAAATCGTCTATCGCGAGTTTGATGATTCAATAAAACTAAATGCGCCTATTTACTTGATTACAAGAGAAAATGAAAACTCAGCTAAAGTGTCAAACTTCATTGAACTCATGCAAAAACTATTACCTACAATGACCTAAGTGTAAAAGCTATGCAATAAAAAGTGCCTATATAAAGACACTTTTTTAAAGTCATTTTTAGCAAAAAATAGTTCAAATTTTGCTACGTTTTCAAGAGTAATACTTTTTCTTTAACCAAAGCGAAACCGAAACCAGTGAGATCAACACTGGTACTTCAACCAATGGCCCGATCACTGTAGTAAAAGCAACCGGTGATGCCAAACCAAAAGTTGCAATAGCTACGGCTAAAGCTAACTCAAAGTTGTTTCCAGCTGCGGTAAATGAAATTGCTGCTGTTTGAGGATAATTATTCCCCATCCGTTTACTCATAAAGAAACTGATAAAAAACATTACGACAAAGTAAATTGTCAGAGGAATCGCAATACGCAATACATCTAAAGGTAAACTCACCACATCGCCACCTTTTAAGCTAAACATAGCGACAATGGTAAAAAGTAAAGCAATTAAACTAATCGGGCTGATTTTTGGTAAAAACTTGGTTTGATACCACTCTAAGCCTTTTGATTTAACTAAAACTACACGAGTCAAGAAACCCATTAAAAATGGAATACCCAAATACACCAAAACAGCATGTGTGATGGTCCAAAAATTGACATCAATCACTTGCCCTGCCACACCAAAATATGGCGGCAAGAAAGTTAAGAAAAGCCAGGCATAGGTGCTAAAAAATAAAATCTGAAAAATACTATTAAAGGCGACCAAAGCTGCAACATATTGGTTGTCACCACAAGCTAAGCCATTCCAAACCAAAACCATTGCAATACAACGTGCTAAGCCAATTAAAATAAGGCCCGTCATATACTCAGGATAGTTATGCAAAAAAACAATCGCAAGAATGAACATTAAAACTGGAGCAATAATCCAGTTTTGTACCAGCGATAAAGTTAAAGTTTTCTTATCTTTAAATACTTCTGGTAAGGCAGCATAATCAACCTTTGCTAAAGGCGGATACATCATCAAAATTAAGCCGATTGCGATTGGAATATTAACGTTATCTACACTTAATTCATTTAAAGACATAGATGCCTGAGGAAAGAAAACTCCAATCGCTAAACCTAAAGCCATTGCTATAAAAATCCATAGCGTCAGGTTCCGATCTAAAAAGGAAAGCCCTTGTTTGGTCATGTTCTACTCGAAGAAAGAATTGATTAATTTTGCTCAATACACACAAATGACTTATGCACTTATGCTAAGAAAATCTGAATTTTAAAGACGGAAAGCTAGGAAGATTAATCACAGCACGTTGTCGTAATGAAAGGCTGATCCTGTTGTTTTACTCTTGTCCCAGTCTCATCATTTCCGATCACTTTTAAAATATCTAAAGCCCAGATAGGTAAATCAGGATTTAAGCTGTAATAGACCCATTGGCCTTTTCTTTCATCCAGTAATACGCCATGAGTTCTTAATAAGGCTAAGTGCCTGGAGATTTTCGGTTGGCTCAACTCAAGCTGTTCTGTTAGCTCACAAACACAAATATTTTGTTTATTTAGAACTAATTTAAGAATATTTAACCGAGTTTGGTCAGATAGACATTTAAAGAAATCGACTTGATTGATCATATCTTCAACAGAGTATATTCGTTATTGCAAATATACGGATATCCATATATAAATGCAATATCTTAATTTATCGATAAATTTGTCATGACTGAATTAGTGAAGATCTACCATAACCCTGCATGTGGCACGTCACGCAATACTTTGGCACTCATTCGTCATGCCAGGCTTGAACCTCTCGTTATTGAATATTTAAAAACACCACCAAGTAAAGATGAACTAATCCAACTCATTAAGGATTCAAACTTAACTGTACGTGAGGCAATCCGTAAAAATGTTGATCCATATAAAGATTTAGAGTTGGAACAAGCCCATTGGGCCGACGAACAGTTAATTGATTTTATGGTGCAATATCCAATTTTAATTAATCGCCCATTTGTGGTTACACCAAAAGGCACACGACTTTGCCGCCCTTCTGAAGTGGTGCTCGACATTTTAGATTCACAAAACTTAGGCTATTTTGCAAAAGAAGATGGCGAAGTAATCATTGATGAACAAGGCAGTCGTATAAAGTAATTAAAGATACTTATTAATATAAAAAGCTAAATGGCATGGAACCATTTAGCTTTTTCTGAATGAAACAGATTAAAAATAGGATTTGATAAAAGGAAGAAGTTGCTCTCCTATTACCATGCCTAATAATCCGACTAACGCAACAAGAGGTGGAGCTGGTGACTTAACATTTAAGACGTAATATAAGACACCAACGAGCAACCCTACAGCCAAAGATAACAAGTACATTTTCATCGTACATACCTTAGGGAAGCAAGCCATTTAACCAGACAGGTTCCCAAACTGTTTTATTTAAAATGCAAAACAAGAACACCCGAGTGCACCCCAGAAAGATTTTTTATCTTTATCATTTACAGGAACATCAAGCATCCAAGAGTGGCTATGTCCATGCATGCCACAACTGCTAGCACATTCACACAATGCACTTTGTGACTGTAATGATTGATTCGAAGGTGCATTACGATTTTCGGATAAACGCCACTGACCACCAAAGCGTTTTACTGGCGACCATGTTGGAGATGCTGGTGGTAACGGCGGATCATCTTGCTTAAACTCTGCACCTGCATAGACCACTTTTCCGCCTAAAACAGTGAGTACGGACTCAATCCACTGGATATCTTCTGCTTCAACCTTGAAGTAGTCATCAGACAATACGACTAGATCAGCAAGTTCCCCTGCTGTGAGTGAACCTTTAACGTCTTTTTCACCTGAGAACCAAGCCGAACCTTTAGTCCAGAGTTTGAGTGCTGTCTGACGGTCTAATAGATTTTTTTCATCATAGAGTGGCAAACCACCAACTGTTTTACCAGTACTTAACCAATACAAACACACCCAAGGGTTATAGGATGCAACACGAGTCGCATCTGTCCCCGCACCCACAGGAACACCTAGTTCTAACATTTTCTTAACTGGTGGCGTCGCCTGAGCAGCTTCGGCACCATAGCGTTTTACGAAAATTTCACCTTGATATGCCATACGATGTTGAATGGCGATACCGCCACCCAACGCACCTATACGTTCGATATTACGCTCAGATACAGTTTCGGCATGGTCAATAATAAATCGAGTTGCAAATGGCTGTTTTGAATTGACGCGCTCAAATACATTGAGCAAACGATTAATACTTTCATCATAGGTTGCATGAATACGGAATGGCCATTTCTTTTCAGCCAAGTGTTCTACAATGGCTTCGAGTTCACCTTCCATTTTTTCTGGTAAATCTGGACGTGGCTCATAGAAGTCTTCGAAGTCACCCGCAGACCAAGTCAGGTTCTCACCAGCTCCATTCATTCTAAATAGCTCATCACCATCGCCCGGAAATGTCATTTCGGTCCAGCGGCGATAATCATCAAGCTCTTGGCCTGCCTTCTGAGCAAATAGGTTATAAGCAATTCGAACCGTCATTTGATTTTGATCGTGCAATTGCTTAATCACATCATAATCTTCAGGATAGTTTTGACCGCCACCGCCAGCATCAATTGCTGAAGTAATACCTAATCGGTTCAGTTCACGCATGAAATGACGAGTTGAATTGACTTGATCTTCAACTGGCAATTTCGGCGCCTTACCTAAAGTCGAATATAAAATCATAGCGGATGGCGTAGCGAGCAATAGACCTGTTGGCTCACCCTTTTCATCTCGTACAATCTTGCCACCCGGCGGATCCGGTGTATCTTTATTAAAGCCTAATACATCAAGCGCTGCCCGGTTCAACAAAGCACTGGCATATAAATGTAAAACAAAGACAGGAGTATCTGGCGCAGCTTTATTAATTTCTTCTAAAGTCGGTAAACGCTTTTCAGCAAACTGGAACTCAGTCCAACCGCCTACTACACGGACCCATTGTGGAGCTGGAGTATTATCTGCTTGCTCTTTAAGTAAGCGTAGTGCATCTGCAACGGATGGTACACCTTCCCAGCGCAATTCCATATTGTAATTTAGGCCACCACGAATAATATGCAGATGACTGTCATTTAGACCTGGTATAACGCGACGGCCATTTAAGTCTACGACTTTGCTTGTTGGTATTGCGAGTTTCATAACCTCCTCATTTGTACCCGTGCGTACGACTTTACCGTCTGCAATCGCAATTGCTTGTACTTCGGGATTCTGAGGATCTAGTGTTGTGATTTTACCGTTTATGAGTATGAGGTTTATTTCGGTCATTCTGAACTCCATTCTTGTGAATTATCGTTCTAAAAAATAAAGGTATAGCAACATATATATTTCATTATTCTTTTTGATTTTACACGACGGAGTCTGACCGTTTTACATCCAATAAGAGGAGTTAATTCTGTTACTTTTCTTTCGGGAAAAGTAACCAAAACCATTGCCATCTGCAAAACTCGTTCAATTACAATCTTTTCAGATTTTGTCCTGCCTCGAACAGTTGCAGATGGCTTTTCCACTTATCCAATATAGTCAAAAATCGAATAAATCAACTTAAATATCGAAATACCCTTAACTCAACTATTTCTTATTTTGCAGGAACTGGTGCAAGTACTTCGTGTTTTGATGTTGTACGTTCAGGCGCCTTATGTACCATCGTATAGGCATAGTCCACACCCATACCGTAAGCACCAGAATGTTCGCGTACAATTGCCATAACTGCATCATACGTATCACGGTGTGCCCAATCACGTTGCCATTCGAGTAAGACTTGTTGCCAAGTTACTGGAACAACACCCGCTTGAATCATGCGCTGCATGGCATAATCATGTGCTTCTTTTGATGTACCACCAGAAGCATCTGCAACCATATAAATTTCATAATCGCCTTCAAGCATGGCACCAAAAGCAAAGGTGTTATTACACACTTCAGTCCACAAACCTGAAACAATCACTTTTTTACGATTATTTTTTGCAAGCGAATCACGTACTTTTTGGTCATCCCATGAATTCATTGAAGTACGTTCTAGTAATGGAGCATCTGGAAATACATCTAAAAGTTCTGGATAGGTATGGCCAGAAAAGCTTTCAGTTTCAACCGTGGTAATGGTGACAGGAATATTGAATGTTTTAGCTGCTTTTGCTAAGCCTACAGTATTATTCTTTAATACTTGGCGGTCTATTGACTGTACCCCAAAAGCCATTTGTGGCTGATGATCAATAAAAATAACCTGACAATTTGTTGGTGAAAGTTGTTCTAAAAGTGACTTATTCATGGGTAAACTCCATTATTCCTTATGAGTAATGCATTAAAATTGCTTACTGGTCATTATCAAAACAGATAAAAATGTAAAAGCATAGACAGCAAATCAGCACGAATCTGTATGCTGTATGAATACAATAAAATCAATGATTGCTTTTTAATTTTTATAGTTTAATCATTGATATATATTTTTTTAACTTTTGCTTATCCATGGATCGATTAGACTGTATTTCCACTTTTGTAAGTGTCGTAGAACATGGGAATTTTAGTAGCGCAGCCAGAGCACTCGACATCTCACGTGACTTGGTTGCCAAACGTGTTTGCTACCTCGAAAATGACCTGAAAACCACACTGTTAACCCGAACCACAAGACAGATGAACCTCACCTCGTGTGGAGAAAAGTTTTATCAGCATAGCAAAGTCATTTTAAGTGAGTTTGAATGGGCTGCCTACGAAATTAGCTATAATCAGCAGTACCCAGAAGGCGAACTCAAGCTCAATACACCAATGTCTTTTAGCAATATTTTTCTTCAAAATATCATTTCAGACTTTATTGAGAAATATCCCAGCATCAAAATTGATTTATTCATGACTGATCAACTACTAGATATGAATAATAATAAATTTGATTTAACCATTCGCGTAGATGGCTCTCCTCCAAACTTAGCAAATAGTAAAATATTAAATACCTATCAGCGCTATCTATATGCGACACCTGAGTATTTTAATCAGCACGGATTACCAGACTCATTAGAAGAACTTAAAGAACATAAATTTCTGATTTATTATCAGGATAGTCGTCATAAGAAATTGATTTTCCAAAAAGATCAAAAAGAAGTGTCCTTTAATTGCTTCCCAGTCATGACCTGTAATAATGGTGAATTATTATTAGATATGTGTTTAAAAGATCACGGTATCGTCTTTCTTCCAGAGTTTATTGCAGAGCCTTACTACAAAGAAGGTAAATTACAGAAATGTTTGGAGGACTACACCAGTCAGCCACTTCACTTATATGTTACATGGCCAAACCGTAAGATTTTATCGAAGAAAGTAAAACTATTTATTGATTTTTTAACGCATCAAATCATTCCTATAAAATAACCGATCTGGGCCTTTTCCATAGGAAATGGCCCATTATTTTTTAGTTAGTTTGAATGGTTTCAATTTTCTTATTTTTAAATAAATTTAATAAATTTTGCTCTGCTGTTGCTGTGCTGTCTTCTTCAACAAATGTCGTCGCGTAGTGTTCTAAGTGCTCTTCCATCAATTGAGTTGCTCGCTTTTCATCGCCTTGCTCAATGGCATTTAAAATTGCACGATGTTCATCTGCCGAACAATTATTATGTTTGGGAATTTCATATAACCCAATTAATAACGAAGTCCTTGCAATAAGCGTCTGCAAATAACTGGTCATTATCGTATTTTGATTTGCTTCAATCAGCTTTAAATGAAATTGCCCTGATAGCTTAATCCACTCGGCCCAATTGCCAGCTAAACGCTCATGAGACTCTTGATCGACTAAACCTCGAAGCTCACTAAAATCTAAGCTATGTGACTTCTGAGCTAGCTTTTTTACAGTAGCGATTTCAAGCATGCTACGTGCTTCAAAGACCTCTTTTGTTTCATGAGCACTATGTTTTGCTATGAGTGCTCCACGATTGGGCTGAATTTCGATGACCTTATCATGTGCAAGTTTGACAAAAACACGTCTTAACACTCCTCGCGTTACACCGAATGCTTCACACAAAGGTGCTTCAACTAAACGTGCGCCAGGGGAAAGTTGTCGATTTAAAATAGCATCTACAATAGCGTTATATATATGGTCATCAATTTCATCATTGCTCATTTCTACGGCTTTTTTTGGTGCATTCGATGGCATTGATTTCTCCATTTTTATTGATGCCCCCTCTTTTTAAAACTTTATCTAATGACAATAGTGTAAGTTTAACTTAAGCGTTTGGAAATATTTCTCTCATTTTCACAACAAATATACTGAACCAAATAATTCAATATTAAATCTCTAAAGATCCACTTATACAGCTAAATTTATTTACTTTTTATAAAAAATTAAGCACTTCCCATTTTATAAATTTGTCTCTGCATATCCAAAATCCATACCAGTTTAAATAACTCATAAGCGCTACTTCGTAAATTTGGCATAACTTTTGCTCAATTAAGATTGTGCACAATTTAAATATCACATTGTACACAATCTTAATTTCATTCTTTTAGACAGTATTTCAAGCTGCTGAAGAACGTGCCCGCCCAACATAGGGAAGTGAGTGTTCAAGATGAATAATACCGAAGCAATAATTAAACCTTCTTATGATGCAAAACTGACAAATCAAGACTTAGCTCCTTTAAAAAAGCAAACATGGGGCGCTTATAATATTTTTGCTTTCTGGATGTCTGATGTTCATAGTGTCGGCGGTTATGTCATGGCTGGAAGTCTTTTTGCACTTGGGCTCAATAGCTGGCAGGTACTTCTCTCTTTACTCATCGGCATTGCCATAGTTCAGTTTTTTACAAACCTGATTGCCAAGTCTAGCCAACAAACTGGTACGCCCTATCCTGTTATTTGCCGCGCAACCTTTGGTGTGCTTGGTGCAAATATTCCTGCTGTTATTCGGGGTCTTATCGCCGTCGCATGGTATGGCATTCAAACTTATTTGGCCTCAAGTGCATTCTTATTGGTCATTTTAAAGTTCTTTCCAGAATGGTCAGCCTATGCTGATGTTTCAACTTACGGCTTTCTTGGGCTTTCCTATTTAGGATGGGTTGGCTTTATGCTGCTTTGGTTACTGCAAGCAATTGTTTTTTGGTCTGGCATGGACAGCATACGTAAATTTATTGACTGGGCAGGTCCGGCTGTCTACGTTGTAATGTTTGCGATGGCAGTATGGCTCATCTGGAAAGCTGGCTGGCAAAATATTGATTTAAACTTGAGCGGTGTTCAATACGACGGCTTTGCGGTTGTACCTGTCATGATTGGTGCTATTGCGCTTGTTGTCTCATATTTTTCAGGGCCGATGCTGAACTTTGGTGACTTCTCTCGTTATGGTAAAAGCTTTAACGCGATTAAAATGGGCAACTTTCTTGGCCTACCGATCAATTTCTTAGGCTTTTCTTTACTTACTGTGGTGTGTATTGCTGCAACGCTTCCAGTGTACGGCAAGCTCATTACAGACCCTGTCGAGATGGTCGGTAAACTGGATAACACATTTGTAGTCATTTTAGGTAGTTTGACCTTAATGATTGCCACCATCGGGATTAATATTGTCGCTAACTTTGTTTCACCTGCCTTTGATTTTTCCAACGTTTCACCGAGCAAAATTAGCTGGCGCATGGGTGGAATGATTGCAGCAGTAGGTTCAATTTTCATTACCCCATGGAATTTGTTTAATAACCCTCAAGTGATCCATTACACCATTGATATTTTAGGCGCATTTATCGGCCCACTTTTTGGTGTATTGCTCGCCGATTTTTACCTCGTTAAAAAACAAAAAATCGTGGTAGATGATTTATATACCTTAGATACCAAAGGCTTGTATTGGTACAAAAATGGTTATAACCACTCTGCTTTTTATGCCTTAATTCCAGCTTCATTAATTCCTATTCTCTGCGTACTTTTACCACAACTGTCTGGGCTGGCTAATTTCACATGGTTTATCGGTATGGGATTTGGTTTTGTAATCTACCGATTTCTTAATCAACCGCTTGCCCATGCTAAATCGGCACTGACTAAGGCAAAAGTACAATGAAAATTAAAATTATTAATCCCAATACTACTCAAAGTATGACAGACAAAATTGCTGCATCAGCAAAGGTAGTCGCGAGTTCTGGTACTCAAATTATTGCAGTGAGTCCTCAAATGGGCCCTGCAACGATTGAAAGTTATTATGATGAAGCCCTAAGTGCCGTAGGGGTGCTGGAGGAAATCCGCCAAGGTGAACTTCTAGGTGTAGATGCTTATGTTATTGCCTGTTTTGGTGATCCTGCGCTTTACGCTGCCCGTGAAATGACCTCAGCACCTGTGATTGGGATTGCCGAAGCAGCTATGCGAACTGCAAGTTATGTAAGTACTGGTTTTAGTGTAGTCACGACATTACAACGCACAGTGAATATGAGCTGGCATTTGACTCATCGCTATGGCGCTACGCCATTTTGCAAAAATGTTCGGGCATGTGATATCGCAGTTAAAGAGTTGGAGCTTCCTGACTCAGATGCTTATCGAACCATACGAGATGAGTGCAAAAAAGCACTCGCTGAAGATAAAAGCGATGCGATTGTTTTAGGCTGTGCAGGTATGAGTGATTTATGTCTAAAGCTACAAAACGAGTTGGGTTTAATTGTTATTGACGGCGTTACAGCAGCCGTTAAACAAGCTGAAATGTTAGTTCAATTAAATTTAAAAACCAGCAAAGTTGGTGATTGGGCCCCACCTCCTGTAAAGAGTTACACAGGCATATTGTCAGGATTGGGAATGCGCTAAAGAGCTATTGTTTCAATTCCAACTCAAAACGCTGCGTTGGAATTGAAACGGCTGAAAACCAAAGAATTAAACTTCGGCTAACTCTGGCTGTTGTTCATTTTTATAAAATGGCACATCGCCATTAATAGTTGCACGGTGCATGATGCGATGAGCATCACCATAATCAAATAATGCTTTATGTTGTGTGCAACGGTTATCCCAAATCGCGATATCACCATCTTGCCACTTCCAACGCAAATGAAATTGCTCTTGGGTCGCATGTTCAAACAAGAAATCAAGTAATTGCTCACTTTCTTGTTCAGGTAACTCATTAATGCGAGTGGTAAAGCCCTCACTTACAAATAACAAAGGCTCACCTGTAACCGGATGGGTACGCACCACTGGGTGAACCACTGGTGGGTTACGCTTAAATGTTTGCAAAAGCTTTTCACGTTCTTCTTCATTATGGGCAAAACGTTCAAGCGGAAAAGACTTACGTATATCGTGCGTTGCAGTTAAGCCACGCAATTTTTGCTGCAACTCAAGCGGAAGCCCTTTAAAAGCTGCTGTGTTGCTCGACCACAACGTGTCACCACCTACAGTTGGAATTTTAATAGCTTGCAACACACAACCTAAAGGTGGAGTTTTACTAAAAGTCACGTCTGTGTGCCAAAGTTCATTGTCACGCAAATCTTGTTTCCAACTGTCGAGCACCATCACCTCCGGTACATCTTCAATTGAAGGATAAATCGGGTGCACATGTAAGGTGCCAAAACTACGGGCCAAGTCTGCTTGCGCTTGTGGCGCTAATTGTTGCTTTCGAAAAAAAATGACCTGATGATCAAGCAAAGCCTGCTGGATTTGTTGCGTTGTCTGTTCATTTAACGCATTCAAATCAATATTGTGAATAATTGCGCCAATGGTAGGCTTGATCACTTCTATATTTAAGTTTGCTACTACTGTATTCATCTTCTTTACTACAACTGCTGACCATACCAAGGAGAAAACTGTTTTTGTAACCACCGTAAAAACAGCTCAAAACTAACTGCGACAATCGCAATCACAATAATGCCCAGAATCACCGTATCGGTAATTAAGAACTGTGCTGCCGATTGCACCATAAAACCAATACCACGGTCCGCTGCAACCAACTCTGCTGCAACTAATGTTGACCAGCCCACCCCAAGACCAATACGAATACCGGTAATAATATGAGGTAAGGCGGTTGGTAAAATGACATGCCAAAAGACTTGTGACTGACTTGCCCCTAGCGACAATGCCGCACGTTCACGATTAAGTTGATGGCTTAACACGCCATGCGCACTACTAATAATGACAGGCGCCAAAATCGAGAAGAAAATCAAAAGTACTTTTGTCGTTTCGCCAATACCAAACCAAATTACAAGTAACGGCAAATAAGCTAACGGTGGAATTGGGCGTAATAATTCAACCAAAGGATCTAGAACAGCACGAACCCATTTGTTCAACCCCATCCACAAGCCCAGCGGAACACCAATCACTACGGCAGCAATCAAAGCTAAAAATACACGTGAGATACTGGCTGCCAAGTGTTGCCACAAAGTTGCTTTCATAAAGCCTTCTTGGCTAACCGATATAAATTTTTGCCAGACTGCCTGTGGACTCGGTAAAAACAGTTCAGGTACAACATGCAAAGCAGTAATGAGGAACCAGAGTGCAACTACACTTCCCACACTGATTATGCTGACCGCCAAAGTTCGATGCTTCTCAAAAAATGACGATAGAAATGAAGCATTTTCTGTTTGCACATTTAACTCAGGTTTAAGCTCTGCTTTGTCATATTCGTAGACGTTATCTTTAGTGTTCATGTAGGTAACGCCTCCTTACCGCTTTGTTTTTGTGCTCTTAAACTTTCAAATAACTGCTCTCTGAGCTGAATAAATTGAGGGTCCGATTTAATCGAACGAATAGATTCGCCTTGACGATATCGATTAGCAAAATCGAGATATAGAGTTTCTACAATTTTGCCTGGATGCGCCGTCATCAGAACTAACTGATTGCTGAGCAATAACGCTTCTTCAATATCATGAGTAATCAAAAAGAAGCTTTTATTTTGTTGAATCCATAAATCGAGCACTAACTGCTGCATGTTTTCACGAGTAAAAGCATCCAATGCAGCAAAAGGTTCATCTAATAAAATAAACGGCGCGTGGCTGATCAAAGCTCTGGCAATACCAACACGTTGTTTCATACCACCGGAAAGTTCCCAGATATTGGCTTTTTCAACGTGGCTTAAACCCACAATTTTTAAAATTGCACTCACTTGCGCTTCAATCTCTGCACGCTTTAAACCCTTTAACTGCAAAGCGAAGCCAACATTATCTGCAACATTCAACCAAGGAAGTAAGGCGTGATCCTGAAACACGACAGCGCGGGTTACATCGGGTCCATTTACCATTTCATGATTTACAAGCACATCACCTGAACTCGGCTTTTGAAACCCTGCCAAGATATTAAGCAAAGTTGTTTTGCCACAACCTGACTCGCCCAAAATCACGGTTAAAGAACCTTCTTCAATCGTTAGGTTAATGTCTTGTAAAACTGGCTTTTGCTGTTTAGGAAAAGTCAGATGAATATGTTTGGCTTCTAGTACACTCATGACAACTCCTTAAGGCTGCAAAAATGAAGAATTCACATTGCCTTTATAATCGGCTTTAAGTTGATCGACCTTGCCCTGACCTTTTAAGAATTTCGCTGTATCAAAAATATTTTGCGCAAATTCACCATCTAATGTTTGTTTTTGCTGAGCATGGTCAAGGTAGATGTTTCCACTTAATAAAAGTGGGATATCTTTTGGATCAGAACCTGTGAGCTGCGCAATTTTTTGCACGTTATCGGCATCTTTAACGTAAGCGGCTGGATCTTGATTATATTTTTCAAGCTGCTCAAGCGTAGTTTTAACAAAAGCTTTTAAGAAATCAGGGTTTTTCTCTGCAAAATCTTTACGTACAACCCATAAGTCATAAGTTGGAGCACCCCATTCACCGACTTGTTTTGAGTCGGTTAAAACCGTACCAGATGCTTTGGCTTTACTTAAAGCAGGTTCCCACACATATGCTGCATCAATATCACCACGTTCCCAAGCAGCTGAAATTTCAGGTGGACGCAAGTTAATAATTTTTACTTTGTCTTCTGGAATGTTCCAATGTTTCAGTGCAGACAAAAGGCTGTAATGGGTTGTTGAAACAAACGGTACAGCAATGGTTTTGCCAATTAAATCTTGAGGAGTTTTAATGCCTGATTTATTACTTATTACTAATGCTTCAGATGCGCCAAGTTTTGATGTAATTAAGAATACTTCAATCGGTAAATCACGGCTTGCCGCAGCAGCAAGTGGGCTTGAACCAATATTGCCAAGTACGACATCACCTGAAGCAAGTGCGTTTACAACATCTGAACCCGCATCAAATTTTTTCCATTGAATGGTTCGTTGACTATGTTTTTCATATTCCCCATTCGCCTGCGCCACTTTGCTTGGGTCAACCCCAGTTTGATAAGCAATCACAACAGGTTTGTTGTCACGAACTGAAGCACTTGTATTATTGTCTTTTTTATTTTGCCATACGATAAATGCAACAATTGCGACTACTACAATTGCCGTGATAATCAACGGTTTGGTCTTCGTGCTCATAATTTCATGATCTTTCAATAATATAAGCTCATGGTATTCAGCCGGCTTTATAATGAAAAATAAAAAAATATGAGTTGCTTATCTAATTTTTATAAATAACTTTTACTTATAAGTTTTTATCTTTTGGTAAAAAGCAAATTTTAAGCAATCATATAGATTAGCGGTAAAATTAAAATACTTATATATCAATAATTAAAAACGATATTCACAAAAGATAAGATGTGAAAAGGCTGACACACATCTTCTAAGTATTTTATCCTACTCATTTCAACATTTTTATTTTTGCTTATCGCACCCAGAGTTTTGCATCTCATTAATTTTCATTCTTTTATATAAAGTACAGATTTTATTATCTTTTTATCTTAAATCTTCTGCAAATATTAAGATTTGGACAAATCTTTTTCTGGTTTATACATGAGGCAAATTTAATTTTTATTTTTAAGAGGAGAAAAATTCTTTTGTTTAAACATTCTCAAATTTTGACAAAAACATTAATTACAACGTCTTTGCTTACATTCAGCCTCTCAAGTCATGCAGCCCTTACCTTTGGCAATGCTGAAGAAGGTCAACTTAAAGTAAGCGGTACTGTTCGAGCTAAATATGTTTATGATTTTGACTCAGATCCCACTACAAGTAAATTCTCTTTTAATGACGCGGTCTTATGGCTGGACTACAACTCCCCGAAATGGATTGGTCGCCTAGATTATCGGGTTTATGAATATTATGGACGTTTAGGCGATGCCTATTGGCTCACCGATGCATGGTTGGGTTATAAAATTAATGAAAACAGTAAAATTATTGCTGGCTTAAACCCCGTTCCTTTTGGCTTGGGTCGCTTTTGGGGAAATACTTATTATTTAGGCATTGCCAATAGTGCAGGTTGGGAAGATGTACATAATCTTGGCGTAAAATATGATTTCAATGATGGAACCAATGAAGCACAACTCGCCTTTTATCCTACCGATGGTGGCACTTATAGAGGTAAAAGCAAAGACTCGAGTCGATTTAGTATCAACCCTGTCAATGCAGATGACTCTGTACCGCAAGGCACTAATACCAAAGAAAAGAACTCCATTGTTGTTCGCGGTGCTCATACCTTTAAAAATGTCTTAGGACAAGAAAATTTATCTACCCAACTTGGCGCCTCCGCATGGTATTCCACCATTGAAAACAAACGTTCAGGACAAGATGGCGATCGCCAAGTTTATTCAGTTTTTAGCAATACCAATTACAACCAATGGAATTTACAGCTTTTGGCTGGTTATCAAGACATTGATAATGCCGACACTGAATATAAAGATCACCTGACTTTGGGCGGTTTCGATTATTCATTTAACTCTGCAACCAAAGGTCAGATTTATTCAGCCGAACTCAGCTATTTATTTCCTCAGCAGTTTGGCCCAATTACCTCTGTTCGCCCGTATTTAAACTATAGTTCTTATAGAAAAGAGCAAGATGGCTTTAAAGACTCCACCCGTTTTATTCCCGGCATTGCGTTTAACTATCAAAAATTGACAGTACAAGCCGAGTTGCTGATGGGTAAACACGATCCATATCTAGGAGACAGTGAAGGCCTTGCGGCTGGTGGAAGCAATGATAAATGGAATAAAAAAGCATTTGTGATTTTTGCTTATTACTTCTAATTCTAAAAATAAAGGCCAACATCTGTTGGCCTTTATTTTTATCTAGATATTTATTTTTACTCTAGTCGATTACTGGTGAATTATTGAGAGGAAGTTCTGTTTTATCTTCATCAATAACATCAACATCTTGGGCGGTAGGCTCAAACTTAATCAGTAGTCCAATCACAATTAAAGGAATAAACGCAAAGATAGAAATAATCAGGTAAACATCGGTTTTATATCCCACCATCCAGATCGGTAAAACAAACAAAGCAATGGCTTGAGCAACACCCGTTACTGCACGGTTAAAGCCAACCCCAACACCACGAATCGAAGCTGGATAAGCCATAGTTGGATAAACCATCATTTGTGCCCCAGGCCCAAAGCCTTCGGCAAAAAGCCACAAACCGAGCATGCCAATTGCGTTATAGAGTAAAAAGCTATTACCAGGTTCACCAATTAATGCTAAGGCAATGAGGGCTATAAACTGGAGTAAAAAGCCTGTAATCAACACATGACGAGATTTAAATCTGCTAGCAACAAATACACCTAACAGCCCGCCCGTAAATGCAAATAATAAATTAAGCCCAAGTGTGGTGGTAATGGTCGTCAAGACATCAGTATGAAAAAACCGCGTTAAAATAGAAGGTAAAAAGAAGGCAATGGTCGTGTACTGAAATGCCACCGAAATATGAATCACAATGGCCACAATAGTTCTTGGCAAATAGGTTTTATTAAATAAAACTGCAAAACCCTCGCGCTTTTTCTTTTCAGCAGTTCTTTCTACTTTTTCAACTGTAGCGACTGCATGAATTGCATAGGATTCTTGTAGAACTTGAGCTGCACCTTTTAAATCGCCTTGGTTTGCAAGCCAGATTGGTGACTCAGTCAAATATTTACCGCGAATAAAAATAATGAGTAATGCTGGCACTGCTCCGAAAATTAAAGATGCTCGCCATAACCAATTGCTATGCTCAAGGGGTAAAAGAAAATAAAGCGCCAGAACTAGGCCAAAACACACCGAAGAAGCGGCATACCACATTGGGCACCATGCGGCTAAACGCGCTGCCTTGTTGCTACTACCGTTAAATTTGGAAAACTCAGATAAGTATGACATTGCGACAGGCAAATCAATACCAACACTAATTCCCATAATGAATCTTGCTAAAATCAAAACCCAAACATTTGGTGCAAAGCCCGCGACAATTGCAGCAATAACAAACAGCACCATGTCCGCCATGAAGACCCGATAACGGCCGATTTTATCTGTCAGCCAACCACCAATCAGGTTACCCACAATGGTTCCGCAGACAATTGCTGAAGCCACCACACCAGTCATGACAGGGCTTAAAGAAAACTCTGAGATGACTTGCTCAATACCGAAAGAGAGCGTTGTTAGATCATAGGCATCAATAAATACTCCAATCAGTGCCAACCAAATAACTTTATTCGATTTACCCTTCCCTGCAAATTTGGAAATTAATTGTGAAACATCATCGGGAGATTTAATTTCATAACGGTGGTTATGATCGAGTTCTTGTGTGCTCACTTAATAATTCCTGTATTTTAATCACAGAAACAAAATAATGATTATTCACACCATACAAAAACAAATTAATCTGATGTTTTAATCTAAATTATAGAATTATCTTTTCATTATTAACTCAGCAATAAAATCGATATAAAAAGACAAAATAAAAGCTGGCATTTAACCAGCTATTTATTTAAAGACTTTCCAAAATATTTAACTCGCCTCAGCAAGTTTTAACTCTTTTAGATTACGATATTTTGCACCTCGGTGATTTTCAGGCAAATATGGCCCAGCACCAAATAGTTTTTCTCTTAATGTTCCTTGTGCATATGAGGTTTGATATACCCCACGTTTTTGCAACTCTGGCACAATAAACTCAACTACATCGGCAAAGGTTTGATGCGCCAAAATATAGGCAAGGTTAAAACCATCGACATCGGTATCTTCAACCCATTGCTGTAGAGCATCCGAAACGGTTTCTGCCGAACCTACAAGTACAGGTCCATTACCACCTAAGCTGTTCCAGTTTGCAATTTCTTCAATGGTCCAGACTCGTTCCGGATCTGCATTTACATAAGAATCTAATAAAGATTGAATCGCGTTGGTTTGAATATATTCAACTTTATCGGTCGGTTGATATTGTGAAAAATCCACACCCGACCAGCCTGACAATAATGTTAAAGCCCCATCATAGCTTCCATAGCTTTGATATTCTTTAAACTTAGCCTGTGCTTTTGCATCGGTTTCATCAGTGACAATCGACAAAAGCGCATAAATTTTAACTGAGTACGGGTCGCGGTCTTCTTGAGCCAATTTTTGGCGAATGCCCTGTACCACTTTTTTAGTGGCGATTTTAGACGGCGCTGCAATAAATACACACTCGGCATTTTGACTAGCAAACTTCTGTCCGCGTGAAGACGCGCCTGCTTGGTAAAGTACTGGTGTTCGCTGCGGTGATGGCTCACAAATATGGATGCCCGGTACAGTAAAGTATTTACCCTCATGCTGAATTGGATGCACTTTTTTATGGTCAGCAAAGATACCATTTTCACGGTCACGCAGGACCGAACCTTCTTCCCAAGAACCTTCCCAAAGTTTGTAAAGGACTTCTAAATATTCATCAGCAATATCATAACGATTGTCATGATTAACCTGAGTTTTTAGGCCCAAGTTTTTTGAACCGCTTTCCAAATAAGACGTCACGATATTCCAACCCACTCGCCCTTTGGTTAAATGGTCTAGCGTGCTGATACGTCTAGCAAAAGGATAAGGATGTTCAAAGGAAATCGAAGTTGTGACACCAAAGCCCAAATGCTTTGTAACTGCGGCCATCGCTGGTACAATCTGTAGCGGATCATTGACTGGAACTTGCACTGCACCTGTTAAGGCATGTTCAGCACTTTGATGATAAACGTCATAAATACCAAGTACATCTGCAATAAAAATACCATCAAAAAAACCACGCTCAAGAATTTGTGCTAAATCTGTCCAATATTCTAAATCTTTATATTCAACAGATCGATCTTGAGGATGTCGCCATAATCCAGGAGATTGGTGGGCAATACAATTCATTTCAAAAGCATTAAAACTAATTTTCTTAGTCATAAAATATCAACCAGCATTTTATTTAATTTTTATACTAAAGCAATTTTTATGTTTTCTTTATAATATAAACCCCAAACAAAATATGATTTTATTCTAATAGATTTTTATAATTTAATTTAAACAAATAAAATAACATTAAGCCGCAAAATAGCAGCTTAATATCTAAAACTATAATTTATTGTTTAGCAACATTCCCTATTCGCCATTGATACGGAGGTAATGTGCCGTTTACACTAAAATCACCGACAATTCGATTTTTAAATACTCTCGGGTTATGTGAAGATAAAGTTCGTACATTACGCCAGTATCGATCTAGGCCTAAATCTTTGTCTGTTGCAGAAGCACCTAAAGCGTCAAATAAAATCGTAGAAGCATTTAAAATTAGATCGGTAATGACCGTTTGAGACTGTGCACTTTCAAGCTCGGCAAGTGCATTTTGCTCTTCTTCAAGCTGCTCATTATTTTGAAATGCAGCCAAGTAAGCACGTTGTAAGCTTTGTGCAACTTTTTCAACAATCGCTCCTGCACTGTAAGCCGCGCCACGGATTTGGCCTACTACTTGTAAAATTTGTGGATCCTGTTTTACAAATTGGGCATTTGCATGCGTGTAGTTTCGGGTACGTTTAGCAACAGCTTGAGAAACGTCATAGGTTGCAGCACGCCCTAGGCCTGTAATGATTGCCAGTTGGACCAATTGATAGTAAGCCGCTGAATATTTAAAACGGTCATCGTCAGGTAAAATTTCAGTTTCATCGACCAATACATCATTGAAATATGCTGTACCACTCGCGGTGAGTTGCTGACCATAGCCATTCCAGTCATCCACAATTTCGACACCTTCATCTTCACGGCGAACAACAACGGAGCCAGACTCACCCTTTAAATCTGTTACACCAACGTCAACCCAGTCTGCATATAGACTTCCTGTGGTGTAATATTTTTTACCTTTAACGCGAATTTTTCCTTCACTGTCTCGATACAAATGAGTTTCGAACTGATCGATTGACTCTTTCCCGCCTTCAGACCATGCACTGCCTACTGTTTCCCCATTGGCAATTCGGCTAAGCCAACGCTGTTGAAACGCTTTGTCTTTACTTACCAAGACATCTTCAGTGAAACCAAAATGCACACGCAAAGCTTGCGGTAAGTTTGAATCGGCCTCTGCAAGTTCAATGAGTAATGCAAATAATTCAGGAATGGTTGCATCAAAGCCCCCATAAGCTTTGGGAAGTCTTAATCGTGTAAAACCAATATCTTTAAGCCACTGAAGTTGTTCATAGGGCAAAATATGCTGCTGCTCACGGATTAAAGCCCCTTCTTTAATACGGGCAAAAGTTGGTCTGAAATGTTGTGCCAATTCATCATAACGTTCTGAAGGCCCTTCTCCCCACACGCGAGAAATGATTGAAGCTTGACTAAGGGCAGCGTGCGTTAGTGAACCGAGATGATGCTCAAAATTTAAATTTGTCATGTAAGTAAAACCAATATTGCTTTGCTTTTACCATAAAATATTTATTTCACATGAAAACGATTATTTTTTTATAACTGTATTCATTCTTTATATAAGAACCCAAACACAAAGATAAAAAGCTCGTATCTCAAAGACTAAGACGCCTCTTTTTGCCGAACGCTCTGCTGGCTTTGCAATAAGGTTTGTATATATTCTGAATAGACAGATAATTTTTCAAAAATATGCTCTGAATAAAACATATCATCAATTAAATGTGTCATTTGACCAGCAGTAAAGGTGTCGCATAAACCAACCAGCGCTGCGTTCATTTGAGCGAATTTCGCGCATAATTTGATATAAGTCTCATCTTTATTTTTGAATAATAATTTCCGCATTTCTAAGCCATTTAGGTTTTTTAAGTCATCATCTTTTGTGGTTTTAATCCAATAAATTTTTATTTTTAAAAACTGTTCAAGTTGATTTAGAGCCTCTAAATCAATTTCTAAATGTGTTATTAAAAAAACTGTAGAGAGATCACTTCGGCATAGTGCCTTGATTAAGCTTAGATAAATAAATTCGACTTCATTAAGCTCTGCAAGTTCCAAATCTATATAAATTTTTAGACTTTCTAAAACGTCATCTACCTTAAAGAGTACTTTCTTCTCAGCTTGGTAATATTTATTAAGAATAGAAAGCACAGGCGCAGTTGCAGGCGTTGTATAAATAGCGGCCTTGTTTAAGTTAGCAAAAATAAATGGTGAAAATAGATAGGCCACACTGCTTTGCTGTGCCTCAATATGAGATTGAATTAAATATACTGTTTCAGATTTAGAAAAGTCTCTGAGTACTTTCGCTCTTAATAAAGTGGCTTCAAAATTAACGTAGGTTTGCTCTAATTGAGCCAATATAGATACAGGAATAGGCTGATTTTTAATAATTTTATGCAGGACATTGAGTTGAGAAGTAATAAACATTTTTTAACATCCAAGCTATTTTAGAAGAGCTACACTTAAATCAGGTCTTTAATAACCTACGTAACAACCAGACCTCACGCAAAACAACAAAGGAATAAAAGAGAAGAAACTATTCTGCGCTTATTACCCAAAGTCGCATTCGCTGTATTTTGGAGAGTGATTTTGGCCATTCGTAAATCTTGTTCATTTATTTTGAACTTTTGAAGAATGGATACATAGCTACAGATAATTGAAAAAAAACTATAGCACACCTCATGACTGCTCCAGACTGTTATAGTTTTATAAAAAATTTCTGTATCTACATATACAAAAATAGTAAGTGCATGATTAAGGAAACTTCTTAAGGTAGGTAGTTTTCATGAGACGATCTATTGCATATCGCCAGATATTTCATCAATGTTTCAATGCAACATGCATTTTTACAAATGCAACATCAAGCATAAACTTTGTTAACAGATTGAGAACAATCAATCAGTCTATTCTCTTGAAATATCAAGCAATTATATTGCTTAACCCTGTTGGCATTTTACTTGCTAAGAACATTTATCACAGAAGCAAGTTTAATCGTCAGAATACTTTGTTGCCTGAAAATAAGTATTTAACTCATTTAACCATCATCAGCTAGTTCACAGGGGGAAAGTTTATGAGCCTCGGTCTAACCGCTCTAGAATTAGCGCGAATACAATTTGCTTTTACAGTATCCTTCCATATTATTTTTCCGGCCACTTCCATCGGTCTTGCCTGCTTTTTAGCAGTGCTAGAGTGGAAATGGTTAAGAACCCAAAACCCAATTTATAAAGATCTATTTAAATACTGGATTAAGATCTTTGCCGTTGCCTTCGGTATGGGTGTGGTCTCGGGCGTGGTGATGAGTTACCAGTTCGGTACCAACTGGAGTGAATTTTCACGTGTTGCCGGCAGTATTACTGGTCCTTTACTTACCTATGAGGTCTTAAGTGCCTTCTTCTTAGAAGCAGGTTTCTTGGGCATTATGTTATTTGGTTGGGGACGTGTTGGTCCTCGAGCCCATTTCTTTGCAACACTTATGGTTGCCATCGGAACATGTATTTCCATGTTCTGGATTCTATCTTCTAATAGCTGGATGCAGACACCTCAAGGCTTTGCCATCGAAAATGGCATTATTGTGCCAAAAGACTGGTTTGCCATTGTCTTTAATCCATCCTTCCCTTACCGCTTTGCCCACATGGGTGCGGCTGCCTTCTTGGTTTCATCTTTATTGGTCGTCGGAACATCTGCATGGCATTTAGTAAAAGGCCGTCGTGATGAATTGGTAAAAAAATCGTTCTCGATGGGTCTCTGGATGGTGCTTGTGACTTCATGTTTACAAGTAGTAATTGGCGATAACCATGGTTTAAACACCCGTGAACATCAACCAGCCAAACTTGCGGCAATGGAAGGACACTGGGAAACCAATCACAATGACCCTATGCCATTATTGTTATTTGCCATTCCAGATATGAAAGAAGAGCGTAACCACTTTGAAGTGGGCGTTCCATATTTGGGTAGTTTAATTTTAACGCACAGTTTAGATGGTCAAGTGACTGGTTTAAAAGAGTTCGCGCCTGAGGATCGTCCAAACTCAACCATTATTTTCTGGAGCTTCCGTGTGATGGTGGGGCTTGGTGTACTTATGGTCACCCTGTCACTCATTGCGCTTTGGTTACGTAAGCGTGGAAAACTCTATGAAACTTCATGGTTCCATAAATTCGCTGTAGTGATGGGGCCTGCGGGTTATGTGGCAATGCTGGCTGGCTGGATCACCACTGAGGTCGGCCGTCAACCGTGGGTTGTATACGGCATTATGCGAACCAAAGATGGGCTTTCACATATAGTTTCTGCAGATCAGGTGGGTCTGAGTCTCTTTATTTTTGTGGTGGTATACACCATCGTTTTTGGTAGCGGTATTTACTACACCTTAAAGCTCATTAATAAAGGCCCTGTATTTATCGATACACCAACTATTGAATCTGGTGGCGTTGGACACTTTAAAACACCAATGCGTCCACTCAGTGCTGTCGATGAAAACATTGACGATAATCAAAAATCTGGGGAGAAACATCATGATTGATCTTTCTTTAATATGGGTCGGTATTATTGGTTTAGGTGTTTTAATTTATGTGGTCATGGATGGTTTTGACTTAGGAATCGGAATTATGTTCCCTTTCATTAAGAACAGCCAAGAACGTGACGTCATGATGAATACTGTGGCTCCTGTCTGGGATGGTAACGAAACGTGGATGGTTCTCGGTGGTGCTGGTCTATATGCAGCATTTCCGCTGGTTTATTCGACAGTTTTATCAGCACTCTACTTACCTATTATTTTCATGGTCATTGCCCTGATTTTCCGCGGTGTTGCGTTTGAATTCCGTTTTAAAGCTCACCGTACTAAGCATCTGTGGGACTTAGCCTTTATTTGGGGTTCAGTTTTAACCAGTTTCCTACAAGGGATTATTTTAGGTGCTTATATCCAAGGGATTAAAACCGAAAATGGTATTTTTGCTGGTGGGTCTCTGGATTGGCTTTCCCCGTTTACCATCTTTACAGGTATTGGCGTAGTTGCCATGTATGCCACTTTAGGCTGTGGATGGCTGATCTTAAAAACCGAAAAAGGTTTGCAGCAACGTATGTATGAGCTTATGCCAAAGCTGATTATCGCGCTGCTCATTATTTTTGGTGGCGTGAGTTTATATACGCCGTTGACTCATCCTGAAATTGCAGATCGCTGGTTCTCTTTACCAAATCTGTTCTATTTTAGCCCTGTACCTATTTTGGTCTTATTATTTGTTGGCCTGATTTTATCAGCATGTAAAAAGCAGGATCATGACCTCAAACCATTTGCATATACATTGGCGCTCGTTTTCCTTGCATTTACTGGTTTTGTGATTAGTTTATGGCCATATATTATTCCGCCATCAGTCACCATTTGGCAGGCTGCAGCACCGCATTCAAGCCAGATGTTTGCTTTGGTCGGTGCACTTATTTTGATTCCAATCATTATTGCTTACACCATTGTCTCTTATTGGGTATTCCGTGACAAAGTTCGTGTAGGTGATGAAGGCTATCATTAAGTATGGAGGGTTTTATGAAAAAGTCATCCGTTAAACTCAATCAAACCCAATGGTTTATTCTGCTATGGATCGGTGGTTTTTTAGCCTTAGCTGTGATTGCGGGATTGTTTAAAGTTATCTTGATTTATGCAGCCCCTTACTTAAAGTAAATCTATTGTTCTAAACAAATGCCGTTTGTAGATTCTGCAAACGGCATTTATTATTGATTAAGTGCTTCTTTCATTTTGTTATTTCGTGCAGCTCATACATGTATAAATCAGAACAACTCGCTCATAGCATTCGCCAACTCATTGAGAGCGGCACTTTAAATGCACATGAAAAATTGCCGTCATTGAGAGATCAGGTACAACGTTCTGGTTTTAGTTTAATGACTGTCATGAATGCTTATCAGGAGCTTGAATCACAAGGTCTGATCTATTCAAAAGAAAAATCTGGCTACTTCGTTGCCGAGCAAATTGCACTTAAACCTTTAGAGCAATATTCAGTTGTTTCACTAAACTCTAAAATTGAAATTAATTCATTAGTTTTTAAATATCTTAAGTCAATTCAACATGAATCTGTCGTACCTTTTGGTTCAGCTTTTCCAGACAGTCAGCTTTTAACAGCACCCAAACTTATTCAAATTATGGGGCAACTTGCGCGCCAAAGACAAAGTTATGACCAGACAACCAGTTTGCCTCCTGGTAATTTAAACTTAAGAAAACTGATTGCTCAGCGCTACTGTATGCAAGGCATACAGACCGACCCAGATGACATTGTCATTACATCTGGAGGTTTAGATGCACTGAACCTTTCGCTACAAGCTGTCGCTCAACCCGGCGATTATATTTTATTACAGCAAACTGTGTTTTATGGGGCTTGGCAAGCCGCCGAGCGTTTAGGACTTAAAGTGATTACCATTCCTGAGCATCCACAACACGGTTTTGACTTAGAGGCTTTTGAACAGGTCATTCAAACATATCCAATCAAGGTGTGCTGGCTCATGCTCAACGCCCATAACCCGATTGGTTTTACAGTTAGTGATGACATTAAATATAAAATTGCCAAACTACTTCATGAACACCAAATTTATTTGATTGAAGATGATGTGTATGAAGAGCTTTATTATGGTGGGCAAAAACCACTTTCGATGAAGTATTTTGACCAACAAAATCTGGTGCTACACTGCTCGTCTTTTTCTAAAACATTAGGTGCAGGTTTTCGGGTCGGTTGGGTTTATGCGGGTAAATTTTCGGACCATATTCAACACTTGCAACTCATGAGTACCATTTCAGTCAATGCACTCATTCAAAATGCATTGGTTGAGTTTTTGTCTCATCATCATTATGAAAAGCACTTGCGTACACTTAGACTTTCACTTGAACGTTATAAAAAGCAGTTTTACCATTATTTGAAACAACATTTACCTAGTTCTTGTGAAGTGTATTACTACCCAAGTGGCTATTTTCTATGGGTCAAACTTCCTAGTACGCTAGACAGTATGCAAGTTTATGAAGAATTGATTCAGCAAGACATTGGCGTTGCGCCAAGCCCTTTGTTTAGTGTTTTACCCGCACAACAGCATTATTTGAGAATTAACTGTTCTTTTGAATGGAACACTAAAATTCAAAGTGCATTAGATCAAGTGATTAAAACTATTCAACAAAGAGTTGAAGCAAGTCTCTAAAGATATACTTCGACCTAAGCACAATTTTATGGCCTTTATTTTGTGGTAACTTTATAGCTCAAATCTATAGTTTTAAGGGAAACAGGTTCAAAGGCTTAATATGGAAATTGATGAAGAATTCACCCTGAAAAAAATACAGATTTTTTTAGCTTTTATGCGCTGTGGAAATTTATCTAAAACAGCCACAGAAATGCAGTTGAGTAATGTCAGTGTTCATAAAGCCTTACATTCTTTAGAAAGTGCTTTACGTTGCCCTCTTTTTAAAAATGAAGGCCGTAACCTCATTCCTTTAAAAAGTGCTTATGTCTTTGAAGAACGGGCACAAAAAATCGTACAAGACATTTTTATTACCGTAAATAAAACCAGAGAAGCCGCAGGCTTTGCAGCCAAGGTTTTACATTTAGGTTCTCTTTATTCTTTGACGGTAAATACGATTCCAAATGTGATTAGCGGCCTTAAACTCAGACGCAGTGAGCTTGATATTCAACTGTTGCTGAGTTCGAATCAGGATTTGGTGAAAAAGCTTAAAGCAACTGAGCTGGATGCCATTATCGTGGCTTTAAATGAAACCACTCAAGATGATGACTTTGAAATTTTGCCGATGTTTTCAGATGACATTTTTTTGGCCGTCAATAAAGATTCAAAATATGCCGATTTTAAAGATATTGATTTAAGCCTTTTAAAAGAAGAAACTTTTTTAACTTTAACTAAGGGTTTTGCAACTCATAACGACAGCGATATTATTTTTAAAAAAGCAGGCTTTTCGCCTAAAGTTGCTTTACAGGTGAATGATATTTTCACCTTAATTAGTATGGTCAGTTCAGGCGTCGGTTTTGCTCTACTACCCGGTCGTATTTCTGCTGTTTATGAAAGTTCAGTAAAACTTATTCCGCTAAAACAGCAATATCACATGCAACAAGAAATTGGACTGGTCTTTTTAAAAAGTAAAGAACGCGACCCTAACTTACTTGCTCTGATTGCTGAATGTCGAATGTTCGCCACTAATTTTAAAAGATAAATATCGGCAACCTATTAAAGAATAATGAGTTGCCGTTGTGCGATTTTCAAAAATTTATCCAAAAATTGCATTAACCGTTAAGAAAAATAAAGAAGGTCCAAGTAAACAGCCAAGTCCTGTATAGAAGGTTGCAACCAATGCTCCATAAGGTACCAATCGAACATCAGTGCCAGCTAGGCCTGCTGCAGTGCCACTGGTTGTTCCTGCTAAACCGCCAAATACCATGGCAGAGCGTGGACTTTTTAGATACATAAATTTCGCAAGCAGTGGCGTCCCTACCATAAAGAAAACTGACTTGATTAAACCAATTGCAATAGAAAGTGCGATCACATCAGAGCTCGCACCAATTGCGGTTCCTGTAATCGGGCCAACAATATAAGTCATTGCCCCTGCACCGATCGTTGTCATCGAAATTGGATCTCGATAGCCCATGCTCCATGCAACCAAAACCCCAATTGCAAAAGGCACAACACAACCAAGCATTAATGCAATTAGACCAATTTTGCCTGCTTTCTTCACTTCTTTCACATCAACTTCAAATGCAGTTGAAGCGATAGCCAAATCACGAATCATGGCTCCGCCCAACAACGCAAAACCAGAAAAAATAGCGATGTCCGAAACACCTTTGGTTCCTTGCGTATAAACTCCTGCAAAGTAAGCAACAACCAAACCTAAAGTAATCGCGATTGCAGAACTTTGCAGTTTTCCCTTCGTCAAATATTTTGAGAGTAGATGGGAAACGAACATCATTAAACCCGTTACGGCAAGAGCAGTAACTAATGCATTTTTTGATAACACAGCAATTATAGCGTCCATCATTTAAATCCTTTTTGATTGAACTTTTTGTAGTTTATGTTTGCTTAGGCTATTTTTTCTTTGGTTTCTATTGTCCATTCATAAGTTTCATAGTCACCACTAATTCTATTTAAATAACGGATGACTAAAACCGTACCAATTAACGATGCAATAGAGACAATCAGCCCTAACATGCCACCCGATAATGCTGCAACGACATTTTGACCTGCTGACATCGCAACTACGATCGGAATATACATACCTGACCAATACAAGACGCCAAATTGTGTGACTTGAGGTAAGTAACCTTTTTTTGCCAATAATTCTTTAGATAAGATTAACAGAATCATTGAAATAGCAACGCCACCGACATTTGCTTTAACACCTAATAGCATGCCTAAGGTGTTACCAAGATAGTCGCCTAATAAATGGCAGATCGCTAATATTGCTGTTCCATAAATAATCATTGTAAATCCCTCATATCCTTGGATTATTACTCAATTTTTAATTTGTATTGTAATTACAAAGAAGCATTATTTTCGTTTTGCATTGCTAATTGAATGCTGTCTAAACGTGTTCCCTGAAATGACAATACAGTTCCTTCTTTAAACGTTCGACGTGCAAGTGTAGTAAGTACCGTTCCCGGTAAAGCTTCGATCTGTAACCTCACACCTCGCTCCCATGCAGCTTGGATAGTACTTTCCCAATCTACAGTTCGACTCATATTAAAAGCCAAATCATCACCAATCTGTTCTGGCCTGCCAAGCGTACGAGCCGTTGTACCACTTAAATAACGTATTTTAGGCTGCTTTAAAGTCACTCCCTCCATAGACGCTGCAAGTTGCTTTGCTTGCTGACTTAATAATTCACAGTGCGATGGCACCGATACATCTAATTTTTTTGCCACTACGCCTTGTTGCTTTGCCAAAACAGCAACTTGGTTCATGGCTTCAAAGCCTCCTGAAATAACGATCTGGTTATGTGCATTAATATTCGCGACAAAAACATCTGGCGTTATTTCATAAATCTGTTTGACCCATGCTTCAACTGCTGCACGATCTGTACCAATCAGAGCAGTCATACCATAGCCAGTTGGATAGGCGTTTTGCATGAGTTCACCTCGATAGGCAACCAAACGAACGGCATCCTCAAAGGCTAAAACTCCTGCTACAACCGCAGCCGACCATGCGCCAATTGATAGACCCGCTACATAATCAGGTGTTAAGTTTTCCGCTGTTAATAAAGCTGAACTCACCACACCTGAAATCAGTAAACAAAGCTGTACTGCACGTGTCGATTGCAATTCAGCCGGACTATCTAACATCAAGACATCTTCTTTGAGTGCATCCGATGCACGCTCAAGGTATTCTTTGACCAGAGCGGTTTGTGGTAGGTCATGCAACATATTGCTTCGTTGCACACCTTGACCCGGATATACCCAAATTGAAGCCATGATATCTATTCCCTAATTCCATGGGTTTTCTACTAAAACAGCACCATCAGGACGTTTCAATAGAACTTTTCCGCTATTCCCAGCCCATTCTTTTAACGCCAAACCACCTTGTGGAAGTTGT
The DNA here is from genome assembly GCF_025514195.1 of Acinetobacter sp. WU_MDCI_Abxd143. Taxonomy (NCBI): domain Bacteria; kingdom Pseudomonadati; phylum Pseudomonadota; class Gammaproteobacteria; order Moraxellales; family Moraxellaceae; genus Acinetobacter; species Acinetobacter sp. WU_MDCI_Abxd143. The sequence continues at coordinate 362,872 of NZ_JAHPTH010000003.1, forward strand.
AGCTGTATATCCACATTCAGCCCTGCTTGCTGAAAATTTTCGAGTAGCTCAACTGCCTGCTTTTTGGCAAAAGGCTGTTCAGCTCGAATCAACAAATCTATGTCACTTTGCTGATTTACTGTTTTAATGCCCGTTGCTAGTTCAAAGCCGAAACTTCCCGTATATCCCCAACATCCTGAAAAGTTTTTCATAATGCTGGAAATGCTCTGTAAACGTTCTGCTAAGTGCTCAAACTGTTGCATATCTACGCGAGTCAGCGCTTCTGGCTTAAGCTGTTTGCTAATCGCTGATCGTGGCATTTGAGCTGCATATCGTTGATGACGAAATTGCCCTCTTACCCCCACAGCCACCTGATCTACAGGAGTAATTCCCCGTCGAACTACAACAGGATCACCTCGTTGCAATACCTCTCTCACCCAATGCGGAGCATCATCAGCCAAGCAATCGACCGTCATGCCCCACAGTAAATCATGGGCTTCGAGCTTAAGTTTCATGACCATTGCTCACGCAATAATTCACGGACTTTTTTAGACATTTGACGGTTTTGGCCGTGAAGTCTTTGTTCCAGTCCTCTCGATTGCTCAGCATTAATGTCTTTAAATGCTTGAGCAATTGCCTGCTTCGCTAACAGAAGATCATCGGTTGTCGGTTGTTCAGGGTTTTCAACAGATAACAGTTCAGATAACAAACCAAGCGTGGCATAACTTTCAATGTCATAGGCCATTGGAGGAATGCTTGATGCCAATTGCTCTAACTCATCAACCGATCGTAAGGTAACGCGTGCAGCAGATTCCTTACCCATTGCATGCACCATAACACCTGAATCGTTTAAGGCAATAATACGATTGGCTTGGTATCCATGCGCCAAGAAAGCACCAGACATCGACTTACCAAGCAATAAACTGACAATAGGATGGCCTGCCAATCTGGCTCTAGCATAGCTATCTACTGCACCCGCTAAAGCTTGATGAATACCTAATAATTCTTCGCGGCGCCCATAGGCCTGACTTGGAACATCAACTAAACATAAAATAGCGCGTTTAGTTTCAGCCTGTGCATCGGCTTGAATCACCTCATCGACTGCTTTTGCTAAATTCCAGCCTTCCAAGAGTCCAACTTCACCTTGTTTTGCCCGAGGGAACAGATTATTGCTGTCTTGAACAACGGCAATCACACGTACCGCTTGCTGGTCAATCTGACCATCAGACACCCAAACCGAAGCTGGAAAACCTTCAACTGTCTTAAAGCCTTGCGTGAGTGCTTTAAACCAATGTGCACCACGAATAGATGCTTTTAATGTATCAACGGCGATATTCATGCTTGCTCTCCTTGATACCAAGCTTGAACTTGTGCTGGGGTAATCTGCTCAGCAGTATCAACTTGTTGCAGCTTTTCTAAATAGAATGTGTAATTTGAACTACGATGCTGATGAGGTACGCCTTGAGTTAAATAATCGATGACTTGCTGACAAATTTTCTGGCGATCATCGTCAACATAAGCATCTGCCAAACCACTAGCGAAACGCTGATTACCACCAGTAATACTCCATATAAATGGACGATCTTTAGCGTTGTATTCTTGAACACCAGCTTCTTGTTCAATCACTTGCGGGCCATTTAAACCTAAACGTCCTTCTTGTGTCATTACAATGTAGCTACATAGACCAGCCGCAATTGACATACCGCCGAAGCACCCTACACTGCCTGCAACCACGGCAATCACGGGTTGATACTGACGTAAGTTCACAATTGCAGCTTGAATTTCAGCAATTGCAGCCAAGCCTAGATTTGCTTCTTGTAAGCGAACGCCACCCGTTTCCAACAATAAAATTGCAGCTGTTGGAATGCCTTTCATATTGTCTTCAACCGCAAGTTCTAAGGCACCCGCAATTTTGGCACCGCCCACCTCGCCTAAACTTCCACCTTGAAATAAGCCTTCAATAGAAATTAAAACCACCGGGCGTTCTTGAATAGATCCCTTTGCAACCACCACGCCATCATCGGCTTGTGGGACAATATTTTGCTGAACCAACCAAGGTGACATGACGCGTGCGAATGGGTCGAGTAACTCTCGAAAAGTCCCTTCATCTAATAATGCTTTAGCACGCTCTCTCGCACTCAGCTCAATAAAATCTTGTTTATTTAACAAACTCTGAATATCAGTCATGAGCAATCTCCTCCAATGCTTGTTCCAGACGTAAGCGAACAACACCGGGAGTTGCACCAAAATCATGAATATCAATATTGACCGCTGGCGGTATTTGCGCAGTAAAAATCCGTTCAAAAAGATTGTGCCAACGTGCTGCACTGCCATCTACCGAAGTCACCACTTGAATAGAAGCTTTTCCAGTTTCACCAGGTTCCATCAAAATTTCTAAATCGCCAGAACCTACACATCCTACTAGTGCTTTTTTTACAGGTGGCTCTGTGGCCACAAATTCAAAATGAAGTGTTTCCATAATCAGAATTCCTTTTTATTTTTCGCAGATGACTGCTCAACACGATCTATAAACAATGTGGCTGCCAATAAATCTGCGACACCACCAGCGGAAGCTTTCATCCGAAGCAAATCAATCTCTAAAAGATGCAAAGCACGTCGACCTTCCAAGCTTGAGCTGCCGCCCAAATCAAGTACTTGCTGTGCACCTTGTTGCATACACTTTAAGCCAGATGTTCCCGAGCGATAAAGCACACAGGTATCGGTCAAATCAGTCATCATCGCAAGTAAGGCATCTAAGCGAGCAAACTCTTCTTTCATGGGTTTACTACGACTTTGATAAAGTTGCTTTAACCCAGAATTCACAATAGTTGGAAAGCCTTGTTGTGCCTGTTCTTTGGCACCTAAGATGCCTAATTTCTTTTGTACTTGCTGACCATGACTCAAAGCCTGCTTTGGAATAAAGCGATCTTCAAGCTGAGCAATCTGGCCTGCTAACTGGCATAGCTCAACAGCCGATAAATATTGCTGATTACTGCGCGCTAATGCTGCTGCGGTAACCATTAAACCCAAGGCCCAAATTGCACCGCGGTGTGTGTTGACACCATCTGTTGCCCACATCATGGTCTTTTCACCTTGGCGACCGATTTCTCCAATGTCTTCACGCAAAGCTAAACAGACTTTTCCATGATGCTTTGCAGCTTGCGCCATCGCATCAAACATAGGCCCTAAACTTTTCGCAGAGCGCTCCATTAACTCCAAAGTCAGGTCATCATGCGCACCACTGCCACGGCGATCGACCAAAGCTGGTTTCGGTGTCAGATTAACTTCATCAATTAACGCTTTGACTGCCATATCTGCTAAAAGCTGACTATCGCTGAGCGTTTGATATTGAACTTGTGCCATCATTACCAACTCCTGAATTTTGCAGGTGGTTGATATAAGCCATCTGACCATGTCACCAAGTCGGCAATATTTTTCGCCGCTAAAAGTTCACGTGTGGCATCGGTGCGGCGAATACCTAAATCTTCAGGGAATACCACCAAGCCTTCGCTTCTTAAACGTGCTGTTGTTTTAGGGTCTTGAGTTAAACCAATACTGGTCACGCCTGCCACCGCAGCAATCATAGCTTGGCGCTCTTCTTGGCTGCTTGCTTTATATAGATAAGCAATGCCTTCTTCGGTCAGTAAATGGGTGACATCATCGCCATAAATCATGATCGGCGCTAAAGGTAAGCCTGCCGTTTTAGCAACATCAATCGCATCAAGACGATCTACAAAAGTTGGCTTGCCACCCTCTTGGAAGGTTTCCACCATTTGAACAACGAGTTTTTTACCACGTGCCAAATAGGTTTCAGTTTCACTGGCACCTTGTAAACGCATATCTAGCCATGCTGGCGTATCGTGACGACGACCACGCGGATCATGCCCCATGTTTGGTGCACCACCGAAACCAGCTAAACGACCTTTGGTGACAGTCGAAGAATGGCCCATGCCATCAACTTGCAAAGTTGCGCCAATAAACAAGTCAACGGCGTACTGACCTGCAAGCTGACACATCATACGGTTGGAACGTAAAGCGCCATCACGACCTGTAAAGAACACGTCGGGACGAGCTGCAACATATTTTTCCATACCGAGTTCGGTACCAAAACAATGCACGCTTTCAACCCAACCTGTTTCAATCGCTGGAATTAAGGTTGGATGTGGATTCAGAGTCCAGTTTCGGCAGATTTTTCCTTTTAAACCTAAAGATTCACCATAGGTCGGTAAAATCAATTCAATTGCCGCAGTGTTAAAACCAATACCATGGTTTAACGATTGCACATTATGCTTTTCATAAATTCCGCGAATTGCCATCATGGCCATGAGCACATGCACTGGCTTGATATGCTTCGGGTCTCGAGTAAATAACGGTTCGATATAAAATGGCTGATCTGCGACCACCACATAATCAACCCAAGAAGCAGGAATATCGACACGTGGTAAATCTGAAACGTCATCAACCAGCTCATTCACCTGAACAATCACGATACCGTCACTAAAAGCCGCGGGTTCAATAAGCGCTGGAGAATCTTCGGTACTTGGACCTGTATAGATATTGCCTTGACGGTCTGCCATAAAACCCGCTGAGAGCACCACATTTGGTATGAGGTCGACTACCAAACGTGAATATAGTTCGATATAGGTATGAATCGCACCAATCTCTAGTAAACCATCTTCAATTAACTGGCTAATACGCAAACTTTGTGGGCCAGCAAAAGAAAAATCGAGCTTACGCGCAATGCCTTTTTCAAACAGATCAAGATGTTCTGAACGCCCTACGCTTGGCATGATCATATGCAAATCATGCAAAATATCTGGATTGGTTTGAGCCAAAGAGCGCGATAAAAAATCAGCCTGCTTTTGGTTATTCCCTTCTAGTACAACTTTGTCACCCGGTGTAATTAAGGTTTCCAAAACTTTAATAATGTCTTGAGTTGGAATCACCACACCATCGGTATATTGGTTTGCCATCTCTAGTTTTAGTTGTTTGGCATGACGCCGCTTTGTCCATAATCGTTCTTTATTCTGAACTGATCCTTCCATGTACTTACCTATAGATCGCAGTTTTGTTCTGAATCTATAAAAACGCTTTATGGACTTTCGATCAATCAACCTACTTCGTTAGTTATTAACTTCAAGTTAATGATTAATTTTATATTCGATGAATTTCTTCAAAAAACCAATTTAGACAGATTTTGACTTTAGGCAAATTTGCGTATTGTGGTCGGTACACCAAATAATAAGAAAAGGGCGATGAGAAATGAATTTGAGGAAATAATCGTATCAAACGCCCGGTTTGTATATCTTTTTGCACCATAACACTACGCGCTAATGCAACACCATGTCCTTCCATTGCAGCCTGTAAAACTGCAGATGAACTGTTGATTTGCATACCACGGCTAATATTGATGTCATTCAAACCTACACTTTTTAGCCAAGATTGCCACCCCGGAAACTGTTGATGTTTTTCCATAGAAAGATCATGAATTAAAGTGATATTCTTTAGATCGTTCGGCGTTAAAAGCGATGAATGTTCATTTAAAAATGTAGGTGAACATACGGGATAAACCTCTTCATCCATAAGTTTAACGGCTTCTAAACCTTGCCATTGTCCTTGACCATATCTGACACCCACATCGACTTTTTGTTCTAAAAAATCTACGGTTTTCAAGTTAATGTCTAAACGAATATCAATATCTGGATATTGTTTTTGAAAATGATCAATTCTTGGTAATAGCCATTTTTCAGCAAAGGCAGGACTCACCGCAATATTAAGAACACCTGATAGAGAATCTTGTTTTAATTTCTCCAAAGCCAAAGTGAGCTTATCAAAACCCGCCCGAATATCCGGTAAAACCGATTCAGCCAGTTCAGTAGCGACCAGTCGTTTTTTACCGTTAGTTTGCCGATGAAACAACGGAAAGCCTAACCAATCTTCGAGTGTACGTACCAATTGCCCCACTGCGGCCGGAGTAACATTTAACTCTTTTGCTGCAGCAGAAAAACTTTTGTGTCGTGCACTGGCTTCAAAAGCACGAAGTGCATTCAAATAAACTGGTGAATTCATAGCGCTAAAGTTTTTCTTTATTGGGTAAGTAGATTATCTCATTTGTACTTATAAATCTTTATTTCTAAAATGCTCTGTAACCTATTCATAACGATTAATTTTTTATATCTTGAGTAGGCTTACTCACTCACTTTATTTATTTTGTTATTGAATAAAGAGAATTTAGTTTACGAGGAGAGTATTCATGTTGATTCATGCCGATTTTTCACGGGCTGTGATTATCAAACCTGAAGACTATCGCTGGGTGAAATCTCCCCGTGGGGAAGTTGATCGTGTCATGCTTGATCGTATTGGCGATGAAATAGCTCGTGCGACCAGTTTGGTGAAATATGCGCCCCATACAACCTTCCCTGAACATCGACATCATCATGGTGAAGAAATCCTCGTACTTTCAGGCGTATTTACTGAAAATCAAAATCTGCACTACTCCGCTGGATGGTATTTACGCAGTCCCCATCAGTCGGGACACCAACCATCGAGTGAAGAAGGTACATTGATTTTTGTCAAACTTATGCAAGTTCCTACGTCAGAAACGCAAACCTTACGGATCAATACCAACGACCCAGCACAATGGCAAGAAATAGGTTCGCGTTTAATTTGCACATTGGTTGATGCAAGTTATGAACACACTTATTTAGAAAAACTCAAGCCGCAGCAACTTTTTACTGAAAAAGCTGAGGGTGGAATCGAAATTTTGATTACCCAAGGTCAATTAGTTGATAAAGAAATAGTTTATGAAACTGGCACATGGATACGCTTACCACCGAAAACACATGCACATTTTCAAGCTGGTTTATCTGGCGCTTCTCTTTATGTAAAAACCGGACACCTAGCCTCAGCCATTGCTGAATATAATTAAAGGCTCTTTATGCTTCAAAATACCATGCACCGCCAAGTATTAATTTTGGCGAGTTCCCAATCCCTTTTCCAAACCGTTTCTGTCATGGTCATGACCATTGGTGGCTTGGCTGGGGCAAATATTGCAAATACCCCAACACTTGCAACGCTGCCCATCGCATCTATGTTTTTGGGTACGGCTTTAATGATGTTCCCTGCATCAATGCTCATGGCACGTGTAGGACGACGTAACGGTTTTCTATTTGGCGCTTTCTTAGGTGTGCTCGGCGGCATTATTGCATCAATTGGTATTTTTTATAGCTCACTCATGCTTCTGGCTCTGGGTACGCTATGTGTCGGGGCCTATCAATCCTTTGCTCAGTTTTACCGTTTTGCTGCCAGTGAAGTGGCAAATGATGCGTTCCGCTCACGCGCTATTTCTTGGGTGATGGCAGGTGGAATTGTTGCAGCACTGATTGGTCCGACTTTAGCCCGTTTTGGTGGACCCTTATTCCAGCATTTAGAATATATCGGTTCATTTTTAATTATTAGTATCATCTCACTTGTGGCAATGGGCATTTTATCTAGCTTACATATAGCTGATACAGTTGAGCAAAAGTCTGACTTTACTGCTGGTCGTCCGTGGCAACAGATTTTCTTTCAGCCTACCTATCTAGTTGCTCTGTTTGGTGCAGTCACAGGTTATGGCATTATGATTTTAGGTATGACCGCAACACCCATTGCCATGCGACATTCACACCATGAACTTGGATCAATTACGACAGTCATTCAGCTACATGTGCTTGGTATGTTTCTGCCTTCATTTTTTACTGGAAACTTAATTGCTCGCTTTGGTGTGCTTAAAATCATGTTTGCAGGTATTTTATTATTTGTCTGCTATATCGGATTTGCTCTCTCAGGTATTCAGTTCGCATCTTTTGCTATCTCGCTCATTTTATTAGGTGTGGGATGGAACTTTTTATTTATTGGCAGTACTTCTTTACTCACAGGAACCTATTCCTTGGCTGAAAAAGCCAAGGCCCAAGCCATTAACGATATGACCGTTTTTGTTGTCGGTTTGATTTGTTCGTTTAGTGCAGGTGCTTTACTGGATTTATTCGGCTGGAAAGCAATGAATATGGCTTTAATACCATGGTTGGTGATTGCCGCAGCTTCTCTCTTCTGGCTAAGCCAAAAAAGAGAAAAGCAGGTTGTTTAAATTCTTTTTAACGCGGTTTGCTCAATAGCCATTCTAGATTTTGACGGACCGCAGGCCACTCATGTTTTAAAATACTGTAAACGTGAGTGTCCCGCAAAATATCATCTTTCACAATTTGATGGCTTCTTAGCACACCGTCTAGCTTTGCACCCAAGCGTACAATCGCGGCTTGACTTTGAACATTTAAAGAAGATGTGCGTAACTCAACCGCAATACAGTTTAAAGTCTCAAATGCATGAGCCAACAATAGCTTTTTACATTCAGTATTTACAGGCGTACGTTGTGCAGACTTTCGATACCATGTTGAGCCAATTTCTACACGGCGATGGGCTTCTTCAATATGCATTAAAGTTGTCATGCCCAGCGCTCGCCCCGTTTTTCGGTCTTCAATATAAAATGGCAACATAGAGCCGGATTTTTGCAAATCAAGACGTCTTTCAATTTCAGCAGTCATCTGTTCAGGTCTTGGCACACGGGTATACCAAAGATTATAGAGTTCCCCATCGCAAACGGCCTCTTTGAGCGCTTCAGCTTGAGTTACATCTAGCGGCTTTAAAATAACGTGTTCACCCAATAACTCAACAGGTGTAGTCCAAGACATCTTTATCTCCTCAATTGATATTAAGCTTTTATATTTTCAAAATTATTTATTTAACTCAGCCACACTGTACATGGCATTCGCTATAGTTTGATGACCAGATTTCGATAGGCCATCTGCCGCGCCTAAAATGTCCTGGCGTTCTTTGTTTTGCCCAAGTTTTGATTTTCCTTGCAGCTTAGTAATTTCAATTTCTATGCCCACAATGGCTTTTAACATCGGTTCAAGATAGTCTTTTGGTGCATCGGACATTTTCCATGGTTCAGGTTGAGATGCTTCATGAGTACGGGTTAAACGAGCCACTACACCACGAACATAGCGTTCATCATCTCGAATCGTCACTTTTCCATAAGCATGCACAACCCTATAGTTCCATGTGGGTACTTGTCTGTGCTGTTCATGTTTAGATGGATACCAGTTTGGTGAAATATAAGCATCGCCTGCTTGAAAAACGACCAACACCTCATCTCCATTTTTAATGTCCTGCCAGACTGGATTAACTCTAGACACATGCGCACGTAGTACACCCAATTCCCCTTCGCTTGCCTGTAATTCGAATGGAAGATGGTTTACATCTAAGCCATTACTACCATGCGTAAAAAGCACCCCAAATGGATAGTCTGCAATAAGAGAATGCAATACATCCAAACAGTTTTCTGCAAAATCATCAGGGATATACATGGCTAAAAACCTCGCTGTAAATATCAGGGCTATTTATATTTTGTGTTGTAAATTTTCTGGTTTATGTGGTTTATTAAAAAGAACCACTATGTATTTTTTTAAGTAGACCAGAATTATGGCAAGAATGGCAAAAGTTGTAGAACTTCCGTCGATTGCAAAGATTGATAAAAGCCAAGGAAAGATAAGTGCTCAACTGACTCAAGCTTTACGCGAAGCTGTACAAAGTGGTGATTTACAGCCAGGCGATCCATTGCCTTCTTCTCGTGAACTGGCTCAAACACTTGAGGTCGCACGAGGAACCATTATTGAAGCTTATGATCAGCTTTTAGCTGAAGGTGTGTTTGACTCTCAACCACGAACTGGCACTTATGTGTCTCATGCTTTGGTTAAAACATCTGTAATACAACACTCATCAAAAGAAAATAAACCTAACTCGATATCGTTGACCAAATCGGCACGTTCTTATGCCAAAGTGCTTGATGAATTTAAGCCACTTCCTCATGTTCCTTTTGCGGTATCTGTCCCCGTCGGTCGTACTCAACCAAGTGATATCTGGCGTAAATTTGGTAATAAATTTAGATCTCGGGGTGCAAGTGCTCCATCAGGTTATGGTGAACCTCAAGGGGTGTTATCACTAAGAATTGCTATAGCAGACTATGTACGACGCTCACGTTCTGTCCACTGCGAACCTGAACAAATTGTGATTACACCTGGCATTCAACAGTCACTTTATATTTGTAGCCAGATTTTATTTGAAGCAAAAGATGAAGTTTGGATTGAAGAACCAGCTTATCGCGGTACAACAGCCATTTTTGAACATGCTGTACAAAACATTCGGATGGTGCGTGTTCCTGTTGATGAAGAAGGTATTCAAGTTGAAACCGGAATTAAACTTTCTAAACATGCACGTGCTGCTTTTGTGACACCGTCTCACCAATATCCACTTGGTATGCCAATGAGTCTAGCAAGGCGTACAGCTTTATTAGCTTGGGCAAAACAGCAAAATGCATGGATCATTGAAGATGACTATGACAGTGAACTCCGTTATAACGGTCAGCCCTTCCCATCCTTACAAGGCATGGCACCCGACCAAGTCATTTATCTTGGGACTTTCAGTAAAGTCTTATTTCCGTCACTTAGACTTGGCTATGCAGTGTTACCTAAAGAATTGGTGGCGCCATTTTGTGGGCTTAGAGTCTTAATTGATCGGCACCCGCCTGCTGCCGACCAGTATGTTTTGGCTGCTTTTATTCAAGAAGGCTATTTAGAGCGACATATTCGCCGTACTCGAAATGTTTACGCAGAAGTCCGTGAATACATTATTGGCTTGATTGAAAAATACATACCTCAAGAACTGGCTTGGTTACAGCCGGGCGATCAAGGCATGCATATGGTGTTATGGCTTGCTCATCATATTAATGACATTGAAGTTGCAAGCTCAGCAGTCGATGCAGGCATTGCCATTAAAGCAATTTCACCGACATTTTCAATAGAGCAACAACGTTCGGGGTTAATTGTTGGCTTAGGCGATTTTGAACCTGAACTGATGCAACAAGCTATCAAAAAACTATCAAAGATTATTCAACAACATGACAAGCCGACTTAGACAAAGCCTACAACAGCAACCATAGATGAATCGCAAATGGTCCAATCAGTACCATTAAAATACCAGCAATAACCATGGTCAAACTGGCAATTACACCTTCTTCACTATTGCGCTGCTGTGCTCTGACTGTACCAAAACCATGCGCTGCATTGCCGAAGGCTGCCCCATTTGCCACATTAGAACGGATTTTAGTAATCGCTAAAATTGCATCACCACAAATCATACCGACCAAACCCGTAATGACGGTAAATAAAGAAACCAATGCTGCCGAACCGTGAATATCTTCCGCTAAAATCATGGCAAATGGTGTTGAAATAGAACGGGCCATCAAACTATTGGTGACTTCAGGGCTAAAGTGGAACCACTGTGCCATTTCATAGGCTGACATCACACCAACACTCATCCCCACAATAATTGCAATCGAAAGGACCCCAAGGTTTTTACGAATCGTTTCCCGATAGCGATAAATCGGTATAGCGAAAGCTACCGTTGCAGGACCTAATAAATTAACAATCCACTGGGTATCTTCTGAATAAGTTTGGTATGAAATTCCAAAAATCGTCATCAAAATGATGGTAAGTACAGGCACACTAATTGCGGGTGATAACCAAAGTTTTGGATGTTTTTGATAGATTCGCTTTGCCACAACATAAGCGACCAAAGTCCAGATGAGACAAAGAATTGACCAGATATTCATGTCGTTTGCTCTTTAGATATGCTTATGTTGAAGACGTTTTCGAGCCTGTAAATAAGCTTTCAAACGATTGTAATAGTGAATCGTCAGACATGTACTTAGCATGACCGAAATGGTCCCAACCGCAATGCTCAGAACAATTTGCCAACCTTCGGTCATAAACAAGGTTTTATACTGCACTACAGCGACCACAACGGGCACGAAAAACAGTAATAGCTCACCCAAAACCACGGTTGCTCCCATTGCCACCTGATCCATTTTGATAATTTTAAAGAACAGGCATAAAAGCAATAAAAACATACCTAAAATGCCTGCTGAGACAGGTACACCAAGTTTTTGATGTAATAGATATCCGACCCACCAAAATCCAGCCAAAATCAAAATTTGTTTAACTAAAACTAAAAGTGAAGGTTGTGTGGTTGTTCCAGAAGCAGATTCAGTACTCATTTTGCGAAATTAGATGGTTAACTACACCATTATGCTATCTTGGTTAAAGCTGCTAAATATGAATTATTCATGTTAATATTATTCTAAAATGGAATAATTTATTCTTTACTATGCTTTCTTTAAAATCACTACAGTGCTTCGTTACGCTGGTAAAAACTAAAAGCTTTACACGTACTGCTGAAGAGTTGTATCTGACTCAACCCACTATTAGTAAAATATTACAGCAGCTTGAAGAGCAACTTCAGGTACAGCTTTTGGTTAAACCCGATCATGGCCGTAAAAGACAAATCGAGTTAACTGAAATTGGAGAGCGCATTTATCAACATGCGATTGAGCTTCTTCAGGCAGAACAGAACATCTTTCTTGAAATTGAAAACTACCAACAATTAAAAACTGGGACTTTAAAACTTGGCGTTCCGCCTTTAGGCTCGCAGCTCTTAACGACTGCCCTGTTTGATTATCATCAGCAATTACCAGATATTGAATTGGCTTTTATGGAGGTTGGTTCACGCGGTATTGAGCAAGCTTTGCTTAACAATGAGTTGGACGTTGGCGTTTTATTGCAGCCTTTTGATGAGCAAATCTTTAATAGCATTGAGCTATGTAACTACCCTTTAATGGTACTTTTACGTCGTGATGCGACTTGGGCAACCCGTAAAAAAATAAATCTAGAAGAGTTACAACACCAATCATTTTTAATGTTTCCTGAAAATTTCTCTTTAAACAGTATTATTCTCGATGCCTGTAAGCAGCATGGTTTTTACCCAACTATTGCTTGCCGGACCAGCCAATGGCACCTTTTGGCAGACATGGTGTTACAACGTATGGGGATTGCGCTTCTCCCGCAATATTATACAGACATGCTTGACCCTACTTTATTTGCAGCAGTACCGCTCGAAAAACCAAATATTCAGTGGCACTTAGTGATGGCTTGGAAAAAAAATCTTCCTGTCTCACCAGCGGTACAGGCATGGCTTAGTATTGTTCGTCAGCATTTTCAACACATTAAGCCCTAACGTTGAACACTGAAATGACTTAATTCAAAAACCGATAAAGCTTTTCCACAAAAAAGCTACCCAATCTTGGATCAGCTCACTTAGACTAGATCCGATTGTTTTATGACATGGACAATAACAATGAATAATGAACATTTTAAGCTGTACACAGATTCACAATTTCTAAGCCCCTATGCGTTTACAGTTTTTGTAGGACTACACGAAAAACAAATTCCATTTGAAATAGCAACTATCAACTTAGGCCAGCAAGGCCAGTTTGAAAAATCTTATGTAGAAAAGTCATTAACTGCCAAAGTGCCTGTACTCGAACATAACGATTTTGCCTTATCAGAATCCTCCACCATTTTGGAATATCTTGAAGAGCTTCATCCAGACACAGCTATTTATCCAAAAGATATTCAAGCGCGTGCAAGAGCACGACAAATTCAAGCATGGCTCAGATCAGACTTGGTGGCATTAAGAACTGAACGACCAACCGATGTTATTTTTATTCAGCCCAAGTCCACTCCACTTTCAGAAGAAGGCAAAAAAGCAGCCGATAAACTTTTCTTTGTTGCAGAAAAACTTCTTGCGTCTGATGCCGAATTTCTTTTTGGCTCATGGAGCATTGTGGATGCTGAACTTGCCCTAATGTTGCAACGCCTTATTCAAAATGGTGATGCTGTACCACAGCGTTTAAAAAACTATGCATTACAGCAATGGCAACGACCGACCGTACAAAAATGGCTTGCCTTGCGGCATAAATAATCCCTTATATTTACACCAAACATGAGATAAAAAATGAGTGATTCAAACTATATTCCTCCACAAGTTTGGCAATGGACTGGAGAGAAAACCGATTTAAACCAACCTACCTCAGGTGCGCGTTACGAGCATACACTTCCAGTAGGAAAACATCCGCTTCAGCTCTATTCTTTAGCAACACCTAATGGTCAAAAAGTCACTATTTTGCTAGAAGAGCTTTTAGCATTAGGTCATCAAGATGCTGAATATGATGCATGGCTGATTAAAATCGGTGAAGGACAGCAATTTGGTAGTGGCTTTGTAGAAATTAATCCAAACTCTAAAATTCCAGCGTTAGTTGACCATAGCCAAAACCCACCATTAAGAGTGTTTGAATCTGGCTCAATTTTGCTTTATTTGGCTGAAAAGTTTAAAGCTTTCATTCCAACTGATATTGCTGCACGTACTGAATGTCTCAATTGGTTATTCTGGCAAATGGGCAGCGCGCCCTACTTAGGTGGTGGTTTTGGGCATTTTTATGCTTATGCACCCGTTAAAATTGAATATGCAATTAACCGCTTTGCCTTGGAAACGAAACGTTTACTTGATGTGTTAGATAAGCATCTAGCAAAAAACGAATATTTGGCTGGTTCTGAATATAGCATCGCTGATATTGCAGCATTCCCTTGGTATGGCGGTCTTGTTAAAAACTGGGTATATAACGGCGCGGAGTTTTTAGGTGTCGATCAATATAAAAATATTCAACGTTGGGCAGATGCGATTTTAGAGCGTCCTGCGGTACAACGTGGCCGTATGGTCAACCGTACTTTTGGTGACTTAGCTACACAGTTGCATGAACGCCATGATGCCAGCGATTTTGAGACCAAGACTCAAGATAAAGTTTAATTATTATTTTTAAATAAAACCCACTTTTGCTCAAAAAGTGGGTTTTATCATTCTTCCAATAAAAATCTTATTGATGCAAAGAAAGTCCCTTAATTGCCTTATCAACTGCCTTTTTAGGTCCTCTTAACGCTACTCCGACCAAATTTAATTGATTCGCATCTTCGGTCAAAAATACAGCTCGATTATCCTCATCATTGCCTGTAGAAAACATGGCATGTACATAGGGAATTATCGTTAAATCTTGCTCTATTCCTTTGCGATGTGTTTTTTGTAGACCAGATAAATCCCCCTCAAATACCAACATCGGTTGCCCTAGCATGTTGCCATACTCATAGCCATTTGCATCGATATAAGGTTTCCCCAACATTTCAGGTGCAGCAGAGGCAATCCCCGTTGCCAAAAAAGCCACC
The DNA here is from genome assembly GCF_025514195.1 of Acinetobacter sp. WU_MDCI_Abxd143. NCBI lineage: Bacteria > Pseudomonadati > Pseudomonadota > Gammaproteobacteria > Moraxellales > Moraxellaceae > Acinetobacter > Acinetobacter sp. WU_MDCI_Abxd143. The sequence goes on from NZ_JAHPTH010000003.1 coordinate 378,057, forward strand.
ACATTTAATCTCTGCCACGTCGCAAGATCATTACGGACAATCAGCGCAATTTTTGTATCAAACATAAATCTCTTTCCTGAATCATTTATTTTAGGCCGCTCATCATGACTCATTCAGATTTTTCTCGTCTTGTACGTTTGTGCAGGAGCCATCACAAACGTACAAGACCCTAAATTTACGAGTCACTATGCTGGGTTGTTTTTTGTTTCAGTAGATACGTTATGGAAATCTTTTTTTATACCTTGAGTGTGATGTATAGCCCCGGTCCAGTAAATTTTATGGGACTAAACGCTGGGCTAACCGGGCAATTCAAAAGAACAATTTATTTTTTTATGGGTGTCGGTTGTGCAATGCTGATGTTATTCATGATTTTTGGATATATCGGGACCGCGATCATTCCACAAAATGCCTTGCACTATATTGCGTTGTTTGGTGCACTTTATACGTTTTATCTTTCATATCAAATGTTAAAGTCAGATATCGATATTCGTGATGAAACCACTGGAGTACAGACTTTATCTTTCTGGAACGGTTTTTGGATACAAGTCTTAAATCCCAAAGGGATTTTAGTGATTTTGCCTGTTACAACCATTATGTACCCCACCGCACATATCATTGGTATTCAAATCTTCTTAGTGTCATTGCTCATTTCAATTGGAGCAGCTAGCGCGCCCTGCCTTTACTCTTGGGCAGGTGCAGTGTTAGGTAAAAAAATTAAAAATAAAAATTGGTTTAATCGTATAAACCAAGCCATGGGATTGATGCTAATCATCTCTGGCATATTTATGCTTTATGATTTTTTGAAAGGCATGAACCTAATTTAAGATAAAGTCTATGTCAGCCTAAACAGGCTGGCTTTTAAATCACTTGTTTAAGAAGAGCTTATTGATCATCCGCCATCTGGCTGGAGTCAATACAAATGCTTTTAGAAAATGTCGTGTCATATGGCTTTGTTCAAAAAATCCTGCAATCAATGAAGCTTGAGTTAAGGACTCTCCATACATCAAACAGGACTTCACAACTTCCAGTCTGCGCATAGTCATATATCGATGTGGACTTGTACCAAACAGTAGTCGAAAATCGCGCGAAAGACTCCAGCGGTCTCGTCCCACATTTTTTTCAATATCAGCTAAAGAAATATTTTCATATAAAGAGGCATGTATAAATTCTCTAGCACGCTCCGCTGCAATATAGTCATAAGAATGTGAGGTTCGCTGATTATTACCAGAAATTTCGTAAAGTGTGGTTGCCAGATCATATAAAGCATCTTGTTTTTCTAAAGGATCAATACGCTGGTCCATCCCCTGTAATAAAACATCAGTTGCCTTAAATAACCGAGGATCCTGACTCAAGCCATTTTCAAAAAATGGTAAAGGCTTACCCTTCATTATTTCCTGTAGGGTTGCAGGTTCTACATACACCATCCGATATCTAAAACCATCTCGCGTACCTGACTCTCCATCATGTTTTTCATCAGGATGTAAAACCATCGTAATACCCGGCAAGCTATGTTTCATCTCTCCGCGGTAATGAAAACTTTGAACACCTATTAATGTTCGACCAATTGCAAAAGTATCATGGCGATGTGACTCATAAGCATGATCGGTAAAAAAGGCTTCAATTCGTTCTAGGCTATTCGGGTCAGAATTCCTAACAATCCAATCATTTGCATTGGGTAATTCAATCACATATTCACCAAAATTTTATATGTGCTAGAGAGCATTCTACCTATACGTTTACGCTATCGTTATTTTGAAAAATAGCCTGTATATAACTCACTCAGCCAAGCGACAAAAACCCGTACGCGTGGCGAGAGCTGCCGATGCTGCGGATATAAAGCAGAAACTGACATCTTCGGGATTTCCCATTCAGATAAAACCTCAACCAGTTGCCCGTCTTTTAACTCATTCGCCACATGATAGCGCGGGACCTGAATTAAACCTGCCCCACGTAAAGCAGATAATACATAGTTTTCAGCATCATTTACCGCGATCCAGCTTTTTAAAAAATAATCTTGTTTTTTACCGTTCACCATCAATTCAAATGGATAATTTCGCCCGCCTGTTGTCGAGAAGAAATTAACACAATAGTGTGATAACAAATCTTCTGGTTGCTTTGGCGTTCCATGTTTATTTAAATAGTTAGGACTTGCACAAATGACTTGTGGCATATCGACCAAATGCCTAGCAATTAAAGTGGAATCATCTAAACGCCCCGCTCTCACTACACAGTCTATCCCTTCTCTAATCAGATCAACCAAGCGATCTCCCGTACTAATTACCAGTTCAATGTCGGGATACAACTCGTGAAATTGGTCGATATTGGGTAAAACAATTTTAGTTGCATGTGCGCCTGATAAATCGACACGTAATAAACCACGGGGCTGTGCAATTACATTGCGTAAAGACGATTCGGCATCATCGAGTTCCGATAATATTTGTGTACAACGCTCATAAAATGCTTGTCCATCTAGTGATGGCCTTACATGCCGAGTCGTCCTCTCTAGCAAACGGCACTGTAAGTTATTCTCTAACTCCTTAATGGCATTACTTGCAGTAGCACGTGGGATATTTAGCTGATCGGCTGCCTGACTAAAACTACCCAGTTCTACAATGCGGGTAAAAAGTTGCAAGGTATCAAATTTATCCATAGTGTTCGCTTTTAACCCTACCCATTATTAATTTATATGGAATTATCATATCCAATTCTGATGATTTATCCCATATTTCTATATTATTAAAATAAGCCATACCTACTCAAATAGGCAATCTAAAAATGAATATTTCAAGAAAAACAGCTCTGGTTACTGGTGCATCACGTGGTATTGGCCGTGCTATCGCAGAACGTTTAGCCCAAAATGGTTTTTATGTGGTTGTTAACTATGCTGACAATAAAGTGCATGCCCAAGCCACTGTAGAACATATTATTGAGCAAGGTGGTCAAGCCTCAGCTATTCAAGCGGACGTTGCAAATGAACATGAGGTGAGCCGTTTGTTTCAAGAAGCAAAGGCCATTAACGGTCGAATAGATGTTGTAGTTCATAGTGCTGGTATTATGCCTATGGCAAAAATTACACCTGAAAGCCTGCCAGATTTCGACAAAGTGATTCATACCAATTTACGTGGTGCGTTTTTAATATTGGCGCATGCGGCCGAAACTGTGCCAGATGGTGGTCGGATTATTGCGCTTTCAACCAGTGTAATTGCCAAATCTTTTCCGGCATATGGTCCTTATATTGCTTCAAAAGCAGGTGTCGAAGGTTTGGTACATGTGTTAGCAAATGAGTTACGTGGACGCAATATCACTGTAAATGCTGTTGCGCCTGGCCCGACAGGCACTGACCTTTTTTACAATGGAAAAACTGAAGAGCAAGTGGCAGCTATTGCAAAACTTGCTCCATTGGAACGAATCGGGACACCTGACGAAATTGCTGGCGTAGTTGCCATGCTGGCTGGTCCAGATGGGCGCTGGGTAAACTCTCAAGTCATTCGTGTAAATGGTGGATTTGCTTAATTTTAAAAACCGTGCGAATTATTTTAATTTGTACGGTTTTTTACTAAATAATAAAATTTCTTAAATCTATTTTATTTTAATAACTTTATAAAATTAACTAATACTAATTTATATAAAATATTCATCGCTCTTATTTATCAAAATAATATATATAAATAGATATTCCTTATTTTTGCTTATATTTAAAACCGCGTAAATTGAACCTTAACAATCTGAATCAAAGATAAGGATATATTCAATGAACGCTAAATTAAATACTGATACTCCGCAAAGTTTTATCTCAAATGGTTCAAATACGTCCTTTTCAGCCGAAGATATTCTTGCTAAAGCACAGCAATATGCACAAGAACACGAACTAAATTTTAGTGGCAGTTTATCACCTGTTGAAGCATGGCAACTCGTACAACAAGGAGAAGCTGTTTTAGTTGATGTGCGCACCCATGAAGAACGCAAATTTGTGGGTTATGTCCCTGAAAGTGTTCATGTTGCTTGGGCAACAGGCACGTCATTTAACCGTAATCCACGCTTTTTAAAAGAACTTGAATCAAAAGCTGGCAAAGACAAAACCATTCTTTTGCTATGCCGTAGTGGCAACCGTTCAGCACAAGCTGCCGAAGCCGCATTTAATGCAGGGTTTGAGCACATTTATAACGTTCTTGAAGGCTTCGAAGGCGATCTAAATGATCAGCAACAGCGTAATCAGAAAAATGGCTGGCGCATCCATCAACTTCCTTGGCAACAAGACTAATACTTCAATCAATTATCAGTGAATCAAGGAAAGCTTGTGACTCAATGGAACATTAATGCGGTTGTACAAGGTTTACAACAAGCAAGGCATGACTGGCGTCAGCAACAGCACAGAACAAAAGAATTTGGGGGCCGTGAACTTCCATCTAAAGAAGCTTTAAAAGCCATTTTAGATGACCTGTGCGGGATTTTATTTCCAATGCGTTTAGGCCCTGCTGACTTACGTCAAGAAACTGAAGATTCTTATATTGCCTATACTTTAAATCGGGTACTCACAGCCTTACATGCTCAAGTACAACTGGCTTTAAATTATGAAGCAAAACGTCATTTGAGTCATTCGAACACAGTCCAACAGCCAGACGAACTTGCTCAAACTATTGTGCAGGATTTTGCCAACACTTTGCCATCTATACGACGTCTTTTAGACGGCGATGTGCGAGCGGCTTATGAAGGTGATCCGGCAGCACATAGTGTAGATGAAGTATTACTCTGCTATCCGGGCATATTTGCGATTATTTATCACCGAATTGCGCATCAGCTCTATGCTCAAGTGCCTTTATTGTCACGCATTATTTCGGAATTGGCCCATTCTGCTACGGGTATTGATATTCATCCGGGTGCGCAAATTGGTAAAGGATTTTTCATTGATCATGGTACGGGTGTGGTGATTGGTGAGACTTGCGTGATTGGGGAACGCGTTCGTATTTATCAGGCCGTGACTCTTGGAGCAAAACGCTTTGAAACCAATGATGATGGTGCTTTGAAAAAAGACTATACACGCCATCCGATTGTTGAAGATGATGTCGTGATTTATGCAGGCGCCACTATTTTAGGTCGTATTACCATTGGCCGAGGGTCAATTATTGGGGGAAATGTTTGGCTAACCCATAGTGTTACTGCAGGTAGTCAGATTTTACAGTCACCGAATGAGTCTTATCAAAAAAATCATATTGCCAGTTAAAAACTATAGATGTGAAATAAATAGATAAGGAGATGAATAAACAAAAGACTTATGTATTAATAAAATGCTTATTTCTAGTTTAAATATATTTTTATTTAGAAAATAGATAACGCATTAATAAGCTCAGCATTTAAAAAATTTATAACGCGATTTTAATTTTAAAACCAGAACTAATTCTAGTTTATATACATCCTAGAATTTTTATTTTCAAAAAGCCAATGTAATAAGGAAAAATGATTCATGGCGAAAAATACAGACAAAGCCCAACTTGCACTTGGGGACCACGCAGCGCGTCAACTGGCTAATGCGACCAAGACAGCTCCCCAACTTTCCACGATTACTCCCAGATGGCTGACTCACTTACTGCAATGGCTTCCTGTTGAAGCAGGTATTTATCGCCTAAACCGTGTAAATAATACCGATGATATTCAGGTGGCTTGTACACAACGTGATGAAGCAACTTTGCCACAAACTTTTGTTGATTATGACCCAGAGCCACGTGAATACTTTTTAAATGGTGTATCTACTGTTTTAGATGTGCATACACGTGTTGCCGACCTTTACAGCAGCCCACATGACCAAATTAAAGAACAGCTTCGCTTAACCATTGAAACCATTAAAGAACGTCAAGAAAGTGAGCTTATCAATAACCCTGAATACGGTTTACTAGCAAGTGTGACAGATGACCAACGTATTTCGACTTTAAATGGCCCACCTACTCCTGATGATCTTGATGATTTGCTACGTAAAGTCTGGAAAGAACCGGGATTTTTCCTAGCACACCCTGATGCGATTGCAGCATTTGGACGTGAATGTACACGCCGTGGTGTGCCACCTCCAACGGTTAGCTTATTTGGTTCGCAATTCATTACATGGCGCGGAATTCCACTCATTCCATCAAATAAAATTCCTGTAGAAGATGGCAAAACTAAAATCTTGTTGCTTCGTGTAGGTGAAAAGCGTCAAGGGATTGTTGGTTTATTCCAACCAGGTCTTGCTGGTGAACAGTCACCAGGGCTTTCAGTACGCTTTATGGGAATCAACCGTAACGCGATTGCGTCGTATCTAATCTCGTTATATTGCTCACTTGCAGTACTCACTGATGATGCGTTGGCAGTATTAGATGATGTGGAGGTGGACAAATATCATGACTACCCAGTTAACTACAAGTAATCTGCAAGGTAGTCCAACGGGGCCTGAAGTGACTGGTGTTAACCCACCAGCCAACTTCCCTGATGAGTCCACCATTGCTCGACTTGCTAATGAGTTTTTTTCAGCATTACCAAGCTCAGGCAGTTCAGCTTCTCCATCGGGCCTTAACTTGGACTTACCTGTCGGAGCGCCACCGCACCCACCACAACCAGGTGAACCATTCTCTGCTCTCAGTGGTCGTGCGCCCAATATCGCCTTTCAGAAAAGTCTCAATCCGGAATTTCCTGAGCATATTCCAAATTTGCCAGACTACCCTGAACGCCGAATTGTAGCGTCTGCGCCTGTGGTTGGTGGAGCTAATTTGCCACGCCCACCATTTGAACCACATTTGCCACAAGGTGCTCATAGTGAACCTAATGTGCCACGCATTGAACCAAACTTACCCACTGGTACAGGTGAGTCACCTTATTATTTTTTAAATGATTTTTCTGCTCCCAATGCAGCCGAACCGTCTGTTAAAGGTGTTGAAGATAATTATTCGGTTGCGCAGTCTTTTCAGTTGCCACATGGTGACCAGCTAAAGTCCTTACTGACGGAAGATCGTTTTGCAACGAACACGCCTCCCCAAAGTTCAGCAAGCTCTGCATTTTACTTTTTAGACTTGCCTCAAAGTGGACAAAGTTATAGTCACTATCAACCGTCGCAACCTACTTTTGTAGCAAGTAGTGCTCAACCACTCGATGTGCATGCCATACGTCGCGATTTTCCAATTTTACAGGAACGCGTCAACGGTCGACCTTTGGTCTGGTTTGATAATGCAGCCACTACACAAAAACCGCAGCGCGTGATTGATCGAATTGCTTATTTTTATCAGCATGAAAACTCAAATATTCACCGTGCTGCCCATGAGTTAGCGGCTCGTGCAACAGATGCCTATGAGCATGCAAGAAATGTAGTTGCCCGATTTATTGGTGCACCCTCTTCTAAAGAAATTATCTTTGTTCGAGGAACAACCGAAGGCATTAACCTGATTGCAAACACATGGGGTGAGCAAAATATTGGCGAAGGTGATGAAATTATTGTTTCTCACTTAGAACACCATGCCAATATTGTGCCTTGGTATCAACTCACTAAAAAAACTGGAGCAAAATTAAGAGTCATTCCTGTTGATGACACGGGCCAGATTATTTTAGAAGAGTTACCAAAACTGATTAATGAACGTACTAAACTGCTGTCAATTACTCAAGTTTCGAATGCTTTAGGCACAGTCACACCTGTTGCTGAAGTCATTAAAATTGCCCATGCCAAAGGTGTACGCGTTTTAGTTGACGGTGCTCAATCTGTTTCGCACATCCCTACCAATGTACAAGCTCTCGATGCAGACTTTTTTGTGTTTTCTGGACATAAAGTGTTTGGGCCGACGGGCATTGGTGCGGTATATGCCAAACCAGAGTTGCTAGAAAGCATGCCTGTATGGGAAGGCGGCGGTAACATGATTCAGGATGTGGCCTTCGAACAGGTAGTTTACCAACCTGCACCAAACAAGTTTGAAGCTGGAACTGGAAACATTGCCGATGCTGTTGGTTTAGGTGCTGCACTTGAATATGTTGAAAGTCTAGGCATTCATAACATTGCTCGCTATGAACATGATTTACTCGAATATGGTCAAAATGCGCTGAGTAGTGTGTCAGGTTTACGTTTGATCGGAACCGCACATCACAAAGCCAGTGTGATGTCCTTTACCTTACAAGGCTATTCAACTGAACAAGTGGGCAAAGCTTTAAATCAACATGGTATTGCCGTACGTTCTGGCCATCACTGTGCACAGCCAATTTTACGTCGTTTTGGTGTAGAACAGACCGTGCGTCTGTCTTTGGCTTTTTATAACACAACTGAAGAAATTGATTTATTGGTTTCGGTGTTACATCAACTGACGCGTAATAGGCGTAGCAATTAAATCTATTTCTAGACTAGAAAAGACTGCTTTTGAGCGGTCTTTTTTATAAATTATTTACTGAAATTGCTTGAGCTAAACTTTATATACCGTATGAAAAGGTCAAAGTGACTATCACAGCGAAGTCTTATTATTTTAAATTCGATTTCTGAATTAGCCTTCGGCTAGACTTACTTTGGTTTCGCCCAAAGTAAGCAAAAGCATTTTCATCTACAAAACCTGTCCTATTCTTATATCTAATCAATATCTCGCAGAAACATAAACTATTTAATACCACACAGGTTGCAGATGGTTTTAGCTCGAATTAAAAGTCATCAATAGTTCGGACAACTCAAAGTGGTTATCACGGCGGAGTCTTATTATTTTAAATTAGATTTCTAGGTTAGCCTTCGGCTCGAGCTAAGAGTCATCTACAGCCTGCCCATAATTTATAAAGATAATGTTTTTGCAATATTTTTTGATAGATGGAAACAGTGAACAGGTTCTGTAGATGACAAAGTTTTTTGGTTACTTTTTCCAAAAAAGTAACAGAATTAGCTACTTTCTTCCGATGAATAAACGATAAGACTCCGTCGCGACAGTCCATCCACTTATAAATAAAACCAACTTAATTAAGCAATCCCCAAATCAATCTCAATGCAATTCCAATTAATAACACTCCCATCACCCGCTCAAAATAAACTCCAAATTCTAAAAACCGTTTACGTACAATAGGCTGAGCAAACAGTACACTCACCACCATAAACCAAATGGCATTGACCATACACATCCACACACCATAAAAAACCTGAACTTTCATTGGTGTGGTCGTACTTACAATCGTCGTAAAAATTGCCAGAAAAAAGATAGTGGCTTTTGGGTTTAACGCATTGGTAAGAAAACCCATTGTAAACGCTTTAAGTAAACTCGGAGTGTCACTGTCTGCTTGGCCATTAATCTCAATATTGGTATTCGGCTGGCTACGTAAGCACTGCCATCCTAAATACACTAAGTAAGCCGCCCCCGCTGTTCTGATCAGTGACATAAGCCATTCACTTTGCTGAATCAAAAAGCCAATACCAACCAGTGTATAAAACACATGGACTGAAATTCCGACACCAATACCAATTGCAGTCAGACATCCAATCAAATAACCATAACGTACACTTTGTCTTACCGTAATCACAAAATCTGGTCCCGGTAAAATCACCGCCATAAAGTGAATAAGAGCTAGCGTTAAAAACTCATGTCCATACAACTGCCACATAACAATTTAGTTTCCTGAAAAACAACTAAAAGATTGTATTGCGATTTTTTAGACGCGATAATCCAGTCAAAATCCAAATAACTTTTGCCTCATGAGCACAAATCAAAGTCTGATTCTGTTAAATGAAATGGCGACTTTCGTTAAGGTTGTCGAGTCAGAAAGTTTTTCTGAAACTGCCCGCCAGCTTGGTACAACACCTTCTGCTGTGAGCCGCGCGATTGCCCGTTTAGAACGTGCTTTAGGCACCCGCTTGCTCTATCGGACTACACGGAAACTTCGTTTAAGTGAAAGTGGACAACATGTCTATCAACGCTGTTTAGATATGGTGAATGCGGCACAAGCAGTCATGGAAAGTTCGGGGCAATTTCATGTTGAACCCGAAGGTATTATTCGCATGAGTGTTCCTAAAGCCGTGGGGCATTTTATGATTCACCCACATTTACCCGAGTTTTTAGAACGCTACCCGAAAATTGATATTCAAATGCTTTTAGAAGATCGCTATGTAGATCTCATTGATGATGGAGTTGATCTAGCACTTCGAATTACAGAGCAACCACCGGGTGGCCTTATGGGTCGAAAGCTGATTGATATTGATCACTTGGTTTGTGCTACGCCTGAATATTTGGCCAAGCATGGCACACCAAACCATCCGCATGATTTAAAGCAGCATGAATGTATTTACTTAGGTGAACAAGCCAGTGACTCAAAATGGAAATTTCAACAAGGAAATAAATCCATCAGTGTGGCTGTGCGTGGGCGTTATGCTGCAAACCATACCGGTGTGCGTTTGAGTGCTGCATTACAGCATTTAGGTATTGCGAGCTTGCCGTACTTCGTTGCACGCCATGCACTACAACAAGGTACCTTAGTTCAGGTTTTACCAGATTGGTATTTTAAAACCTATTATAGTGGCGGGCTGTGGTTACTCTACCCACCGACACGGCATGTCCCGCCTAAATTGAGTGTGTTGATTCAATATTTGGCAGATAAACTAGCAGTAGAGCCGACTTTATTTAAATTAAAGTAATATAAAGTCAAAGAATTAGCACGATGGACTCCTACCTTTTAACCTCTAAAGCACTCAGCTAATTCTGTTACTTTTTTGGAAAAAGTAACCAAAAAACTTTCTCATCTACAGAACCTGACCACTGTTTCCATCTATAAAAAATATTGCAAAAACATTATCTTTATAAATTATGGACAGGCTGTAGATGAATCTTAGCTCGAGTACGTACTATCTAGAGTTCTAATCTTTAGAAGTTATGAGTATGATTACTCAACTAATAGATCTTTTGGATTAATCGTATCGCCATAGACTGGTTTTAAGGTTTTTTCATAAGCCTGATGAATCACGCCTTCTTTCGCCAGTTTCTCTAAATCTTGATTCAACCAGTCCAGCAACTCTTTATTACCTTTTTTCACTGCTGGTGCAATTAAGTCCTGCTCACCTAAATTGGTAATGCCAACGGTGTAATTTGGATTTTCTTTAGCCCAAGCTAAAACCAGCAAGTTATCATGGGCAAGCGCAGCACCACGTCCATCTTTTAAAGCATCAAAAGTTTCAGTGTTTTGCTCATATTTTTGTAATTTAATCTCAGGATGAGTCTTGGTGAAGAATGAATCAGCCGTTGTACCTTTGTTTACCAATAAAGTTTTATCTTTAAGTTGAGCCACATCAGTAATCGGATGACTTTTTGGAGAAACCACACCTAATGCCACTTTTAAATAAGGCTTAGCAAAATCGACCACTTCTTTACGTTCTGGTGTAATGGTAAAGTTGGCAAAAATAATATCTACTTTATTGGCTTTTAAATATTCGACACGGTTCGCAGCTTCAGTTAAAACAAACTCAACTTTGTTTTCATCACCCAGCAGATCTTTAGCGACATGCTTGGCAATCTCTACATCAAAGCCTTTGTTTTTACCTTGAGCATCTAAATATCCAAACGGCGGTTTATCACTAAATACACCAATTCGTACCACGCCATTCTTTTTGATCTGTTCAATACTCGACACAGTTTGTGTGGTATCTGCTGTTTTTTCAGTAGACTGAGTTCCTTTGTCACATGCAACTAAACCTAAACTCAGCAAAGAGGCAGCTAAAATATGTTTCACGTTTTGAAATGTTAATGTTGTCATTATTTCACCCTATCGTTCTTGTAAAAGTCTTATTTAAAAATAGCAGCGCCTACTGCTAGACACTGCCTCAGCCATATCAAAAATTATTGGTCTACATCTAAAAACACATTTGGATTGACCGAGACACCATAAATTGGCTTCAAGGTTTCATCATAAATTTTCTTAATTTCACCGCTTGTTCTGAGCTGCTTAATTTCAGTATTGAGCCAATTCAATAATTGGGTATTGCCCTTTTTAACTGCTGGTGCAATAAACTCTTGATCACCAATAGATTGAATACCTGCAACATAACTTGGGTTCTTCGCGGCCCATGCCAAAGCATAGGTACTATCTTGTGAAATTGCGTCACCACGACCGTCGGTTAAAGCTTTGAAGGCATCCGAGTTTCTTTCAAACTTGAGTAAATTCACTTTTGGATAATGCTTGGTAAAATAGGTATCCGAACTTGTGCCTTTATTTACAATTAAAGTTTTACCTTCTAATTGAGCAATGTCAGTAATTGGCTTGGCTTTAGGCGAGACAATCCCAAAAACCCCTTTTAAATAAGGCTCGGCAAAATCGACAACTTCCTTACGTTCAGGGGTTACCGTAAATGTCGCGAACACCACATCGGCACGATTTGATTTTAAAAACTCCACCCGATTTGAAGCTTCAGTCACAATAAACTCAACTTTCTTTTCATCACCGAGCAAATCTTTAGTCACCCGTTTTGCTAAAGCCACATCAAAGCCCTGATTATTACCTGCACTATCTACATAACCAAACGGCGGATCATCGGCAAAAACGGCAACTCGTAGAACTCCATTTTTTTTGACTTGCTCTAAAGAATGGTCTGCTTGAGCATTATTTGCCTGTTCAGTTGATGGCGTTTTACTACATGCAGTTAATAACACCCCAGCAACGGCAAGACTGCTTAATATTTTTATTGAATTACGTTTAAACATTCACTTCCTCATGATTCAAATAATAAAAATTTAGTACGACAAAATATTTAGAAAGGCTTTCGCTCGTTCTGTTTTTGGCTGTTCAAAAAATTCTTCTGGTGAAGCCTGTTCAATAATCTTGCCCTTATCCATAAAAATAATGCGGTCGGCAACCTTGCGTGCAAAGGACATCTCATGTGTCACAATCAGCATCGTCATTCCTTCATTCGCTAACTTGAGTACCACATCAAGCACTTCCCTGACCATTTCCGGATCAAGCGCAGCGGTAATTTCATCAAGTAAAATGACTTTAGGTTGCATGACCAGTGAACGCACAATAGCGATACGCTGCTTTTGTCCACCTGAAAGCTGTCGTGGATAATCGAGTTTTCGCTCAAACAGTCCAACTCGCTTTAATAGCTCATCTGCGACTTGTTCAGCTTCATCACGGTGGCGTTTTTGTACTTTGAGTGGTCCGAGCAAAATATTGTCAATGACGTTCATATGCCCAAATAGCTCATAGTTCTGAAAAACCATGCCAATTTTTTGACGAGCATTAGTCCAGTCCACGTCTTTACCAAGCACACCTGAGCCAGTTAAACGAATTTCGCCACCCTGAATTGGTTCTAAGCCGTTAATACAGCGCAATAAGGTACTTTTACCGCAGCCCGATGGGCCTAAAATAACAACCACCTCTCCTTGTTCTACATCCAGATCAATGCCCTGTAAAATATGACTTTGTGCAAATGATTTCTGTAATTGTTGTATCGATAACAAAGGCATAATTACTCCCAGACCTTTTCTAAATGTGCCGCCAAACGAGATAAGGGATAGCAAATCAGAAAATACAAAATAAAAATAAAGCCATAAATCCAAAGAGAAGCGCTCGGCACTGTCAACAGCGAGTTTTCAATAATTTGCTGGCCAACTTTAATGACCTCAACCACACCAATCAGGACTGCCAAAGAGCTGGTTTTCACCATTCGAGTAAATAAATTAATCGCGCCTGGCGTTACTCGTTTTAGACTTTGCGGGAAAATGACATAGATCAAAGCTTGAACATGCGTAAGTCCGAGCGCATAGGCCGAATCGCGTTGATGCTGATCAATTGAAGTAATAGCTGCACGAACCAAATCGCCCATTTCTACCGTACCCCACAAAACAAATACAACAATACACACCCACATTGCGGAAAATTGCCAGTTAAACCATGTCGCAAAACCGAAATAAAACACAAACAGCAAAACTAAAATTGGAATGATTCGAATGGCTTCTAAATACAGGCGGCACAGCGCTTTAACGACTATATTTTTAGAAGTCATAATGACGCCGAAAACTGTGCCGAAAATTGCAGAGAAAAACACCGAAATAAAAGCAATTTTTGCCGTTGCCCAAAGTCCCCACATTAAACGTTCGAGGTGACTCACTTGAAATAGATAATCAAGTTCCATGGCTCACCTTCCGACTTCTGTGCTCCAGATAACTGGTTAAAATAGACACAGGCAATAAAATAATCAGATAAGCCATGATGAGTAAAAACAAAGCTTCCGTAGTTTTATAGTCCATGCCAATTAAGTCTTTAGTGACAAAAAGCAGTTCAACGACAGCAATGGCACTCACCACAGAACTTTCTTTAATTAGAAATAGGCAATTTGCGCCTATTGCCGGAATTGAAATGGCAAGCGCTTGAGGGAAAATGACATATCTAAAAATTTGAATCGGTTGTAGACCAATACTTTTTGCAGAGTCAATCTGCCCTTTGGCCACAGATTGCAAACCTGCTCGGAAAGCTTCGGCCATATAGCTTCCACCTAAAAAAGTCAGTCCGATCACACCGCAAGTGAAACCATCGATTTTGATACCGAGTTTTGGCAAACCGTAATACAAAAAGAACAGTTGAATTAATAAAGGGGTATTTCGAGATAACTCAATATAGAACTGGGCAATTCTATTTAGCACCCGCACGCGATATGTGATTAAAATGCTGCAAATCAGCCCTACAATAATCGCCAAAATAATGCTGATAATTGAGATTTTCAGCGTGGTCAAAGTTGCAGAGAAAAATTGCGGCAACACACTATGGATATACTGCCAGTTCAAGGAAAATTCCAACAAATAATATTAAAACGTTATAAATATTTAGCTTTCATCAGCCATTAAATATTTGTGTAACGAGTTTATTTTTTTCCCAATTGGTCTAAAACTATTTTTATTAGATAAGCTTTTCTATAAGTTTGATAAATTCGATCTGGCAATCGAAAACCTTCAAATCAGTTGGATACAACTGCTTAAAACATGTTCACTAAAGCAAAGATGAGTAATAAAACCAATAAAAAAAATCGGACACCAACACCCGATTTTTATTAAATGATTTTCAATTTATTGCTTATTTTCTAAGTACGTCACCAATGCTTGGGTCTTTATCAAAAACCGATTTAGCATATGGGCAAAGCGGAATTACTTTTACGTCTTTTTCACGAACAAAAGCTACCAAAGCATCAAGTAATTGGCGACCTACACCTTGTCCAAGATAATTTTCGTTTACATCTGTGGCATCAATAATTAGCATGCTTTCGCCTGCCCATGTATAAGTCATTTCACCTGCAACGGTTTCACCATCAAGTAAGCTAAAGCTGCCGTGTTTTGTATCATCTTTTTGTTGAATATTCACAATGAATTCCTCATATTACAAATCGTATTTATTTAAAAATGACTTTGTATAATCTTTATCTATAAGAACAAATTTAACTGTAAAAAAATAGCCTATTTTTAGCAGTGAGTCTGTATGCTTTTTAAATACAATCTTCATTTAAATTAGTGAAACTCTTGTACCAGACTATTAATGTGTGCCACAGCAGCAGTTCGGTTTTCAACACAAAGTTTTTCAAAAATATGCTCTAAATGCTTGTTTACCGTCCGTGGACTCAGCTCCAAGATTTCTGCAATATCTTTATTGGTTTTGCCCAACAACAACCAGTGCATGACTTCTGCCTCACGTTGAGTCAACTGCGGGCAATATTTCAAAATATCAGTCATTTCCAAAGCCGGCGTAGAAGTCTTGATCTGTATCAGATAATTTTTTGCTACGCTTGTTTCAGATTGCCACGGCGTAAGCAATAAAAGCTGTAATTGCTGAGATGGTGTTGAATAAGAACAGCTGGTTAATTTTTTGGAGTCTTTTTCATTTTCTAAGTCTGAAAACCAGGCTTTTAAGCCTGCTTCAAAACCGTCTAATTCAGGTAAATATTGATTCAGTAAATCACTGGCTTTTTGAGTTTTCCAAACAATTTTACCGTGAACATCTAGTGCGAGAATGGCTGTTTCCGTTGCATCAATCACCTGTTTCTGTTGTTGCAATAGTTTGGCATGTGCTAAATGTGTTTTTACCCTTGCTAATACTTCTTCAATATTCAGTGGTTTGGTTACATAGTCCACCCCACCAACCTGAAAACCACGCACAATATGCTCTGTCTCAGATAAACCTGTCATAAAAATAACGGGAATAAACTGCGTAATTGGACTCGCTTTAAGCTGTATGCAACTTTCAAAACCATCCATATGTGGCATATTGCCATCGAGTAAAATCATATCTGGTAAGCATCGATGTGCAATTTCAATGGCACTTAACCCATCGGTTGTGACAAGCACGCGATAACCGGCCTGATCCAGACTTTCATGTAACAAGCCTAGATTTTCCGGCACATCATCCACAATCAGAATAATAGCCTGCTCGTTTAGCGAAGCTTGCTGAAAAGAAACATGTTGCGTACTCATTGCTTATCCTGAATTAATCGTTGCGCGTGTTTTAAATCAAACTTTTGAACAGCCTGTTCAAGCTGTTCCCATAACTCATCATGCTCCGGAAAATTTTGACGGCATTGCGTTAAAGTCTGTTGAATTCCGCGAATATAACCCTGCCCAATTAAATCATTTAATTGCTGCAAGCTTTGCGGTAAATCGAGCAGATCATTATTTTCAGGTTGTGTAATTGATGTATGAACAGTGGCTTGCTCTTGCTTAAACACTTTTACATCCAATGCTTGAACTTCATTATTTTCAAGGTTTGCATCTGATTTGGAATCAATCCACACCAAGCCCAACTTATCTCCAATTTTACTCAGCAACAAATTAAGATCGATTGGTTTTAGCATAAAGTCTTCACTTAAGACTGCATCTTGTGGATTGACTTCGCGCTCGCCTGCATTGGCTGAAATAATTAAGATCGGCACATTGGTAATATTATTCTGACGCAATAATCGTGCTGTTTCCCACCCACCCATCAAAGGCATATTTAAATCCATCAAAATCAAATTAGGTTGGAAAATAGGTACACGTCTTAAACAGTCAATGCCCGACTCGGCTTCTTCAATCATAAATCCTAACGGTTTTAGAAAATTAGCGACTAGGCCTCGGTCCACAGCTTCATTATCGACAACCAAAATTCGTTTTCGTTCGCCTTGATAACCCGTAATTTGGTTGGAGTAGATATTAGAAATTGGATGAACCACTTCTTTTGAAGGTAAATAAAACTTAATCTTAAACTGTGAACCCTGATTGAGCTGACTGGTCACAGATAGCTGGCCACCGAGTAAATCGACCAACAATTTTACAATGGGTAGTCCGAGTCCTGTTCCGGTAAATCCGCCTTGAACCACATTACTGCCCCGTTCAAACGGGTTAAAGATTCGCTCTAAATCTGCCTCGGCAATACCACAGCCCGTATCTCTAATTTCAAAATAAGCCGTTTGAAAACGGTATTCGACTTTTAAAGTAATTGTGCCGCTTGTCGTAAACTTTAAAGCATTGCCCAGTAAATTGATGAGCACTTGCTCTAAGCGTTTTTTGTCGGTACGAACGTAGTGCGGTAAGTTCTCTCCAATTTCATAAACAAACTGTAAATTCTTCTGTTCAAACTGTGGCTGAAACATTTGAATAATCTGTTCAATAAAATTGGGGAAATGAACGTCCACTACATTTAAAGAAATCTTGCCTGTTTCAATGCGTGCTAAATCTAGTAAACCGTCAATGAGTGAAGTCAAATGCTGGCCACTACGGCTAATCACCCCGAGCGCCATTTTGCCTTGTTCCGAAAGCTGCTCTTGTTTTTGAAGCAATTGGCTATAGCCCAAAATACTATTTAGAGGCGTTCGTAATTCGTGGCTAATGCCAATGACATAACGGCTTTTTGCGTCATTTGCCCGCTCCGCTGCTATTCTGGCGTCTTGTAAGTCTTTTGAAGTGACTTCATGGGCAGCAATTTCATCAATCAATAATGTTGTTTGCTGATGCGTTTCGATTTCGGCATTACGTCGGCTTTCATCGTTTAACACTAACCACCATGCTGCAACACTCATCAATAAAAATAAGATGGTGTAAATTTTTACAAACAGCGTGAATAACTGCGGAACGGCTGCGGCATTAATGGTTTCTAAATAGGTTTTTTCTTGGATATAAACCAGACTTAAACTCACTGCCAAAACGATCGACAGCCCTAGAGTCAACAATAGATACAAACTGACCCTGCTATTTAAACGGCTAGCCCAACGTTCTGGTAAATAGTGCCAAATGGCTTTTTTGAGCTGAACTGACCAACGTGCATCGGGTTTACATAAATCGTGACAGCGGGCTTCAAGTGAACAGCATAGAGAGCAAATCGTACCGTTATAGGCTGGGCAGCCCGCCATATCGGCAAGCTCATAGTCCCGTTCACATACCACACAGTTAGCAACCGACGTCGCCTGAATTTTTTCAGGCTGGCGTGCAATGTAATATTTGCCTTTGGTTAAGTAAGCAATAATAGGAACGCATAAAACCGCACTCCCCAAAGCAATGAAACTTGCTAAACCTTTCGCCATGAGACCGAAAAAGCCCAAATAGCTCAGCATCGATAACACTGAAGCGATGAGTAACGCGCCTACACCTACGGGGTTGATGTCATATAAATAAGCACGACGAAATTCAATTCCTTTCGGGCTTAGACCTAAAGGCTTACAAATAATTAAATCGGCAACAACGGCGCCAATCCATGCCAAAGCGATATTGCTATATAGTCCCAAAATGCGTTCAACCGCATGGCTAATTCCCATTTCCATCAAAACAATGGCAATAAACACGTTAAAAAGAAGCCAGACAATTCGCCCCGGATGGCTATGAGTTAAGCGTGCAAAAAAGTTAGACCATGCCAATGAGCCAGCGTAGGCATTGGTCATATTAATTTTAATTTGCGCCAAGCAAACCAGTGCTAGAGTCAATATTAAAGCAAGCTGAGGGTTTGGAATAAATTGTTGATAAGCAACCCAATACAAATAAGTCGGATTATCTAGTTCAGAGACAGGAATAAACAACTGAAAAGCCAACACCATCAGCAGCATGCCCATCAAAACTTTTAAAAATCCGAAAATAATCCATGACGGACCGCCTAAAAAAACGGCAAAACGCCATGCAGTTCTGTTCTTTTCTTTTTGCGGTAAGAAACGTAAATAGTCGGCTTGCTCACCAATTTGGATCACAAATGAAAAAATAAGAGTGCACGCCGCACCAAAGTAATACAGGTTAAAATCGGTCGAGTTTGAAACTGCCCCAACAAAATGCAGGCTACTACTTAAAATTTGTGGTTGTTTCCAAAGTACAAAAAACCACGGTAATAACAGCAATAAAAGCCAGATTGGCTGAGTGATTGCCTGAACTTTATTAATAAAACCAATGCCTTTGACCACTAAAGGCAAAATCACTAAGGCAGAAATTAAGTAACCAATAACTTGCGGAATGCCTAAAGCAAGCTCAAGTGCCATTGCCATAATTGCGGCTTCAAAGGCAAGCAAAATAAAGGTAAAGCTGGCATAAATTAGAGATGTAATGGTCGAGCCAATGTAGCCAAAACCTGCACCACGAGTAAGCAGATCAACATCTACATTATATTTTGCGGCGTAGTAACTAATCGGCCAACTGGTCAAAAATATGATGGTACATACGACAATTGCTGCCCATAACGCATTGCTAAAGCCATACTGCCAAAGCATGGTTGCCCCAATGGCTTCCATCGCCAAAAAGCTAACTGTAGAAATTGCAGTGTTGGTCACCGTCCAAGGCGACCACTTACGTACCGAGGTGGGTGCATAGCGGAGCGCATAATCTTCAATACTTTCATCTGCCACCCAAATATTATATTCACGGCGTGTTTTGATCACACGTTGTGGCGCTTGTTGGGGGCGTGAAGAATCTGGCATAACACTCATGTTTGGCTTGTAGCTGCATTAAACCCAGCAATCCTTATGCCAAAAGTCATTTATCATGGCGATTTTCTCGAATACGCACATATACGCAAAATAACGTATTTTCAATTTTTTCCAAAAATCACACACTCAAAAACATCAAAAAACAATGATCAATATTTGTGTTGATTGACCGAAAATGATTGGGAGATTGATGTTATGAGTGTATCTGAACATCCAAATCTGGACACTGTGCAAGGTGCAGATTCACAAAAAGCAGTGAATGAAACCTTAGAAGATTATACTTTACGTTATGCTCCACACAGCTTTCGGCGCTGGAGTCCCAAAGTTGTTGCTATTACTGCACTTGGTGGTATTGCCTATCTTGCTGACTTTTCTATTGGCGCCAGTATTGGTATGTCTTACGGAACAACCAATGCTGTTTTCTCCATTTTATTTGCAGCGATTATTATCTTCTTAACCGGCATTCCTTTAGCCTACTACGCAGCACGCTATAACATCGACCTTGACTTGATTACCCGCGGTGCAGGTTTTGGTTATATCGGCTCGGTTCTCACCAGTATCATTTTCGCCAGTTTCACATTTATTTTCTTTGCCCTTGAAGGTTCAATCATGGCGCAAGGGTTATTGCTCGGTTTAGGCATTCCGCTTTGGGCAGGTTACCTCATCTCAACCGTTATGGTCATTCCACTCGTCATTTACGGCATGAAAGCCTTAAGTAAATTACAAGTTTGGACCACGCCCCTTTGGCTCATTCTGATGATTGGTCCTGTGGCCTATCTGATTTATCAAGAACCTACCTTAGTCAGCCAATTTGCAACTTTTACAGGTAACGAAGGTTTCGCAACTGTAGACATGGCCGCGATCATGCTGGGTGCTGGTATTTGTTTATCTTTAATCATGCAAATCGGTGAGCAAATTGATTACTTGCGCTTTATGCCTGCAAAAACAAAAGAAAATAGCAAAGCATGGTGGGCTGCAGTTATTTCAGCAGGTCCGGGTTGGGTGATTTTAGGCGCAATCAAACAAATTATCGGGGCATTTTTAGGGTTCTATTTACTTACTAAAATACCGGGTGTAAACAGCACTGAACCTGTTCAACAGTTTAATGCGGCGTTTCATGACATGCTTCCGGGTTGGGCTGCTTTAACACTTGCAGTAATTTTGGTGGTTATTTCTCAAATTAAAATTAATGTGACAAATGCTTACTCTGGTTCCCTTGCATGGACAAGTGCCTACACTCGTATTAGCAAACATTATCCAGGTCGTATTGTGTTTGTGATGGTGAACTTGGCAATTGCACTTGCTTTAATGGAAGGCAACATGTTTGCGGTATTGGGTAAAATCTTAGGGTTCTATTCAAACTTTGCGATTGCATGGGTTGTGGTTGTTGCAACAGACATTTCAATCAACAAATATGTTTTAAAACTTTCACCGAAAGAACCGGAATATCGTCGTGATATGCTCTACAACGTAAACCCTGTCGGTATGGTTGCTTTCCTTGTATCAGCAGGTTTATCGATTGCAGCATTCTTCGGATTATTGGGTAGTTTCCTAGCGCCTTACTCTCCAATTATTGCACTTGTACTTGCCTTTGTATTAACACCAATCATGGGCCTATTAACCAAAGGAAAATACTACATCAAGTCACACGATGACGGCGTTAAAGAACCACGTTACGATGCTGAAGGTACACCAGTAGCAACTGTTTATCACTGCCGCGTATGTGAGCAAGGCTATGAGCGTCCAGATATTATGTTCTCTCACAAACATAACGGTACAATTTGTTCTTTGTGTAAAACACTCGATGCCTAGATGCCTACCCCCTTTTACCAATTAAAAAAAGAAGCTTTAAAGCTTCTTTTTTTATATCTGATGATTTAGCTAATTGGAAATAAACGCTCAGGCACCACATCTTTCATCACAATGGTTGAGATGAGCCGTTGCACACTTGGAATAGCCGATAATTTTTCGTCATATAAACGCTGAAAAGCTGGTAAATCTTTAGCAACAACATGGAGTAAATAGTCAGGTTCACCAAACAAACGCTGCGCCTGAATAATTTGCGGAATCTCAATCACGGCATTTTCAAACTTCTCAACCGCCTGTTTATCGCCTTCTTTAAGCGTAATAAAAACAATCGCTGAAAACTCAAAACCGACTAAGTTTGGGTCGAGTTCTGCCCGATAGCCTTTGATAGCTCCCGACTCTTCTAAAGCCTTCACTCGTCTATGACAAGGTGAAATGCTCAAGCCGACTTTTTCTGCCAATTCAGTAATAGATAATCGGCCATTTAATTGCAATTCAGCAAGAATCTTTTTATCTGTGCGATCCATTTAGAAAAATTTACCCCAAATGAGTGTGATATGAGCAAACATTTAAAAGCACATTCTAAATACATGAGCATATTATTTTCAACAAGCTCGCATAAATAGGGATTTTTTCTAAACCACGAGCGAAACCTTTGGAAAATAGTTTGCCGAGATAAGCTTATGGCTTTTAACATTTTTATTGCATTTTGGAGTGTCTCCATTCTTTTTATTATTACGCCAGGGGCAGACTGGGCCTATGCCATTTCGGCAGGAATTAAGGGCAAAGTCGTTGTACCCGCTGTTGCAGGTATGCTATTTGGACACTTTATTACGATTTTATTAGTAGCGGCTGGTGTTGGCCTGCTTGTAGCAAATAATCCAACTGCACTCATGATCCTAACAATTGCAGGTTCTGCTTATTTGTTATGGATGGGAATAAACTTATTACTTACCCCTCCAACTCCGAACGAGTCTGATTCTGAAAAGGCTCAGTCATGGTTGAGCTGGGCAACCAAAGGCGTTTACGTGAGTGGATTAAACCCGAAAGTTTTTTTGCTCTTCTTAGCCCTGCTTCCTCAATTTATTGACACGACTGCTTCATGGTCCGTAACGACACAGATTCTTGCCTTCGGTGTTGTGCACATGATTAGCTGCGCCATCATTTACTTAATGGTGGGTTATGGTTCAGAAGCTATTTTAAAAACCAGACCACAAGCAGCACAGTTAGTGGGCCGTTTTTCGGGCGGTTTGATGGTTGCTATCGCTACATGTTTATTGATTGGGCAAATTTAAAAGTCATTTAGGAAAAAGTTACTGACTCACTTTTCGGGTCAGTAACTTAAATAATAAATATAAGAAAAATTTATCTCATTCGTTTGAGGTTATACGTCACGACTCCCCAAATCACCAGTTCTTGCCCCTCTTCAATATAAATATTCTGATAATCAGGGTTCTCTGCTTTTAGCCAAACTTTAGGTGGCTGAAATTGTGTATCAATCATTAAGCGCTTAACAGTGAAATCATTGTCGATAAGTGCAATGACAATATCACCCGATTTAGCAGGAATACTACGATCCACAATAAGCGGATCATTAATATCAATTCCAGCATCTAGCATGGATAAAGAGTTGGCTTTGACAATAAACGTGGCATTTTCATTTCTAATTAAATATTCATTTAAATCGAGTGCTTGCTCAATATCATCTTGTGCAGGTGAAGGAAAACCCGCTGCAACACGTTCAGTTGCCAAAGGAATGTGGTAAATTTTATCGTTATTCGGATGCACTGCTTGAACATTAAGTTTTGAGTTAAAGTCGGTCAAGTTATTGGTTTTGACATTATTCAGTAACCAATTTTTGATAAAGTTAACTTGGGACTCAGGAACACGAATGACTTTGGTGGGTTCATTGAACTGTGCTTTACGGCCGGCATTTTCTCGTGCACCACCATGCTCGAACTCTTTTTTCTTGGGCATATCGCCTCCCTTATCACCATTCAAATCCTACACAAACAATGTAACTTGAAAAAGTTACATTTTCAAGTTGACGAAATATTTTTTTTGCATAACAATAAATCTCATGATCAGATTTTAATCCATTTTGTTTTTAACAGGGATGTTTTGAGCGAAATGGCAATTTGAAGAAAATCAAAACCTATTTTGAGATAGTCTTTATCGCTGACTGTTTTTGATTTTTGTCAAATGAGATTCTGAACACTTAACATTCTGGTTAAATTCAGTTTTTGGTATGGAGACATGCGAAATGAAAAATCAACGTGATGCGGTTTTAGGTTATGCAAATGAGCAACATGCTTACTATATCCGTCTCATTGAAAATGAGACGGTTTTAGGTGAAAGCTACGGATTGTTTTGTGAAAATCCAGATAGCGAAGCAGCCGAAAGTATTATGACAACACTTTTTTTGAAAAAATCTTTTTGGTTAAACGGGTCTGAATATCTTGATATTGTAAAAGGCCTACAACCTCTCCCTCAGTAAATACAGTAAGTAAGCTAAAAACAAAGGAGGCAAAAGCCTCCTTTGTTTTTAAAACATTCTGCTTAAGACGTAAAACGTCCGTAGGCATCACGTTTTTGATTACGCGAGTTTTGACCGCGGCCATCATAATCATCGTCGTCATCACGGCTGCGACCACGACCTCGTCCGCTTGAACGGCCACCGCGATCGTCATCATCGTCGTCATCACGGCTGCGGCCACGGCCTCGACCACCTGAGCGGCCACCACGATCATCATCGTCGTCATCACGGCTGCGACCACGACCTCGACCACCTGAGCGGCCACCACGATCGTCATCATCGTCGTCATCACGGCTGCGGCCACGACCTCGACCACCTGAGCGGCCACCGCGATCATCATCGTCGTCGTCATCACGGCTACGACCTCGGCCTCGGCCACCTGAGCGGCCACCGCGATCATCATCATCATCGTCATCACGGCTGCGACCACGACCTCGACCACCTGATCGGCCACCACGATCGTCATCATCGTCGTCATCACGGCTGCGGCCACGACCTCGACCACCTGAGCGGCCACCGCGATC